>NZ_JBEXYU010000024.1:0-175927 GCF_040631115.1 Nonomuraea sp. NPDC005692 | reverse complement strand
CCGGGGCCCCTGCCCCGGGCCGCACCGACTGCCTCGCTACTTGAGCACCTGCGCCGAACGCACCTCGTGCAGGTGGACGAGCACGTCGAAGGCGCGGGACAGGGCGGTGTCGAGCAGCGGGTACGGGTACTGCGTGCCGATGTTGCGGGTCGGCCGGGCCACCGCGAGCCAGTCGCGCGCGGCGGCGGGCGCGGTGCGCATGTCGAGGTAGAAGTCGTCGTAGCGGACCCGGTCGAGGGTGTGCTCGTTGCTGCCGGGCTCGGCGGGGCCGGCGGTGAACTGCTTCCAGTCGCCGCCCAGCGCGGCGTCCTTCGACAGGAAGGATCCGCGGTCGAAGGTGAAGCCCACGGCGACGTACTTCTTGCCCAGGGTGTCGCGCAGGTAGGAGCCCTGCGTCTTCGGGTAGAGCGCCGGCTCGTCGGCGACGTAACCGGCGTGGGTGTTCTGCGCGGACATGAGAATCTTGCCGCCGTGGTGTCGCAGCCACCAGACGGTGTTGTCGGCCATGACCTGGTCGCGGTAGCGCTGGACGACGCTCAGCCACGACTTGTCGGTCAGGTCGTAGCCGGCGAACTTGGCGGTCTGGGCGATGAACCGGGCATCCTGGACGGCGCTGTCGTACGCGGCGGACGCCTTCGGCCCTCCCAGGGTGAGGAGCAGGTCGAGCGCCTGCTGGGCCTTGCCGGCGAGCTGCCGCCGTTCCTCCAGCGGCCGGTTCAGGTAGGCGAAGAAGTCGTCGAGCGGGCGCAACCCCTCGTACAGCGCGGCCAGGGGAGCGGTGGAGTCGGGGTGGGCGCCCCGCACGTACTGCGCGACGCGGGCGAAGGCCTCCTCGCCGATCTTCGGCGCGCCGAAGTCGTCGCCCATGACGTGCAGCGGGCGGCCGGGGTCGCGGCGGTTGTGCTCGCGCATCCACTCCAGCATCCCGACGAGTTCCTCGCGCTCCCACGGCGAAGCCCGCAGCACCTCCTTGGCGATGGCCCGCAGGTCGCCCTTGCCCGTGCGCAGGTACTCGTCGAGCCGCACCCCACCCGACCAGCTGGCCTCCAGCGCGAACGTGGTGAAACCCTTCTTCTCCACGAGATAACGGAAAACCCGCTCCTTCACTGTGAAGAACTCATGCGAACCGTGGGTCGCCTCGCCCATGCCGACGACCTGGGCGTCGCCGACCATCCGGCCGAAGGCCCTCAGGTCGCCGGACTCCGCGCCCGGCTCGGTCGAGCGCAGTTCGTGCGCCGCCGCCTCCAGAGCCCGCACGGGCTCGGCGGCCGCGGTGGGCGCGGCGGGCTCGGCCGCGAAGGCCGCCTGGGCCAGGACGGGCACGAGGGTCAGGCCCGCCGCGAGGGCGGCAAGCTGCCGGCCAACGGTCATGTCACTTGCTCCTTGGTGTCGCTCTTGCTTGACGTCAAGAACCGTATGACGCGCCCGGATCCCCAGACGATGCCGCTGACCTGCGCATTTTTAGGCGTACGCACTGCCCGGGACAGGTAGGGCCAGCCCTACCAGGGCCGCCCTCACGGGGCCGTGCTCACCGGGGGACGGCCGCCAGGTTCAGCACGGTGTACTCCTTGCCGCCGCCGCGCGTCTTGACCTGGCACCCTCCGTTCGCACACTGCTCGTAGGACGTCTCGTCGGCGTCCCAGAAGACGGTGGTGGACGGTGCGGAGGAGGACGCCCCCGAGCCCACGTTCCCGGACAGGACGCCCACGGAACGTTCCCCGATCCGGGCCATCGCGCCCGTCGTCAGGTCGTACAGCAGGGCGATCGGCACGCCGCTCTTGTCGCGGTCCGGGTCGTACACCCTGAACAGCGCGTACGAGCCGCCCAGCAGCGTCCGTCCGGGCTGTGGCCTCAGCCCTTGGGGCAGGGTCCTGCGTTCGGACCCGTCGATCCGCTGCACGATCGCGTGCCCGTCCAGCATCCCGACGCACCACTGCGCGTCGCACTGCACGCCCTCGGCCCTGTCGGGCAGCGCGACGTCGGCCGAGCGGCCGGTCTCCAGGTTGACGACGCGGTTGTGGTTCGCGAACGGCTGGTCGTCGCTCAGCCCGGCGGCCCACGGCCAGGCCGTCAGGTGCAGCCCGTCGGTGCCGGGCAGCCGCTCGGGAGCGCCGCCGATCAGCGGCATGCGATAGACGCCGCCCTCCTTCACCGACCACACGAGCGAGTCGCCGGTGAGGGCGATCCTGTCCACGTCGGCGTCGACCTCGCCCACGCGCCTGGCCTTGCCGCCCTGTGCGGGCATGACCCAGAAGTCCGTCCAGGGGACGCTGTCCTGCGGGGTCGCGCCGAACCAGGCGATGTACCCGCGGCCGGCGGCGAAGAGCTGCGGATAGTACTTCTTCCGCGGGCTGGGGATGTCGCCGAGCACCCGGGTCGTCCCCGAGGCCGAGTCGTGCACCTCCAGCCGTCCGGCCTTCTCGAACGCCGACTCCGAGACCAGCAGCACCTCCGTGGCGCTCAGACCGGTCACCACGCGCAGGGTCCGGCCGTCGGAGCCCTTCGCCGGCACCTTGACGACGGCCTCGGGCCACAACTCGACGGCGGGCCGCGCGGCGGGCAGGGAGGGGGACGGCGTGATCTGCACGGCGGGCGGGGCGTCCCGCCCGTCCTCGCCCGACAGGATCGCGGTCGTGCCGCCCGCGATCACCACGACCGCGACCGCCGCGAGCAGGACCCGCACCCGCTGCCTGGTACGCCGGGCGCGGCGCCGCCGGGCCACGCCGCCCACCAGGTCACGGCGTTCCACCTGTCCCGCCGCCGTGCGCAGCGTCCGGATCAGATCCTGTTCGTCGCTCATCGTGCCTCCTGAAACACGCGCTTGATCCGGAGCTTGTCCAACGCGCGGGCGGCCTGGCTCCGTACGGTCCCGCGGGCGACGCCGAGGATCTCGGCGATCTCCTGATCCGGCAGGTCCTCGTAGTAGCGCAGCACGAGCACGGCCCGCTGCCGGCGGGGCAGCTCCTGCAGCCCCGCCCACAGGGCGGCGTCGCCGTACTGGTCGAGGCTGCCGTGGTCGGGGACGGCGGCGACCAGCTGCTCGCGATCGCGCCGACGCCACGACCTGATGTGCAGCCTGGCCATGGTCGTGCGGACGTATCCCTCAGGGTCGTCCTTCCTGCGCACCCGTGGCCAGGCGTCTCCCAGGCGGGCCAGCGCCTCCTGCACGAGATCGGCCGCGTCCTCGGAGTTGCCGGTCAGCACATAGCCGTACCGGAGGAGCGCGTCCCCCCGTGCTCGGACGAACTCGTCGAAATCTTCCACAAACCCAAGGATCAGGACGGAGGCCCTACTGTTGCACGACGCTCTCGGAACACCTCACCAGTTGTGCTCGGGTTGTCCGTGCAGTAGGCGACGGCCCGCACGTGGCCGCTGCCCGAACCGCACCCGGCGTGGGCGTATTCGCCGCTGGATCCGTAGTGCTCGTCCGCCCAGCAGTTGACGGGGGCCGCGTATCAGGAGCCCGGCTGCACCAGGCCGGTCTCGTAGGCGAGGATGACCAGCTGCACCCGGTCGCGGACGCCGAGTTTCATCAGGGCGCGGGTGATGTGCGTCTTGGCCGTCAGCGGGCTGATCACGAGCCTGGCGGCGATCTGGTCGTTGGACAGCCCCTCGGCCACCAGACGGACGACCTCGCGTTCGCGATCGGTGAGCACGGCGAGCGCGGTGAGCCGGTCGCCGCTCAGCGGGGCGGGCCGGTGAGCGAACTGCTGGACGACTCGCCGGGTGACGCTCGGCGACAGCAGCGCCTCGCCCGCGGCCACCACGGCCACGGCGTGGCGCAGCTCGGCGGGTCCGACCTCCTTGGTGAGGAACCCGCTGGCGCCGGCGCGCAGCGCGGCGAAGACGTGGTCGTCGGTGTCGAACGTGGTCAGGATGATGACCTTGGTGTCCGGGCGTTCGGCCAGCACCCGGTGGGTGGCCTCGATGCCGTCCATCCCCGGCATGCGGATGTCCATGAGGATCACGTCGGGCTCGGTGGCGCGGGCCTGCCGGACGGCCTCGTCGCCCGTGGCGGCCTCGCCGACCACGGTCAGGTCCTTGGAGCGGTTGAGCAGGCTGCGGAAACCCGCCCGGACGAGGGCCTGGTCGTCGGCGAGCAGCACCTTGATCGTCATGTTGCCATGGGGATGATCGCGCGCACGGCGAACCCCTCGCTCCCTTCGATGCTCAGCGTGCCGCCCAGGGTGGTGACACGTTCGCGCATGCCGGTCAGCCCGTGGCCCCCGGTCAGGACGCCGTCGGCCGGGGTGGTCGCGCCGCGGCCGTCGTCGGCCACCTCGACCGTCACCGCGTCGCTCGCATAGCGCAGCCGCACCGACACCCGGGTGGCGTCGGCGTGTTTGATGGTGTTGGTCAGCGCCTCCTGGACGAGCCGGTGGGCCGCGACGGCCTGCGGGCCGGTGACCATGGCGGCATCGCCCTCCTCGTGCAGCTCCACCTGCAGTCCGGCGGCCCGGGCGGCGGCGACGAGATCGGCGATGGCGCCCAGGTCCGGCTGCGGGGCGGCGTCATCGTCGATCCGCAGCACGCCGATGAGCGAGCGCAGGTCGGCCATGGCCTTGCCGCGCACGTCCATCGCGGTGCGCAGGGCCGCGCGCGTCTCCTCGGGGGAGTCGTCCAGCGCGTCGGCGGCCACGTTGAGATGCACGCCGACCACGGCCAAGGTGTGGGCGATGATGTCGTGCAGCTCGCGGGAGATCTCCAGCCGCTGTTCGGCGAGGCGGCGGCGGGCGTCCGCCTCGCGTGCCTGCTCCAGTTGCGCCCGCCAGCGCGCCTGGAGGTGGCGGGCGTTGCCGATCGCCAGCACCAGCGCCAGCCAGAGCACCTCGGCGCCGCCGGAGGCCAGCGCGCGGGCAGGCGAGCCGCCCGCGACGGCCCAGTCCCAGGTCAGCGCGTACAGCAGCAGGAACAGTCCCACACCGGCGGCCCAGCGGGTCCGGCCGGCCGCGGCCACGGTGTAGGCGGCCGCGGTCAGCGGCCACACCCAGCCGCCTTCGAACAGCCCCGCTCCCTGGAAGGCGACCAGCACCAGCGCCGAGGCCAGCAGGACGCCGACCGGCCGGCGCCGCCGCACCACCAGCAATCCGCCGAGCAGGAGCGCCATCGTGACCACCGGCCAGCCGATCGGGGCCCCGACCGCCGCCGTCCCGGTCAGGACGGCGACGGTCGTGAGCGCCCCCGGCAGCACGACGGCCGGGACAGCGGAGGTCATCGGCGGGCGCCGGGCAGACGGACGGCGGCCAGCGCCATCCAGCCGAGACTGGCGGCGATGGCGATGCGCTCGGTCAGTCCCACCATCGGAGGCAGCGACCGGGAGACCATGACATCGACGAGAGTCACCACAAACAGGATCATTCCAGACACCAGGGCCACAGTCGCACCGGTGAGCAGGCCGTCCCGCGGCCACGCCCTGGTCAGCACCACGGCGGCGGCCGTGAAGGCGGCGAAGGCCGCCCAGGCGGAGAAGCCGTGCACGCTCTCCGAGACCGACGGGTTGTCCCACTGCCCCGGCGGGTCGGCGGGGAAGATCGCGGCCACCAGCAGCCCCAGCGACCAGACGCCCAGCAGCCAGGTGCCCGCGCGGCTGGTGCGGGTACGAGCCACCGCCACCGTCAGCGCCGCCGCGCCGAGCGCGACGGCGACCAGCCCGAGGGGCACCAGCCAGCCGGCCCCCGTGTTGACGAACCTGCTGATCGTCTCGCCGATCGGGCTCATTTCCCTGTTGACCACGTCCGAGATGGCGAATGCCGCGACGCCGATGCCGACACCGGCAAGAACTGTTTTCTTCATGGCCCAGACGTTATGAGCGGCCTGTGGTGCCCGGCGTCGTCCATGCGCAGACACCTGCGCGTACACCGATCGGTGTACGCGCACGCATCCCTTGCGGGGGTCAGCCGCCGGAGCGGCGGGCCAGGCGCTCGGTGTGCGCCGAGCGGCCCGCGGGGCGGCCCGCCGCGTGCGACGCCTCCTGGGCCAGGCCGTTGAGCGTGGTGCGGACCACGCGCGTGGTCTGGAGGTCGACCGCGCGCGGGTCGTCGAAGTGCACCAGGCCGTCGGCCAGCAGCACGGCCAGCCCGTGCAGCGCGGCCCACACCACGAACTCCGCCCCCTCGCGGGCGGGCCCCGGCAGGCCGCCGGCCTCGGCGAGCCGGTCGAGCTCCGCGGTGAGGACGTCGTGCGGGTGGGGGGAGATGGCGGAGTCGGGGGCGGTGGCGCCGCCGCGCAGCACGAGCCGGGCGACGGCCGGGTCGCCGAGCGACCAGCGCACATAGCCGCACCCCAGGGCGATCAGCCGCCGCTGCGGGTCGTCCTCCTGGCCGGGCGCGCGTTCGCAGTCCTGTCGCAGGCGCTCCCCGAGCCAGGCGAGCGTCCGCTCGGACAGGGCGCGCACCAGCGTGTCGCGGGAGGCGAAGTGGTGGTAGGCGGCGCTGGGGCTGACGCCGACGCGCGCCGAGGCCTCGCGCAGGGACCAGCCGTCGGCGCCGCGCTCGCGTACGAGAGCCTCGGCGGCGTCGAGCAGCGCGCTGCGCAGGTCACCGTGGTGGTATCGCCCTTTCGCCATCGCCCGATCTTAACACTGATCAGATCTCTGCTACGCTCGCAAGCATCTCAACAGTGTTCAGATTGGAGCCGGATCATGTGCCCCGCCGATGTGACGCCGAACCCGTCCCCTGACCTGGGTGATCTTCCCGACGTGCGGACGAGCCCGCCGCCGGTCGTGCGCGGCGAGCCCGTCGAGGTGTCCGACGGCGTGTACGTCATCCCCGACAACCGCGTCGAGCTCGTCCCGAACGTCGGCATTGTCGTGGGCGAGCACGCCGCGCTGGTCGTCGACACCGGCATGGGCCCCCGCAACGGCGACTACGTCCTGGAGCAGGCCCGGCGCCTGGCCGGCGACCGGCGGCTGTACCTGACCATCACGCACTTCCACCCCGAGCACGGGTTCGGGGCGCAGGCGTTCAAGGGGGCCGCGACGATCGTCTACAACGCCTCCCAGCGCGCGGAGCTGCACCGTAAGGGCGCCGCCTACGTCGAGATGTTCAAGGGGCTGAGCGCCGCCGCGGCGGCCGAGCTCGAAGGCGTCGAGCTCGTCGATCCCGACCTGGTCTACGAGGGCCGGGCCGAGATCGACCTGGGTGGGCGCAAGGCGGCCCTGCGGGCGGTCGGGCCGGCGCACACGGGCTCCGACCAGGTCGTCGTCATCGACGACCGGGTGCTGTTCGGCGGCGACCTGATCGAGACCCGCATCTTCCCGATCGCGCCGTACTTCCCGCCGTACGACGTGGACGTGGACGGCGCCGGATGGATCAGCGTGCTCGATGACCTGATCGCCCGCGACCCCGAGATCGTCGTGCCCGGCCACGGGGAGGTGGGCGGCGTCTCCTTGATCCGCGACGTCCGCGACTACCTCGACCACGTGCACGGCGAGGTCGTACGGCTGCGCGCGGCCGGAGCCTCCGCCGACGAGACGGCCGCGAAGATCGACCAACAGGCGCGCGCCCGCTGGACCACCTGGGAACGCCCCGAGTGGATCGGCTTCGCCGCCCGTGCCTTCTACGCCGGCGAACACCGGTGACGTGACCGGTCCAGCAGCGGCCGATCAGGCGCTTCCATCGGGGAGCGTCATACGTCCGCGGTCAGGCTGTAGACGCCCGAGGTGCAGCCGGTGACACGCCAGCCACCCGGCGCCCGCCGGACGGCGACGCCGCTGAGTCCGGTGCCGCGGACGACCGGCCGGGCGTCGCCCGGGAACCAGACGTCGAGGCCGCATCCGCTGCCCTCACCCCGGGCCGTCAGGCTCGCGCGGTCCGATGTCAGGCCGGTCAGCCGGCCGGGGGCGGAGCGCGGGAAGGGGCGTGAGAGCTCGGCGACGTACTCGGCGGGCGGGGGCAGGTCCTTCCCGGTGACACAGTCCTCGATCATGAGGTTGCCGCCGGTCTTCGACTCGGCATCGGCGTGGGCGTCGCCGCAGGACTGCTTCCAGACCCAGAACGCGCCTCCGATGCGGTGCCGATCCTCCTGGTCGGTGTATCTCGCGATCGGGGCGGCGGCGGGGTCGCCGAACCAGCCCCACTCACCCGACCAGAGCCCGGCGCCGTAGTACTCCGCCGCCCGGCTCGCCAGCTCGAAGCCGCGCTCGATGCTCGTGACGGTGAGGCCGGTGCCCTGGTCGATGGTGATCGACTCGTTGTAGAGGTGGGGAGCGAAGACGAGCAGCCGGTCGTCGGTGAAGTCCTTGGGCACCGGGACCTCGAAGCCGAGACCCGACCAGAGCACGGACGGCTCGAAGAAGACCAGGTGGGGGAAGCCGCGCCGCTCACCCGCCCTGATGGCCTTGATCGCGCGGTCGTAGTAGCGGCCGAGCAGGACGCCGGAGGTGATCGGCGGCGCCTCGCCGAAGCCCGGCTCGTTCAGCAGGTCGTATCCGGCGACCATCGGCTCGTTCGCGAACCGCTCCGCCAGCATGCCCCAGGCGGCGACCAGGCGGGTCTGGATGCCGTCCCGGTCCTGGTAGAAGTTGGTGAAGGCGCGGGCGACGGCCGGTGAGATGTCGCGTCCGGTGAACTCGCACCTGGGGGCGCCGTCGAAGCGGTCGGCCCAGGTGGGGGCGCCGTCCCAGCCGTGCATCGGGGAACCGTTCGGGCAGGTGGTTCCGGGGGCGGCGTCGACGCCCTTTCCCCACGCGTCCTGGTGCATGTCGATGACCGTGCGCAGGCCGTGCCGGCCCGCGGTCCCGACGGCCCAGGAGATCTTGGCGAGGTAGGCCGGGTCGTAGTGGCCGGGCCGGGGTTCCAGCGCTGACCAGGACAGTGCGAGACGGATGACATTGAAGCCCATCTGCTCCATGCCGGCGAAGTCGGCCTCGGTGAGCGGTCGCGTCACCGCCTTGTCCGGACGCTTCTGGAAATAGTCTTCGAGCTGGTTGACGTTCACGCCGCGCAGCAGCACTTCGTTGCCGTCGGCGTCGATGATCCTGCGGTCGGCCGAGAGGGTCAGCCCCTTGGTGCGCGGGGGCTGCGCGGTGGTGGTGCCGGACGGCAGGAGCGGTAAGGCGAGCGCCGCCGCGGCCACGACGACCGCCATCGGGATCGGTGCGGCCAGGACGCTGCCCCTGCGCGCCGGCCGGGCGGCGGGCAGGAGGGCGACGAGCACGGCCGTCGCCAGGGCGAGGAGGGCGCCGAAGGAGAGCGCGGGGGCGAGGCGCAGCATGATCGCCGGTGCCCAGAACAGGTCGCCGCCCGCCAGGTCGCCGGGGATCCCGACGGCCACCTCGACCAGGCCCAGCATCGCGGCCGCGGCCAGTGCGGAGAGCCCGGCCACGACGGCCGGGGGCGAGGTGGTGGCACTGAGCCGGCGGTTCGACGCCCAGGTCAGCACACCCAGCAGAGTGACGGCGGCCAGGCAGCCCAGCGGTCCCGCCTCGGGCGCGGGAGCCAGCGGGGAGTCGCCGATGGCATAGCCGACGGGCGAGCCGCCCCACCACCCCCCGCCGACCGACGCGGCCAGGACCACGGACACTCCCGCCGCCGCCCATCCCGCCGCCGACGACCGTGGGAGAACCGTCCCCGGGGCCGCGGCGGGCCCTGCCTCGGACGCCGTGGAGGCCGACGCCGGGGGAGGTGGGACGAGGCGCCGGTGCAGGAGCTGGGTGAGCCAGGCGGCCGCCGCCACCGGCAGGCCGAACACCGCCGCCTTGACGCCGGTGAAGCCGGTCGACCACATCAGGTAGACCACGTCATCGGAGGTCATCGCCAGCGACATCAGCAGCTTCGCCGCCATCGCCGACCACACCACCGCGCCCCACACCAGCAATGCCGTACGCAGCGGGGTGCGTCCACGGGCGACCGCCCACGCCAGCACTCCCACCCCCGCCAGCAGCAGCGGCACGTAGACGGCCGGCGCCGCCACCTGCCAGAGCCCGGCGACGGGCAGCAGATCGGCGCCGGTCCATGTGTACGGCGCGGCCAGCCCCGACGGGTCGAACACCGCTCCCAGCGCGATGACGGCGGCCAGTACCACGACGGCGATCGGCGACAACCAGCGGTTCCTCATAGTGACGGCGACCATACATGAGCATCGCTCACAAATGAAGAGCCAAGATCCACGGCAGCACGTGGCCGCGCCGGGAGGGAATCCCGGCGCCTACGAGAAGGCGGGGGCGGAGTCGGTCACGCGACCTTGGACTCCGGCGCCTTCCAGGTGTTGCACGCGCCAGGAGTGCCCTTGGTGTAGCCCTGCGTGAACCAGTAGAGATCGTTGGCGCTGAGCTTGTCCTTGCTGAAGCGGTCGCGCCAGCGCTTGTCCTTCGGCGTGGGCTCCTCGGCCTTCAGGGTGGCCTTCCAGTTCTTCGACTTCGCGCCCAGGGCCTTGAGCGTCACGCCGGACAGGCACAGCCGCTGCATGTCGAAGCGACGCCCCTGCTCGTCGAGCTGCTTCTCGTCGGCGTCGTTCGGCATGGCCCAGTAGGCCCTGCCGATGCCGGTCAGGCCCATGACCACGCCGCTCCAGGCCTGGGCGACCTGGGTGCGGATCGGCAGGTCGTCCTTGGCGCTGATCCAGTCGGTGCCGAGCTGGATCTGGAGGAAGGTGTAGCAGGTGCTGACGAAGGAACCGGTGATCTCTATGCCGTTGTGGCAGACGCCCTTGTCGTGGGTGGTCTTGATGTCGGTCGTGACCGGCCGGAAGTCGGGGATGAACGGCCCCCAGGCGTCGTTCAGGCAGTCGACGAGGGTGTTCAGATACTTGGTGGTCGAGGACTTCGTCGTGCCCTTGTTCAGCTTGCAGCTGATCTTGGGCAGCTTGCCCTTCTTGTACAGGGCGTTGTGGGTCAGCTCGGGAACGCCCTTGACCGGGTAGGCGGCCGCCGTCCCGGAGAACGCCATCAGTCCGGCCGCCGTGGCAGCCAGCACGCGGATCATCATGAAGCGGGATGTTAGGGGCAGGAGCTTGGCACGGTCTACACAGATCGCGCCGCCATGATCCGGCGTGCGCCGCGTCGTTCTCCGGAGCCCGTCAGGGATGAGCCCCGGGGGCTACGTCTTCTCGCAGGCGCGTTGGCCGAGGACCCGAGGTGCTGCCGGGTTCTCGCTGCTCGCCTGACGCGTCGGCGCGAGCGACGGCGAATGGACCGACATGCTTTTCCCTTCGGCGGACACCACCGCCGTCATCGCGTGGACGTCCGTCAGGCGGCCGAGCCCGGACGGGGGAGCGTGGGCGAGTGTTCGGCGGTTCGGCATAATGTCCGGGTGATTCGCGCACGTATGGCCGTTTTGCCCGTCTTGTTCCTGTTGGCGTCCACTGCGGGCTGTGGGGTGATCGACTCGGTTGTCGGCACGTTCAGGATCAGCGTGTCGAGCAAGTCGATGGAACCGACGCTCATGCAGGGCGCGCGCCTGTCGGTGCGCCGAATCGATGGAGACCACTCCCCGCGCCTTGGTGACGTCGTCGTCTATCGAGCCCCTCAGGGCTGGGCCGGTATCACCCCGGACGCCCTGCTCGTTTCGCGGGTCATCGGCCTACCGGGAAGCACGGTGAACTGCTGCGATACCGCCGGCCGGCTCCATGTCGACGGCAAGGCGCTGGACGAGCCGTACCTTGCCGCTCCGCCGGCCTCGAATCGTCGGTTCGACGTTCAGGTGCCGCCCGGCCGGCTGTGGGTGATGAGCGACAATCGACACATCGCCCTGGACTCTCGCGCGCATGTCACCGATCCCGGCGGCGGAACCATCGGGATCTCTGACGTCGACGGCGTGGTGCAGCTCGCAAGACGCTGACACGTCCTCGCCGGTCGTCGCGGACCCCGGCGATGCAGCTGCTCACCGGCCTGCGAGAAGGCCGCCCACCTCCCTGGCGAACCCGTCCACGTTGTCGATCATGATGTTGTGGCCGGTATCCGGGACGGCGATCAGCCGTACTCCGGAGGCTGCCAGCCCGGCCGCCCCGCCGAGCTGGCCGTCCGCCTCCGGATAGAGGTAGGCGCGCGGGATCGGCAGCCTCCGCAGTCGTTCCCGCACGTCCGCGCGCGCGAGGTGGACCGCGCTGCGGTGCAGCGCCTCCCGTCCGGCGAGCCTCATCGTGGCCGCCCAGTGCGGCCCGACCCGGGTCAGCGTCTCGTCCCAGCCGTGCCGTACGAACTCTTCCTCGGTGTAGGTGGCGATGCCTGAACTGCCCGGCCGCAGTGCCGGTTCGGTCGGGTCCAGATTGGCGTCCACCAGCACCAGCTCGGCCACCAGCTCCGGATGCCGCTCGGCCAGGTGCACCGCGATCGTCCCGCCCATGCTGTGCGCGACCACCTGCGCCGCGCGCACGTCCGCCGCCCGCAACGCGGTCGCCAGCGCGTCCGCGTGCTCCTCCAAGGTGTAGCCGAACGCGGTGGGCCGGTCGCTGGTCCCGAACCCCAGCAGGTCCACGAACAGGCTCCGGTGCCCGGCCAGCTCCGGCCGGCTCGCGACCTGCAGGAAGTACGGCGCCGCCGCCGCGCCCAGCCCGTGCACGTAAACGCGGACCGGCTGCCGCCCGGCCACCTCGGCCCAGCGGATGCGGCTCCCGTCCGGCAGCGCCTGCGCGTCTCTCACAATCATCGCCTCCGAGATACCTAGATGTCGATGTACTAAGACATCGAGATAGCATAGCGGCATGATTGAGCTGTCGATCCTGGGCTTCCTCTACGACGAACCGCTCCACGGGTACGAGCTGCGCAAACGCGTCGCCGCCCTGACCGGCCACGTCCGGCCCATCGCCGACGGCACCCTCTACCCGGCGATCAAACGCCTGGAGCGCGACGGCCTGCTCGAACGCGACCTGCAGCCCGGCGCCCAGGCCGCGCCCAGGCACGTGCTCAGCCTCACCGGCGCCGGGCGCGCCGAGCTCCGGCGCCGGCTCGCCGAACCGGACGAGCCGTTCATCACCGACGAGAACCGCTGGTTCACGATGCTGGCGTTCCTGCGCCACCTCGACGAGCCCGCGCTGCAGGCGGGTGTGCTGCGACGCAGACTGACCTTCCTCACCGAACCGGCCAGCTTCTTCTGGGACGGCGACCGGCCCCTGCGGGCCGCCGACTTCGACGACCCGTTCCGCAAGGGGCTGTTCACGATCGCCACCGCGACCAGCAGGACCGAGATCGGCTGGCTACGGGAAACCCTGGCCGCGCTGGGCGCCTAGCTGCGATCGCGGCTACGCGTACCGCCCGGAGGACGTCATCCGCCCGAGGCCAGCGCCTTGACGTCCGCAGCCGTCACCGGCTGTCCCCCCACACCCCAGTCGCCGCTCTTGATCTCCTCGACCACGACCACGGTCAGGGGACGCATGTGCTCACCCTCGATGGCGACGATCGCGTCGGTCAGCTTCTTCACCATCTCGGCCTTCTGGGTGGCGCTGAACACACCCTCGATCACCTTCACGTTGACGAGTGGCATGGGTTCCCCTTCCCCCCGATGCGGTGCACCGATGGCACCTCACGCCGTGAGGCCGACCTGCCCCTGGGCGAAGGGGGCAAACTCCGCCAGGGAGCGGCGTGGGTGAGGAGCGAAGGTGGAGGGGTATGCGCAGGTGGGAGCTGGTGTGAGGGGGAACGGGGGATCCATGCTGGGGCTGCCTGAGGGGATTCGGGGGTGCCTGTTCGACATGGACGGTGTGCTGACACGTACCGCCACCGTGCACGCCAGGGCGTGGAAGTCGATGTTCGACGACTTCCTGCGGGCCTGGAGCGAGAAGACCGGGGTCGCGTTCGTCCCGTTCGACGCGGGCGCCGACTACGACCGCTACGTCGACGGCAGGAAGCGGGCGGACGGTGCCCGCGGCTTCCTGGACGCCCGAGGCATCAGCCTGCCCGAGGGGACACCGGACGACCCGCCCGGCACGATGACCGTGTACGGCCTGAGCAACCGCAAGAACGCCCTGGTGCAGGCCATCATCGACCGGGACGGCGTGGACGTGTTCCCCGGCTCCGTCCGCTACCTGGCCGCGGTCCGGGACGCGGGGCTGCGCCGCGCGGTGGTGTCCTCCAGCGCCAACACCGAGCAGGTCCTCGCCGCCGCCGGGCTCTCCGCGCAGTTCGAGGCCCGGATCGACGGCCTCGTGGCCCGGGATCGGCGGCTCGCCGGCAAGCCGGCTCCGGACATGTACCTGGCGGGCGCCGAGGCGCTGGGGCTGGGGGCGTCCGAGGCGGCGGTGTTCGAGGACGCCCTGGCCGGAGTCGCGGCCGGCCGGGCGGGACGGTTCGGCTTCGTCGTCGGCGTCGACCGGGTGGGGCAGGCGGACGCGTTGCGCGAGCACGGCGCCGACGTCGTGGTCACCGACCTGGCCGACCTGCTGGAACGGGACGCGCCGTCCCGGGATGCCGGATGATCCGGCATCCGGCGTTCACCGTCGAGCCGTGGGCGGTCCGCGAGCGGCATCTCGACCTGCGGGTGCTGGCGCAGACCGAGTCGGTGTTCGCGCTGTCCAACGGCCATATCGGGCTACGCGGCAACCTGGACGAGGGCGAGCCGCACGGGGCGCCGGGCACGTACCTCAACGGGTTCTACGAGGTGCGGCCGCTGCCGTACGCGGAGGCGGGCTACGGGTACCCGGAATCGGGACAGACGGTGGTGAACGTCACCAACGGCAAGGTGATCCGGCTGCTGGTCGGCGACGAGCCGTTCGACCTGCGGTACGGGACGCTGCACCAGCACGAGCGCGTCCTCGATCTGCGCGCCGGCACCCTGACGCGCACGGCGCACTGGAGCTCACCGACCGGGACCCCGGTCCGGATCAGGTCCACCCGGCTGGTGTCCTTCACCCACCGCGCGGTCGCCGCGATCCTGTACGAGGTCGAGGCCGTGGACCGGCCGTTGCGGGTCGTCGTCCAGTCGGAGCTCATCGCCAACGAGACCCAGACCTACGAGGGCGGCGACCCGCGCGCCGCCGCCCCGCTGCACGCGCCGCTGGTCGCGGAGGAGAACGTCCCCTGCAGCGACGGAACGGCGATCATGGTTCACCGCACCCGGGCCAGCGGCCTGCGCGTGGCCGCCGGGATGTGCCACGAGATCGACGGGCCGGACGGCACCCGGATCGAGGCACAGGTCAGCGAGGACGTCAGCCGGATGACCGTGGCCACCCGCCTGGCGCCCGGCCAGACGCTGCGGCTGGTCAAGTTCTTCTCCTACGGATGGTCGGCGCAGCGCTCGCGGGCCGCGCTGCACGACCAGGTCGCCGCCGCGCTGGCCTCGGCCCGCCTGGACGGCTGGGACGGCCTGCACGCGGACCAGCGACGCTTCCTCGACGACTTCTGGGAGGGCGCGGACGTCGAGGTGGAGGGCGACGCCGAGGTGCAGCAGGCGGTGCGCTTCGGGCTGTTCCATCTGCTGCAGTCGGCCGCGCGCCTGGAGGAGCGAGCCATCCCGGCCAAGGGCCTGACCGGCTCCGGCTACGACGGGCACGCCTTCTGGGACACCGAGATCTTCGTGCTGCCGGTGCTCACCTACACCTATCCCGCAGCCGTCGCGGACGCGCTGTCGTGGCGGCGGACCACGATCCCCCTGGCCCGCGAGCGCGCGAAGCAGCTCGGCCTGCACGGCGCCGCCTTCCCCTGGCGGACGATCCACGGCGAGGAGTGCTCCGGCTACTGGCCCGCCGGAGCCGCGGCCTTCCACGTCAACGCCGACATCGCGCACGCGGCGACCCAGTACGTGGACGCCGGCCAGGACGTGTCGTTCGAACAGCGGACCGGCCTGCCGCTGCTGGTCGAGACGGCCCGGCTGTGGTGCGCCCTCGGCCACCACGACCCGGCCGGGCGCTACCGCATCGACGGTGTGACCGGCCCCGACGAGTACACCGCCGTGGTCGACGACAACGTGTACACGAACCTGATGGCCCAGCAGAACCTTCGCGCGGCGGCCGAGGCCGCGGACCGCCATCCGGGCCCGGCCGAGCGGCTCCAGGTCACCGCCGAGGAGATCCGCCGCTGGCGGGACGCGGCGGAGGCGATGTCGGTGCCCTACGACGAGCGGCTCGGCGTCCACCCGCAGTGCGAGGGCTTCACCCAGCACGCGCTGTGGGACTTCGCGGCCACCAGGCCCGACCAGTATCCGTTGCTGCTGCACTTCCCGTACTTCGACCTCTACCGCAAGCAGGTGGTCAAGCAGGCGGACCTGGTGCTCGCCATGCATCTGCGCGGGGACGCCTTCACACCGGAGCAGAAGTCCCGCAACTTCGCCTACTACGAGGCGCTGACCGTACGGGACTCGTCCCTGTCGGCCTGCACCCAGGCGGTGATCGCCGCGGAGGTGGGCCATCTGGAGCTCGCCTATCGCTATCTCGGCGAGGCGGCGCTGATGGACCTGGCGGACCTGGAGAAGAACACCATGGACGGCGTGCACATGGCCTCGCTGGCCGGGGCGTGGATCGCCCTCGTCGCCGGTTTCGGCGGGATGCGCGCGGGCCAGGGACGGATCTGCTTCGCCCCGTCGCTCCCTCCCGGCATCACCCGGCTCGCCTTCCGGCTGCGCTACCGCGGCAGCCTGCTGAGCGTCGGCGTCGCCCCGGAGGCGACGGTCTACCGGCTGCTGCGGGGGCCGTCGCTCACGGTGACCCACCACGGCGAGCAGATCCTCCTGGACGGGACGGAGGTCACCCGGCCCAACCCGTCGCGACCGGCGCCGGAGCAGCAGATCCACCAGCCACCCGGCCGCGAACCGAGCCCGCGCCGCCACCCGCGACCTTCCCGAAGCTCCGGCACGAGGACACGTGGCTGAGACTCCCTGATCCTGTGCATCCGGCAGGGCCGCCGGCACGGGCCCTGCCGGATGCCTTCCGTCAGTTGCAGGGGCTGGAGGACCAGGTGATGTAGCCGCTGAGCCTGCCCCAGGTCGAGACCGAACCATCGCAGAACTGCGTCCTGACGCCCACCAGGTTGGTGCGCGCGGCGTCGGAGAAGTACTGGGTGTTGCACAGGTAGCCGGCCGGGCAGGCAGGGACGGCCTGCGCGGCGGCCGGGATGGTGGCGAGCGTGGCGGCGGCCAGGACCGCGACGGCCAGTACGCGACGGATCATGGATCGTCCTTCCTGATTCGCAGGGAAACGGGGGGAATCAGCTACAGGGTGTCGGACCAGTCCGGATGTACGGTGTGCACGCCCCTCCTGAGCGCGAAGCAGCACAAAGGTTCCACGGCTTCATGGGCAGCCCAGCCGGTGATCGAAATGATCCGTCGCATGGAATGAAAACGCAAGGGGCACTCATCTCCGTGGCGCAGCCCCTGAGCGGTACGTCGTTCTGCTCAGCCCTCTCGTGAACCGGCGAGCAGGTGACCGGTCTCGGTGCGCCGATAGACCACGCGCCGACCGGCCCGCGTGCCGACGACGAGGTCCGCATCGCGCAGGACGGCCAGGTGGCCGCCCACGGTGCCAAGCGACAGGCCGAGGTGTGCGGCGAGTTCGCTGCTCGTCGCGGGGTGTTCGAGTTCGAGGAGGATGGCCGCTCGACCGGCACCGATGAGCCGCTCCAGCGACCGCGCGCGCGGGGAACGCGCCGCGCCGTCGGCGGACCCGCGGGCCGGGTAGACCAGTGCGTACGACGTCGGCGGCGCCTCGCACAGCCACGTGCCGCTGCTCAGCACACTGACCGGGACGAACAGCATGCCCTCGTCGCCGACGACCCGGTCGGGGGAGGCCTGGTCGCTGAAGCGGATGGCGTCATCGCCGACCCAGGCACTGCGGCGGCTCATGTGCTGCAGCGCGCGCGGCCACCCGTAGGCGGCCAGCAACCCCGCCCGGTAGGTGACGTCGCGTTCCAGCAGTGCCCGCCGGCGCGGCCAGTCGGGGGCCACGTGAGCCTCCCACACGTACGTGAGCAGGTCGGCGGTACGGGCCGCCCAGCCGCGTCCGGTCAGCCAGCCCAGGTCGTGCTGCTTCCAGCTGTGCGCCACCGACTCCTCCAGCTCGGCTCGCACCTCCGCGTCGGACACCTGGACGACCGACGCGAGCTCGCTTTCCAGAGTGGTACGCATGCCGCCTGCCGGCGGGATCACCACGTGGCTCGGCAGCCACTTGGTCGAGCTCAGTAATCTGACCAGGCCCTCGGCGAAGGGGTCCGCCTCCAGGACGGCGCGGAACGCGCCGCGGTGGAGGCGATGCCAGGAGGCCAGCCACGGATCGGTGCAGGGCTTGCCGAGCACCATCAGCGATCCCAGCGTCTCGGCGAGCGGGGACAGCGCGAACCGGGACCGCGAAAGGGCCAGAGTGCTCAACCGCAACAGCGTCATCTTTCGCCTCCTGCCGAAACGTTAGTGTGCGATCCGGGACGTCTGCAGACTCCTGCCATGCTCTCAGCCCTCCTGCGACAGACAGATTTCCGCTGGTTCCTCTCCGCGCAGGCGGTGTCGCTGCTGGGCAGTTCGATGGCGCCGGTGGCGCTGGCGTTCGGGGTTCTGGACGCCTCGGGCAACACCGGCGACCTCGGCGTCGTCCTGACCGCCTACATGGTGCCGCTGCTCGCCTTTCTCCTGGTGGGCGGGGCCGTCGCCGATCGCCTCCCGCGCCGGACGGTTCTGCTGGCCGCCCACCTGGGCTCAGCCCTCACCCAGGGCGGCGTCGCCGCTCTGCTGCTCACCGGGAGGTACGCGCTGCTGCCGGTGGCCGCGCTGGGGTTACTCAACGGGGCTCTCGCCGCGTTCACCACGCCGGCCCTGCGTGGCATCGTGCCCCAGCTTGTCCCCAGGGACCGGCTACTGCAGGCGAACGCCCTGCTGGGGTCGGTGCGAAACGCCACGAAGATCCTCGGGCCGAGCCTGTCCGGGATCGCGGTCGCCGTCGTCGGCGGCGGCCCCGCCATCGCCTTCGACGCACTGACCTACCTCCTCGCCGCGGGATGCCTGGCCCGCCTGTCCCTCGCCGCTGCGCCGACCTCGCCGCGGCCCTCCTCCGGGATGTCGGCCGACATCCGCGACGGCTGGACCGAGTTCCGCCGCATCCGCTGGGTGTGGACGGTGTCCGTGTGCTTCTGCGTGGTCAACCTGGTGCAGGTCGGCACCTGGCAGATCCTGGGGCCCGTACTGACCAGGCAGCTCAGCGGCGAGGAGACCTGGGGGTTCGTGCTCAGCGCCCGCGGCGTCGGCATGCTGGTCATGAGCGCGCTGGTCTACCGGCTGGTGGTCAGGCACCTGCTGCGGCTGGGCCAGCTGATGAGCGCGCTCGGCGCGATCCCCCTGCTAGCGCTCGGTGCGCACCTGGACGCCCCCTGGCTGATCGCGGTCGCCTTCGTGGCCGGACTGGGCTCCTCGGTCGCGACCGTCAGCTGGGAGACCTCACTGCAGGAGCACGTTCCCGCACACATGCTCTCGCGCGTCTCGTCCTACGACGACCTGCTGTCCTACATCGCGATCCCCGTCGGCCAGCTGGGCGTGGGACTGCTCGCCGACAGGTTCGACGGCTACCAGGTGGCCGCGACCGCCGGCATCGTCTACGCCGCGGCGGCCGTCCTCCCGCTGCTTTCCGCCGCCGTACGCCGGCTCCCGCACGCCCAGGACGACCACGCCCGCAGCGGCCGGCGCAGCCGCCGGCCGAACACCGCCAACCTCCAGACGCCCGAACCACCGTGACACCATGGGCACCGTGATCTCCGCGGATGAGCTTGTCAGCCGAAAGCTGCTCCAGGTGACGGTGTCCTGGCACACCCATCCCAGCGATGACCAAGCCTCGCTGCTGCACATGTGGTTGCACATGAGCGATCTCGGTCCGGTTCGCTTCCACACCGCCCCCGACGACTCGCTCGAGCTGACGCTCCATCAACCACACAACTCCTATGACATGGACGAGTACGGCCAGGTCACCGTCGGTCCCGCCGCAGAGCACTTTCTGATGAGCCGATTCATCGGCCAGTCGATCCGAGCCGTTCACCGCATCATCGACCACCAGATCGAGGTCGAGATCGGCCTGCGGCTCGAACTCGATCACGGTGAGGTGCGCATCCTCAACCTGGCCGACGAACTGGTCATCACCGACACTGCTCTGCCGGACGCGCTCGACACCCACTCACCGACGATGATCGGACTGCAAAGATCAGCCGAGCGTGAACGTCCTGGCGTGGACACGGCGCCGGCTGGGAGGGTGGACCTCATGATGGAAGACTTGCGGGACGCCGAGCGCCGACTCCAGGCCGCGCAGCTTGCTGGAGATGTCGAGGCGCTGGATCGGCTGCTGGATGATCGGCTGATCTTCACCTTCGGTGCGAACGTTGCGACCAAGGCGGACGACCTGGAGCTGCACCGCACTCGGACGCAGGTGATGACGAGGGTGGCCGAGGAGGAGCTGACCGTGCTCGCCGATGGGCGCACCGGGGTGACGTGGTTTCTCGGCACCGTCGAAGGCACCGTCTCCGGCACGCCGTTCGCGGCCAGAATGCGCTACACCCGTACTTGGCTGTACGACGAGACACACGGCTGGCGAATCATCGCCGTGCACGCCGGCACGACCGATTGACACCGAAGAACCTTCAGTTCGCGTGAAATCCGGGCCCGAGGCTCGGGAAGCTGCGATGAGCCCCAAAGTAACTGCGTGCAACCGTGGTGACGGTGTGCTCGCAGAAATGCGAGGCGGGTGATCACGCGGTGGGCGAAGGTGTGCCCGAAGGTCGCGTTTCGCAGATCATCCTGGTGCCCGAGCTGCTTCAGGTAGCGGTCCCGGCCGGGCGGCGGACCGCGGTGGCATGTCGCGGCCGGATGCACGCGAGTCTTCTCGGAGAAGCCCTCCATGCGGATGAAGGTACGCCCTGGAGGCAGCGCCGGCGTTGTGCCGGACATCCGGTCGGCCGCGCCGGGGCGGGCGGTGGTGTTCTGCGTGCCCGAGCTGAAGCGGCCCGCGCGCAACGCCGCCGAGCTGATGACGTCGGCCGGCCGGTTGCCGGCGACCGGGATTCGTTGGCGCTGCCGACCGGGCCGTACAAGCTCAGGATGTCCTCGGGGAAGAACGAGGGGAAGCCACCGTCGGTGGCTCGCTGTGCCGCGCGTTGGCCGAGGCCGATCAGCGCCATGAGCAGCCTGATGCCGGTGAGCTCGCGCAATCGTTCGGTGCCTGGACAGCCCGCCCTGCGGGAGCGGGGATGCGGGGCCTCATCGAAGGTCGTCTCCCGCGTCGCCGGGCTCATGGAGGTGGTCGGGAAGGGAGCAGTGCCGGGAGGGGTGTGCGGCCAGATGGGCCAGTCGCGCCTTCGACGCCTCGTCCGCAGGTGCGTAGATGACCATGCGGGCCTCTGGTACACCGGTCACAGTAAGAGTGGTGGTGGTCAGATGCAGATCGCCGACTTCGGCGTAGCGGAGGATCTTGATGTGAGGCCCGGGAGAGGCCACGTCGTGAGCGCTCCAGATCCGGGCGAAGTCGGAACTGCGTTCCGACAGGCGGTGGACGAAACCGGTCCAGGCAGGGTCGGACAGGTGACGTCCGAACGCCGCACGCAGCATGGCCACCATGGGCCTGACCTCCGCCATGGGGTCGACGAAGGGGTTGCAGCACGGCGGGCTCGTGAAGTGCTCCCAGACGGCGTTTCGGCACGAGGCGGCGCTGAAGGAGGGAAACAGTCCGTTGAAGGTGCTGTTCCAGGCGAGCAGATCGAACCGGCTGGAATACACCGCTGCCGCGAACGGATTCAGTGTGTCCAGAACGAGCTGTATCTGCGGTTCCAGCGACTCGCGTTCCTCAAGGGTCGGCAGTGAAGGCACGCCCGCCAACCGGTAGAGGTGTTCGCGTTCGGCGTGGTCGAGTCGAAGGGTGCGTGCGATTGCGTTCAGCACCTGCACGCTGGGGTTGATCGGCCGCCCCTGCTCCAGCCACGTGTACCAGGTCACGCCGACCCCCGCCAGCAGCGCGACCTCCTCCCGACGCAGACCGGGGGTGCGCCGCCGGATCCCCGGCGGCAGCCCCACATCCTGAGGAGTGATGCGTTCGCGTCTGCTGCGCAGGAACGTCGCCAGCTCGCTGCGCAGCTGTGACTGGAGACCGTGAGACGACACCTCCCCTTCCTGCCGGCAAAGGCCATGTTCTGCCAGGTAGTCCCACTACCAGCATGAAGGGACCCTGCCGCTGGACGGGGCCGACCAGCACGCTCGGTTCCCATGACTACTCTCACCACACCGGCTCCGACCAGGCGGCGAGCAGCCGGCCGGCTGCTCGCCGTGCTGCTGATCGGCCAGTTCATGGCGGTTCTGGACGCCACCATCGTGACCGTCGCCGCTCCCACCATGCAGGTTGACCTGGGGGCCTCCGGTGCCGCACTGCAACTCATCGTCGCCGGCTACACCATCGTGTACGCGATGCTGCTCATCACCGGGGCGCGACTGGGCCGCCGGTTCGGCCATCGACGCCTGTTCCAGACCGGCCTGGCCGTATTCACCGGGGCGTCGCTGGCCTGCGGGCTGGCGGCCACGGCCGGGCAACTCATCGCCTTCCGCCTGGTGCAGGGCGCCGGGGCGGCGATGCTGGTACCGCAGGTGCTCAGCCTCATCCAGCTCACCGTCGACGGCACCGCCCGTGCCCGGGCTTTCAGCGTGTACTCCACCGTCCTGTCGGGCGCGTCGGTCGCCGGCCAGATCGTGGGCGGTGTCGTCACCAGCACGAACATCGCGGGTACCGGCTGGCGTCCGATCTTCCTGCTCAACGTGCCGCTCGGCCTGGCGCTGCTGGTGGCAGGGGCATGGCTGCTGCCTTCCAACCGTCCCGAGGCGGCCACCGGCCTCGACGTGGGTGGTCTGCTGACGCTCTCACCCGCTGTGCTGCTGCTGGTGACTCCGCTGGTGCTCGGGCATCAACTGGGCTGGCCCGTCTGGGGATGGGCGATGCTCGCCGGCAGCGCCGTCTTCTTCGGCCTGTTCGTCGCAGCTCAGCGGCGTGCTACCGCACCGCTGGTCCCGGCTCCGGTGTTGCGAGCTCCCGGGCTGGCGGTCGCCGCCGCTGCGATCTTCTCGATGATGGCGGGCCATGCGGGCTTCCTGTTCACCATGGCGATCTACCTGCAAGATGGCCTCGGCCTGTCCCCACTGCGGGCGAGCCTGGCCTTCGTACTGTCATCAGTCGGCTTCGGCGCCGCAAGCCTGAACTGGCGGCGCGTTCCCGCCCGCTTCCACCGCCGCATGATCCCTGCCGGCCTGCTGCTCTCGGCCCTGGGATACCTGAGCGTGGCCGTGGTCACCGCGGACTCGGGGCTCCCCGGCATCGGCTACCGGGTGGCCGTCACCGTGGCCGGCATCGGCATGGGGCTGGCCTTCAGCCCCGCCCTCAACGCGGCGTTGACCCG
Organism: Nonomuraea sp. NPDC005692; assembly: GCF_040631115.1. Lineage (NCBI taxonomy): Bacteria > Bacillati > Actinomycetota > Actinomycetes > Streptosporangiales > Streptosporangiaceae > Nonomuraea > Nonomuraea sp. NPDC005692. The sequence continues at coordinate 152,664 of NZ_JBEXYU010000024.1, read as the reverse complement.
TGTCGCGCCGACGGACGCGGCGAACGCCAGCGGTTTGATGTCGACCGTGACCCAGCTCGGCCAGGTCGCCGGCATCGCCGGCCTCGGAGCCGTCTTCCTGGCCCTCCACGTCCCGTCCCGATCGGCGGCGGGCCGCCGCCACGGTCACCAACGTCAGTGTGGCGGCACTGGTCCTGCTGTCAGCGGTGTTCGCCGCGTTCCTCCCGACCAGAAACTCAGGCCGGTAGAGAAGCCGCATCGACCAGATCAGCCACCAGCGGGCGTGAACGCTTCCCACCAGGCGGCAACGCCAGCGGATGGTGGAGTCCCGCTCGGACACAGCTCACCCGCCGGCCAGAAGACCTGCTTGTCCTCATCCACTGTCCGGGACCGCACCCCGCTGAGTGAGGAAGAAGTTCGCTGCCATCATCGGAGTATGACGATCGCTGCGATCTACGCTGATTTCGCCGCGCGCGAGGCGCACGGTGTGTCGCCCACGTACGAACGCCTGGCAGCTGCGGTGACGCGGGATCTCGACCTCCTGGCTCTGCTCGCCGGGCTTCCGCCGGCCAAGTGGCAGCCGAACCTGCTGTTCGGCGTGGTCCGGTTGCTCGGGGGGCCGGTGGACGATCCGGCCGCGTTCCACGAGTACACGGTGGCGAACTGGCCCGTGATCGAGGCGGAGATGCGCACCCGGACCACACAGACGAACGAGGCCGGACGGTGTGCCGTCCTGCTGCCGGTGCTCAGCGCGCTCCCGCAGCCGCTCGCGCTGCTGGAGGTCGGCGCGTCCGCCGGGCTGTGCCTCTATCCCGACCGGTACGCCTACCGCTACGGCGATCACACGGTCGGCTCCGGTGACCCGGTCGTCGCCTGCACGCCGGCCAATCTGACGCCGCCGACCAGCCTGCCCCAGGTGGTGTGGCGGGCCGGCCTGGACCTGAACCCGCTCGACGTGACCGACCCCACGGATCTGGCCTGGCTCGACGCCCTCGTCTGGCCCGAACACACGCACCGCCGCGCCAGACTGCGGGCGGCCGCGGCCGTCGTCGCAGCCGACCCGCCGCTGCTCGTACGGGGCGACCTGGTGGACGACCTGCCGGCCCTGGCTGCGCAGTGCCCGCTCGATGCGACGCTGGTGGTGTTCCACAGCTCGGTGCTGTACCACGTGCCGATGCCACGACGGGTGGCGTTCGCCGAGGCGGTACGCGGGCTACCCGGACACTGGATCGCGAACGAGGCCCCCGACGTGCTGCCCTACGACACGCTCCCGACGCCGCCGGGCGAGACGCTCCACAACGTGCTCGCGCTGGACGGGCAGCCGCTCGCCTGGACCCGCACGCACGGCCAGGCGATCACCTGGTTCGCGTGATACGAGGGGACGCCCGCATGGACGAGCTCTGGGCCGGCCGTCCCATGATCGTCGCTGCGCCTGCGCTCTGCCACGCTGACCACGAGGTCCCGAAGATCCTCCGGCACGACTGACGCGGGCCGCGCCTCAGCACATCGACGGGATGCAGGTGAACGGGTTGTCCATCGGGGTCGGCAGCTGTGGCTGGGTGGTCTGCCGCGGCGGCTCGCGCGTGGGCTCCGGCGGGTTCTCCGTGTTCCGGGCCGGCGTCGGCTGGGGTACTGAGCCGTCGTCGACGGGGCTGCTCACCGCGTCGCCCGTCCTGGTCGGCCGGGTCACGGGGGCCGAGCTCCTGGGCCGGGCCCGCGGCGTGGCCGGCGGGGACGACGTCCGCCGCGGGGTGCTCTTGACCTGCTGCGGCGAGGCGGTGGCCGCGGTCGAGGCCGCGGTCGAGGCCGAGGCCGAGGCAGGGGCCGGGGCCGGGGCGATGGTGGTGCCCGACGACGAGGAAACGACCGACCCGATCGTGGCCGGGGGCGGCGGGGGCCGGTCGTCCACGGTGATCAGCACGCCGCCCGTGACGAGCAGCGCCACGGTCGCGGCGGCGGCCGCCGCAAGCAGCGCGCGCCGCCGCCCCCGACCGGCCTGACGCTCCGGCGGCGGGGGAGACCCGGCGGCCGGTTCCGGTACGAACTCGCGCGAGGTCAGCCCGGTGACCAGGTCGTCGGCGCTCGGCCGCGCGGCCGGGTCCTTCGACAGGCCGGCGGTGACGAGCCGGAGCAGGACGCCGTCCAGCCCGCGGACGGCCGGCTGCTCGTTCAGGATGCGGTTGATCACGGCCGGGGTGGAGTCGGCGCCGAACGCGGGCCGCCCCGAAGCGGCGAACACCATGGTGACGGCCCAGGCGAAGACGTCGGCCGCGGCCGTCACCTGCCCGCCGCCGATCTGCTCGGGCGCCAGATAGGACGGCGTGCCCATCAGCGGACCCGTCGAGGTGTTGCCCGGCGCGTCCAGGGCCCGGGCGATGCCGAAGTCGATCACGACCGGGCCCTCAGGCCCCATGAGGATGTTGGCCGGCTTGAAGTCACGGTGCAGCACCCCGGCCCGGTGGATGGCGGCCAGCGCGGCGGCGGTGCTGATCGCCAGCCGCTCCAGGGCGGCCCCCTGTCGTGGTCCCTCGGTGGCGACCAGGTCGCGCAGCGAGGGGCCGGGCACGTACTCGCTGACGATGTAGGGCCGCCGGCCCGCCAGGTCGGCGTGGAGCACGGGCGCGGTGGAGAACCTGGCCACCCGCCTGGCGATCTCCACCTCGCGCAGGAACCTGGCGCGCGCGCCGGGATCGGTCAGCAGGCCATGGTGGAGCAGCTTGACGGCCACCTGCCGGCCGGAGGGCGCGCGTCCCAGATAGACGACGCCCTGGCCGCCCTCGCCGAGCCGGGCGACGAGGTCGTACGGACCCAGCGTGCGCGGATCTTCCTCCACCAGCTGGTCCACTCGGCCCCCTGGAACACATGAACGGACAGGACGAAAGGTGCTGCGATGATGCCTGTTCTCAGGCCGGCAGGCCGCTCGGGTTGGCGTCGGCGACGAGGCCGAGAACGATGTCGTGCTCCAGCAGCGCCTTGAGGGCGCTGATCAGGAACGTGAAGCCGCCGGTGGAGTCGGTTACGTGGTGGACGAGCTCGTCGCCGGTGCCGGTGAACCCCGTTTCGGTGACTTGGACGTAGGTGGTGTCGTCGGGCATGGGGACGAAACGGAACTCGACTGTGGTGGGGGCGTCGGGAGTGTAGTTGCCCCAGGTGAAGCGGATCCGACGGTTTTCGTCCACCTCTTCGACCGAGGCTTGAGTCGACGCCCCGTACATCTCCCATTCCCAGGTCAGCTCGGCGCCCGGGGTCATCATCCCGCTGCTCTTGGTGTACCAGATCTTGCTCGTTATGACGGGGTCCACGATGGCCTGGAACACCTCGCGGGCGGGGCGGCGGATGAGCATGCCGACCTTCACCGAGGGGATCGTGGTGAGCTCGAGCGTTCGTGCGGACATGTGCTGGGTCTCCTATCGCGGTCCGGCGGTACACGGTCAACGTGTCAGGAAGGCATGTAACGCGGTGATCAGTGCGGCCGGATTGTCCTCCTGGACGTTGTGCCCGGCGTCCGGCACGACCACGAGCTCGCCGTCCGGAACGCGCGCGACCAGGCGTTCGGCGGTGGCCTGGGAGAGCACTCTGCTGCGTCCGCCGCGCACGAGCAGTACCGGCGTCCTGCTCAGCTGGGCGGGCAGCCGATCGATGGCCGCCAGGATGGCGGGGAAGTCCGGAGGCCGCGGATCTCCCTTCGGCACCCAGCCGCCGCCGGGTGCAGGGCGGAACAGCGTGCTCATGCGGTAGGCGACGCTGGCCCGGTTGGCGCGTGGATTGACCCGCATCGCGGCCTCGACCACGGTCTCCAGCTCCCGCACCGGGCCGAGCCCGCTGATGAACGACCGCACCCGCCAGGTGCTGTCGAAGTCCACGCCGGGCGCGACATCGATGAGCGCCAGCCGCTCCACCCGACCGGGACGCTCATCGGCGACGTGGGCCGCGACGACGCCGCCCAGAGACATGCCGACCAGCCGGACCCGGTCGAAGCCGAGGTGATCGGCCGCGGCGACGACGTCGGCCGCAAGGGTGCCGACGCGGTAGTCGCCGGACCAGCCGCTCTCGCCGTGACCTCGCAGGTCCAGCGCGATCAGCCGGGCGGCGCCGCGCAGGCCGAGGCAGACGAAGTCCCACGTGTGCGCGGTCAACGCGCCACCGTGCAACAGCAGCACCGGAGGTCCCGTTCCGCCCCAGTCGAATCCGTGCAGCCGGCAGCCCGCACGGGAGAAGTGGATCTCGCGGGGCGGAGCCGGATCGTCGATCTTGACGCCCAGTGTCGCCGCCAGCTCGGTCATCGCCGGAATCGCGAAGTGTCCCTGCACGCGCCACCTCCCTTACCTTGAGGCCCCAAGGTAAGGGCAGCTGCCTTGACCAGTCAAGGTAAGGTGGACGCGTGCCCACCCGAGTACGACGTCAGCCCGAGGATGCCAAGCGGCTGATCCTCGAGGCGGCGAGCAGGCTGCTCGCCGCGGGCGGCCCTGCCGCCGTGCAGGTGCGCGCCGTCGCCGCGGAGGTCGGCGTGTCCGACGCCGCGGTCAACCACCACTTCGGCACGCGTGAACGGCTGCTGGAGTCGCTGCTGCGATTCGGCGGGGCCAAACTGAAGGCCGAACTGCACACCGTGCTCGACACGTGGGCCGATGCCCCGATCGATCCCGCCGAGCTGGTGCGCACGTTGTCCGCGCTGTACGCGGGTGGTTATGCCGAACTGGCGCTGGCGCTGCACCGTTCCGGCTGGCGGGACGCCGGCAGCGGAATGCTGGACGAGGTGGTGGACCGGCTGCACGCCCAGGCGCGGCGGCAGTGCGCGGCCGGCGGGCGAACGCCGCCGTCACGCGAGGCGATCCAGCTGATCGTGTGTGCACTGCACCAAGCGGTCGCGACGGAGCCGCTGTTCGGCGACGAGTTCCGCCGGAGCGTCGGACTGGACGACAGCGCCCGGGATCGTCTGCTCGACTGGTGGATCGAGACCCTGCGCGCGACCCTCGCCGGACAGCGCTAGTCGTTCATCGGTTCCGCTGGGCCATCGCGGCGATTCCGTCGAGCAGGGCACGCAGGCCGAGCTCGAACGCGCGCACCGCGGCCTCGGCCGCGCTGCGGTCAAGGCCGCCGTTCCGCCAGGTCCGTTCGATCGCCGGGTATCGCGCCGAGTCGAAGAAGGTCTCCCAGAACTCCTGACGGGCGGCCCACCAGTCGTCGTCGGACAGGCCGCTGAGCCGCTCGGCATGGGCGTGTTCGGCAAGGGTGGCGGTCGCGGCGTCGACGAAGGTGACGATGGAGTCGCTCGCCGCGGACACCTCGGCGGCGGACAACCCGGTCTTGGACAGAGCGGCCAGGAGGAAGTCGGCCCTGGCCAGCAAACCGGGACCGAGGGGCGGTCGGACGGTCGACACCAAGCGCAGCCACGGGTGACGTTCGTGCAGGGCCATGTTCTGCTGCGCGTAGTGCTCGATCTGGTCCCGCCAGGGGCCCGATCGCGTCAGGTCGAGTTCCTGCCAGGCGGAATCCACCATCAGGTCGACCAGTTCGGCCTTGCCGGGCACGTGGGTGTAGAGCGTCATCGTGCCGACGCCGAGGGAGGCGGCGAGCCGGTCCATGGTCATGGCGGCCAGCCCTTCCCGGTCCGCCAGCGCCATGGCCGCACCCACGATCTTGTCGAGGGACACCTTGGGCGGCCGGCCGCGGCCCGATCGAGCCTGCGGGGCGCGCCAGAGCAGGCGCAAGGTCTCCCGAGGGTCTCCACCACCGCTGCGTTCCATCAAGCCTCCCCTTTCCGTAGATCGTACGGTAATCTTTATCCGTAGGGCGTACGGAAATGGAGGACGGGCGTGCGAGTACTGGTGACCGGGGCAACGGGGAACGTCGGGCGGCACGTGACAGCCGGCCTGGTCGAGGCCCACATTCAGGTATCGGCCCTGACCAGGGACCCGGCCAGGGCGCGACTGCCCGCAGCCGAGGTCGTCCAGGGAGATCTCACCAGGCCGGACAGCGTGCCGTTCGACGGCGTGGACCGGATGTTCCTCTTCCCGGAGCCGTCGACGGCGAAGGAGATCGTCGAACGCGCCAAGCAGGCCGGCGTGCAGCGGATCGTCGTGCTCTCGTCGGGGGCGGTGAGCGGCGGTTTCGACACGACCTTCCATCCGCCGGTCGAGCAGGCCGTTCAGGAGTCCGGTCTGGAGTGGACCCATCTCCGGCCGGGCGAGTTCGCCGCCAACAAGCTTTCGCTGTGGGGGCCGTCGATCCGGGCCGAGCGGCTGGTGCGGGACGCGAACCCGGACGCGGCCTGGTTTCCCGTGCACGAGCGGGATGTCGCCGATGTGGCGCTGAAGGCCCTGTTGGAGGAGGGGCATCACGGCAAGGCGTACGACATCAACGGTCCAGAGTTGATCAGCTTGCGCGCCCAGGTCGAAGCCATCGCCGACGCGCTCGGTGAAGAGGTCAGGTTCGAGGAGGTCACTCCGGCGCAGGCGCGCGAGATCTACCTGAAGATCGGAGGATTCGCTGCCGAGGCTGCGGATTTCCTGCTGGGCTTCACCGACTACGACGGCAATCCGGCCGATCCGGCCGACAGCGTGGACTTCGATCCGAGCACCTTGGGCCCGTTGCCCACAGCGCAGTCCGTGACGGGCAGCCCGCCACGGACGTTCGCGCAGTGGGCGCGGGATCATGTCCAGGACTTCCGATAGGAGATTCTTCACGGTTCAGGGTGATCGGAGCGGCTGTCCCGTCCAGTCGAGCGACGCGGACGTGGCGGCCGGCCACCTGGAAGAAGCGCAGTCATGACGGCGGCCCTGCCCGCATCTCCTGACCGGCACTCGGCGAGAACGCTCGCCGGAGAGTACGGTGTCGGGTGAGTGTCTAGGGTTCCGCCGCCCGGCCCGGTTCATGCGGGCCCGGCGGGCCTGGTCCGAGCGATACCGCCGGCGGCTCCGATGGCCACCGGTCAACTGAAGGGACAAAAGCCTGGAGGTCGTGGTTCCCGCGAGCGCGGGAGCCGGAAGGGCCTCCCGGTGTGTCCGACCGTTGTGCTGTGCATCCAGCATCTGCCCAGTGAGATCTCGCGGCAGAGCGCCTCGACTCTCGAGCTGCCTACCGGCCTCATCCCCACGCTGGTGACCGCTTCAGTGCTGGCCTTCGCTCTGGCCTGGCTGTCGTCGGTGGGCGGCGTGGGTGGCGGCGTGCTGACGCTGATCGCGTTCACCGCCCTGTTCGGTCTTCAGGTGGCCCTGCCCACCCTCACGCTGACTCAACTGGCCGGCAACGGCGGTCGCGTCTGGTTCAACCGGCGCGCGGTCCAGTGGCGGCTCGTCAAGTGGTACGCCCTGGGCGCCATCCCCTTCGCCCTGGCCGGAGGTCTCCTGCTGCCCTATGTGCCGGTCGAACCGCTCAAGCGCGTTCTCGGCGCGTTTCTCATCGTCACCGTCTTCTGGCGGCGATTCCGGCCGGCGCGCGCGGTACCGGCCGACAAGACGTTCGCCGCCATCGGCGCCGGTTGCGGACTCGCCTCAGCCCTGTTCGGGGCGGCAGGGCCGCTCGCGGCTCCGTTCTTCCTCGCCAAGGGCATCATCGGCAGCGCGTACATCGGCACCGAAGCTGCTGCCTCCCTGATCGTTCATCTGACCAAGATCGTCGCTTATGGCGCGGGCAGCCTGCTGTCCGTCCATGTGCTCCAGCTCGGTTTGGCCCTGACCCCGGCCATTGTCGCCGGAGCGTGGCTGGGCAAGGCGACCGTCGCTCGGATGAACGCCCGCGCGTTCGTGCTGGTCATCGAGGCTGGGATGCTCGTCGCGGCGATCCTGTTGCTGGCCGGGATCTGAGCCGGGGCTCGCGACCGGCCTTCCTGACGGGCTCGTCGATCAGCGTCACGATGCCCTCCAGGAGGCGGTGGAGCCCGAACTCGAACAGCGTGTCCAGGTCGAGCGAGTGGAGGGGGACGACTGCGAGATTCGGGAACGCCGTTTCGCCTGAAGGCCCCATCAGCGCCGGTGTGCCGCGGGCGTCCATCCACTGCTCGTCGGTGATCCCCGAGTGAGCCGCGGCCGCGGCCTCGGATTCCAGGTTCGCGGCCACCCCTCGGACGAACGCGGCCACGGAGACATGGATGTGCAGGCTTGTGGCCGGGTCCAGGCCGAGTCCGTCCAGGGCGCGCATCATCCACTCGCTGTGGACCATCGCGCGGGGAGCGAGCAGGGGGCGGGTGAAGGAAATGGCCTGAGCCAGCCACGGGTGACGCTGGTACATGGCCCACTGCTGCCTGGCTGCCGTCTCCAGGCGGTGGCGCCATCCGGGCGGCAAGGGCTCCGGGAGCGGGAACTCGCCGAAGGCGGCGTCGGCCATGAGCAGGATCAGCTGCTCTCTGCTGGATACGTGGCGGTAGAGGGCCATGGTGGTGACGTCCAATTCGGCGGCGAGGCGGCGCATGGACAGCGCGGCCAGCCCTTCGGCGTCGGCGATGGCCAGCCCCGCACCGACGATCCGGCCCCGGTCCAAGGACGCCGTCCGACGTCTGCGATCGTGCGGAGCCCGCGTGGGGAGGCCTGTGGTGTCGACGACCGTGCCGACTCCGGGAACCGGCCGGGCCAGGCCGGCCTGCCGCAGGGCGGTCAGCACCTTGGTGGCGGTGGCCATGGCGACGCCGAATTCCCGGACGATCTGCCGCGTGGAGGGCAGCAGGTCACCGGGGCGGAGCTCGCCGCTGTCAACGCGTCGGCGCAGTTCGGTGGCGATGCGCAGGAAGGGCGGATCAGTGGAGGGCTCGGCAGGGCTCATCACAGGACTCCCTCCAACGGGCCGCACTAGTGCACCGAACCGCAAGTCGGCCGTTGCTCCACCTGTATTGAGCTGTACTAGTGCGCGCTTGGTCGTCGGTGCCACCTCAGTCTACGGTGCACACATCGAGCCGGGACCCGCCTGCTCGGAGACTGACACGATCGGAGCACCGAGATGCCGAGCGCGCCCCCCACCCCGGTACGCGCAGCACTGGAACTGGACGGACGCCACCTGTCCTACCTCGACTACGGTGGCCACGGCAGGCCGCTGCTGGCCCTGCACGGGCATCTCGACCAGGGCATGACGTGGAGCGGCCTGGCGGCCGAGCTGGGCCCGCGCTGGCGGGTCATCGCGCCCGACCAGCGAGGGCACGGCGAGTCGGACCGAGCTGCGGACTACTCCCGCGAGGGGTACGTCGCCGACCTCGCGGCCTTGCTGGACCATCTGGACGTCGGTCCGGTCGTGGCTCTGGGCCACTCCCTCGGCGGCCTGAACGCCTACCAGCTCGCCGCCCGTCACCCGGCTTTGGTCCGCGCCCTGGTCATCGAGGAGATCGGTGCTGTCGTCTCAGGTCCGAGTCGTCTGGACTTCGTGCTGTCCAGTCCGTACGAGGCCGCCACTCGCGACGAGCTGGTCGCCGGGCTCGGCGCAGCGGGTCCGATGTTCGCGGACCTCCTTCGGCAACTCCCCGACGGCACCTGGCGCCTGCCGTTCCATCCCCACGACACGGTCGAGTCGGAACGGTCCAACTGGGGGGACCACTGGGCCGACTGGCTGGCGTCCGACGTCCCCGCGCTGCTGCTGGTGGGTCGGGACAGCCCGATCACCAGCGGGCAGGCGCAGGAGATGGCCGAGCGGCGGCCGCACACCCGGCTGGTCACCCTCCAGGGCGACCACTTCGTCCACGTCCAGGACCCGGCGGGTTTCATCGGCGCGATCCAGGACTTCCTGCGAATGCTCGACGTCACCGCAGTCACGGGGGAGGGGTGACGGCGCGTTCGAAGGGCGCGGCGCAGGCGCGCAGGCTTTCGCCCTGGTTCAGCTGCCTGGCGATGCGCCACCGATGGGCCTCGGCCTGACAAGCAGCGGGCGGCATGGACAGCACGCCGACCTCCGCATCCGGGACGGCGACGTCCACCAGCACCGGCGGGATCTCATCCAGCAGCGCCTGGCGCGCCTCCAACGAGATCACCCGATCGGCCACGGCGTCCTTCAGCTTGTGCCGGGCCTGACCCTCGCGGGCCGAGACCGCCTGGTCGAATCGTCCAGCAACGTCACTACGCCCGTCCGGATCACCCCCGAGGAAATCAGGTGCTCACACGCCGGCCGGAACGACAAGCTAGGCGAGTCATGCTCCATCGCCCGTGCCGGCAGGAACCCCTCCAGCTCCTTGCGCTCCAGCTTCCCCGCGTAACCGCTCCACCGCGGTAGGGGCCTTCGCTGTTCCTGTCGTCGGGAGCGGTGGGATGTGTCAGCCGACGTCCAGGCCCGGAGGGCAGTCGACGGGCTCGGAGGTGCCGTCGGCGTGCTCGACCTGGCAGCCGGTCTCCGTGCCGCCGAACGGGCTGAAATGTCCGGAGAAGGCGGCGAAGAGGGCCAGGCCGACGGCGGCGGCGATGAGCCCGATGACGATGCCGCCGTAACCGCCGCCGACGCCGACGTCACCGGCGGGCGCGGCCTTCGTCGGGTCCTGCGGGTCGTACAGGACGTCGGTCTCCCTGCCGATGCCCAGCTGCGACTCGGCCCAGGACTCGACGGTCACCTCCCGCCCTTCCACGGTCGTGAAGGCCAGCACCGGACGCCGGCTCGCCCGCAGATGCTCGCCGCGTCCGGTGAACGTGGTGGCCACGTCGGTGACCACGCCCGGCACCCGCCGCGCCTCGCGGACGAACCGCCTGCCGTGCACGATCCCCCTGACCGACACCAGCGCGATCACAGCGCCGAACGCCACGAACAGCAAGGGCAGGTACTCGAAGACTTGCTCCACGGCGGCCCCCTTGGAATCGGCAACACCCGGACAACGATCGAACCCGGCGCATGGTTCGCGGCGCTGCGGGGGAGTGCCGGGCCGGCGTCTTGCAATGAATACCTCGATATCGTAATATCCGAAATCGTGAAGTACGAATCCGTACCACCGAACCGGTCGGCGCTGCTGGCCCTGCAGCGCGCCACGCACGTCACCCTGCACCTGATCTCCACTGAACTCGTCGACCTCGACCTGACCGCCTCCGAGATCAACGCGCTGGCCAACCTCGCCGACGGTCATGCCCGCACCGTCTCCCAGCTGGGGGCCGCGGTCGGGGCCCGCCCCACGACGCTGACCAGCGTGCTCGACCGGCTGGAACGCCGCGGTCACATCACCCGCGGCACGCGCGCCGGCGACCGCCGCTCGGTGCTCATCGAACTGACCGACTCCGGGCGCGCGGCGTCCGCCGTCATCACCCGGACCCTGACCGACGTCGAGAACCGCGCGCTGGAGGGACTGCCCGCCGAAGCGGTCGCCGGCTTCCATGCCGTTCTGAACGCACTGATCAAGGAAGGGTCATGACCACACGCGACCACGACGACTCCTCGCCGTTCACCGAGTTGATGGGGGAGGTGATGGCGACCGCCGAGCGGTTCGGGCACCGCCAGCACGTCCAGCTGACCTGGCTGGCCGTCCGCCGCTACGGCACCACAGCGGCGGTCGACCTGGTCAGCGACGGCATCCAGCGCACCGCCCGCTACGCGGGCGCGCCGCAGAAGTACAACGCCACCGTCAGCCGGGCCTGGGTCGAACTGGTGGGCCACCACGCCGGACAGTCGGACACCGCCGACTTCGACGCGTTCGCCGGTCAGAACCCCGCGTTGCTCGACAAGAAGCTGCTCACCCGCTTCTATCGGTCATCGACGCTGGCAAGCGACCCGGCCAGGACCGGCTGGGTCGAGCCGGACCTCACTCCATTCCCCTGGCAGCAAGCCGTCGGGTGAGACGGAACCAGCTCTCGCCCCTGTCCGCCGATCTGGTCGGCCTGGGGTCAGGCAGCGCCCGCGATGTCCTGACACGCCACGCATCGGCAGGTAAGCAGCTGTTCGTCACTGGGCCGAGCGGTCGAGATATCGGCGCAGGGCTTCTCGCCCGCCTGGAACGAAGGGCCCTCGATCGACCACCCTCCGCAGGTCGGGCTCCGCGAGCCAAGAATGCCAAGCGATCTCGGACGGATCCGGAACCAACGGCTCGGCGACCAAAGCCTCGTGCACCCCGAACCAGACAGGGCTGATCCCGTCCTGGCACAGGAACTTGAACAGAAAGCGGACCGGGACGCCGACACTCAGTTCCTCGACCAGTTCGCGGGCCGCCGCGTCCTCATACGATTCGCCCACGCCCACGGCGCCGCCGACCATCACGTCATAGTGGCAGGGAAAGCGAACATGCCCCTCGGCTCGGCGCAGCACGAGGATCCACCCCGTCGGATCGCGGCAGATCGTCGTCGCGATGCGATGCATCCACCGCCGGCGCACCGCCTCCGCGCGCTCCACGACTCCCAGCACGCGGTCCTGTTCATCCACCCGCTCGACCAGCTCACCCATGCGGCACACGCTCGCAGACGCCACCGACAACCTGGCTTGGCTCCCGCCTCGACTCAGCGCCACACCCCACCCAGGCGTTGGGTTACGGCAGGCTGCCATCCGCGACACGGCGGGTGACCTCTTCCCAGCCGCGGATCACCCGCCGCTTGCCGTCCTGGATGGAGGACCAATGCGTGCGGGTCACAAGCTTCCCGGCTCACCCGCTCGGGCACATCCCGTTCAGGTAGCAGCCACCGAAAGGTCTGCCCCTCGACGATCCCGTCGATCCGGTCGAGGCTGAGGCTTCCGGTCATGATCCCGGCGTGGCGCCAATGCCAAGCTGCGGCCGGATAGAGCCGACGGCCGGAACGAGTCCCAAGTCCTCCTCGCAAGACGTGGGCCGACTGGGCCGTGCAGTCAGCGGCCGCTCGCTGGCTGCACGGCCTCCTGGCTGTTCGCCCGGACGCCCCTCGGCGTCCGGGCCGCGGTCAGCCACAGGCCGGTGAACACCGCGCAGGCCAGCGTCACGGCACCCGCCACGAGGAAGGCGCTGTTGAGGCCGGACTCGAAGGAGGCTCCGCCGGACTCCCGCGTGTGAACGATCGCCCCGAGCACCGCCACGCCGAGCACCGCGCCGATCTGCCGGGTGGTGCTGCTGACGCCCGAGGCGAGGCCGCCCTCCTGCGGGCTGACCGCCTGGATGGCGGCCCCGGTCAGCGGCGACATGGTGAGGGCGAACCCGATGCCGACGACCGCCAGCCGCCACCACACGTTCCCGTAGCCGGTGTCGGCGTGGACGAAGCCCAGCGCCAGCAGCCCCAGCCCGGCCAGCGCCAGGCCGATGCCGGCGACGACACGGAAGCCGTACCTGGCCGCGAGCCGGCCCGCGTACGGGCTGACGATCACCATGGCCAGCGAGACGGGCAGGGTCTGCAGCCCGGCGACCAGGATCGAAGTCCCCTGGACGTAGACGAAGAACTGGGAGAAGAAGAACGACGACCCCATCAGCGCGAACCCGACCACGACCATCGCCGTGTTGGACACCGTGAACAGCCGCTGACGAAACAGCCGCAGCGGCAGCATCGGCATCGACACACGGCCCTCGACCACGACGAACGCGGCCAGGAGCAGCAGCCCGGCGGCGAAGCTGCCCAGGATCACCGGCGAGGTCCAGCCTCGGGAACCGCCCTCGATCAGGCCGTAGGTCACGGCGCCCACGCCCGCGGCGGACAGGACCGTGCCGGGGACGTCGATCGGCGGCGCGCTCGGGTTGCGGGACTCTCCCAGCATGCGCAGCCCGGCCAGCAGCAGGACCGCCCCGATGGGCACGTTGACCAGGAAGATGGCGGGCCAGCCGAAGGATTCCGCCAGGATCCCGCCCGCCAGCGGTCCGGCGGCCAGGCCGATGCCGCTGAACCCGGCCCACAACCCGATCGCCCTGACGCGCTCTTTCGGGGCGGGGTACGCGGCGACCAGCAGTGCCAGCGAGGCGGGGCTCAGCGCCGCGGCCCCGACGCCCTGCAGCACCCGTCCGGCGATCAGCCAGCCGATCGAGGGCGCGAGTGCACACACCACCGATGCGGCCGTGAACACCACCACCCCGGCCAGGAACACCCGCCTGCGGCCGAAGCGGTCGGCGAAGACGCCGCCCGACAGCAGCAGCATGGCCACCAGCAGCACGTAGGCGTCGACGATCCACTGCAGGCCGGTCAGCCCGGTGTGCAGCCGCTCCTGCATGTCGGGCAGCGCGGCGCCGACGATCGTGTTGTCGAGCAGGACCATGAACTGACCCGCGCAGGTCAGGGTGAGCAACAGTTTCACGTACATCTCTCCTAAAAGCAGTTAGTGACTGCGTTAACGTAGACCCTCGCAGGCTCTAACGCAAGTCCCGACTGCGTTAAGGTGAGAGCATGGATGAGCAGGGGCGGGCCAAGCGGCCCGGCGGGCGCAGCGCCCGGGTCCGCGCGGCGGTGCATCAGGCCGTTACCGAGCTGGTCAGGGAGCGCGGCTACGGAAACTTCACGGTCGGCGACATCGCGGCCCGCGCGGGCGTGGCCGACACCAGCCTCTATCGCCGCTGGGGCAACCTTCAGGCCCTGCTCAGCGATGTCCTGCTGGCCCGGCTCAACGCGCAGTCGCCGATGCCCGACACCGGCAGCCTGGCCGGCGACCTGCGGACCCACGCCGCCAACGTGGCCCGCGAGGTCACCGGGCCCGACGGCCTGGCGCTGGTGCGGCTGACCCTCGCGCTGTCCGGCGAGGGCCAGCAGGGTCTTCAGGCGCGCGACGAGCTTCTGGCCGACCGCACCAGCCAGTTGCAGGCGGTGCTCGACCGCGCCCGCGACCGCGGCGAGGACCCGCCTGACGTGCTGGAGGTGCTGGACCATCTCCTGGCGCCGATCTACATGCGCGTCCTGTTCGGCGCGGGCCCGCTCACCCCTGAATACCTCGACGGGTTGGTCGACCGGTTGCTCGCCTGATCCGGTCCGTCGCGCCGTGGAACGGCGAGCCAGGAGCAATGCGTGAACCTCGTGCACCCCCCGACTGCCGACCTGCACGAGCACTACCGGCAACTCCGTTCCACCCACCCATGGCTCGACGTGAGCATGTGCTGGACCGTCGTGGTCCCGGACGACGGACAGGCGCTCCCTTTGAACCAGCTCGCCGCCCGGCTCGGCGGAGACGTCCGGTGTCCGCCGATTGGTGCGGGTCCGCCGCCATGCTCGTGGAGGGCGACCACCTCGGATCGTCCCCCGTAGTGCTCCGGCGGCTCAGCCAGGGGGCCCGGGCCTGCAGACCGTAAGACCGTGCCGGCATCGGCAACGGCCTGAGCTGCAGACGACTGGCAAGCCGCCATGCTCGCGGTCATCGATCAGACCACAGGAGCAGGCGGGTGGTGGGGAGATCAAAGACATATGATGGATAAATGCGGCTCTGGAGGCGGCACCCAACCCAGAATCACGTCATTGCTGAACATATGCAGAAGTTCTTTCGCAGCGTGCACCAAGGCGACCAACCGGAACAAGTGGCGAAAAAGTACGCAGCCTACTTCTGGGACCGGGACGCGGACACGTTGCGAGACATGGGATCACTCGCCAAACATGAGTTCGACGTGAGCCTAGGCTTCAAACAAGCCGACCTCGCTGCCGTCACGAAGCGTGTCTCGCTCATTTCCGACACCCTCCTTCTTGCGGATGGCATGGGTGGGACGTATCACGAGATCGGACAGACCGGAATCCACTGGGACGACCCGGGGAGACGCTCAGGCAGCAAACCGCAGCTCCCGCCCGGGACGCCGGCCGACTTACCGGCATCGATGATGCATATGGCGGCCGTCCGTGAGCCTCGTGAAGACTGGAGGGAGGACAACTTCGGCATCAGAACGCTCGATCTGGCGCAGCTCGGAACTTGGATCCTCGAGGCCCAACCTCTTCTGCAAGCCGGGCTGACCTGGTACCTGCCCAACTACTGCCTTCGCACGCAGCAGGTGAAGAAGGGACGCCCTGTACAAAGGACCAGGTCGATCCGTGAAGCTCGGGCGGTTGACTTTCTGCTCAAAGGGCGGCGTGGTATCGAGGCCTCGGGCGAAGAGCCCGTCAAAAGCCGACTCGTCCGACCGATCTTAGACATCAAGCTGCCCTATATCGACGGCGTAGGTCTTCGGGACTTCAGTAAAATCACTGTCGAGGAGTTCGGGTCCTACGACCGTTTCCGCACTTACCTGCGCGGGAAGTTTCTCCAGCTCGACGAGGCCCAAGACGCCGTTCAGGCCGAACTGGCCCTGACGCGGATCGGTGTGGAGATCCGGGAGCAGATTCAAGAATGCCAGGCCGAAATGGCCAAGATCCAAAGGACCAGAGCCCTTGCCGCGACCGGCGCCGTACTCGGGACGACGGGAGCGACCCTCACTGCGGTGTACGGTCCAGCCTTGACCGCCGCGCTTGGAGTCCTAGGCGCCACCGGTGGAATTTGGAGCATTGTCCAAGCGATCAGCCAGAACAGTGTCCGGACAGTTCGCGATGGCAGGTGGTACTACATCTGGACCCTCGATCAAGCGTTTGAACAGAAACGCGCGAAAGGCTACACCCGCAATCATCCAAAGCGCTCGAAGAGGCGGCGTTAGGGTCGCGGCCTGCGCCGTCCTCGCGCGAGCCTCTCCTTCCCGACGACAACCGCCGCCCGCAGGCTCCCCAGCCCCGTGGAAGCCGCCGACGGCGAGTCGGTCGCTGAGGCCGCCCGGACGCTCAAGATCGGCCGCTCTGCGGCGTACGAAGCCTCGGCTCAATGCTGACCTGTGGGGGAAGATCGGTCGCGTCCGGAGGCGCGTACGGCAAGGGGCCTGGAGCGGGGGTGGAAGCCGTTGAATTCGTGGCAGGGCGGGGTTCCCGGCGCCGCGCCGGAGCCCGTCCTGCTCTCGGCTTGGGCGACGACTGCGCCCAGGGGAACAGGTCGTCGAGGGTGGGTGGCGCTCCATGGCTGACGAATGGGCTCGGCGGCGCCCTGTCGCCGGGGACGGGGCGCTTCGCCCCTGAACATGAGGTGGCCGACGGCGGTGCTCAACCGGAGATGGGAGTCTCGGTGGTGTAGAGGAAGCGGGTCCGGGAGCGGTCGAGGAACTTCTCCTCGTCCTCGGCGACGGTGGTGGTGTAGGTGTCGGAGGTGAACCAGCGGGCCGCGTCGGCGATGTCGTCGACCCACACCTCGGCCACGCCGTCGTAGGCGGCGGTGCTGATGCCGGGGATCCCGTCCTCGATGGGCAGTAGCTGGACGTAGCGCCGGACCGGGACCTTCCCGCCGGGCAGGCTCAGAACCAGCGGGGTGTGCTTCTGCGTCCAGTAGTCCACGAACTGCTCGTGGGTGAGGTCGGCCCGGCGGGTCAGGAACACGCTGATCTTGATCACGAGGTCTCCTTGGGATCGGAATTCACTTGCCTGGGCAACTCACAACCTATGCCGCAGTGACTTGCCCAGGCAAGTGATCGCAGTTGCCTGGGCAAGTAAGATGGATCACATGGACGAACCGTCGACGTGGCTCGACACCGAGCAGCAAGAGCTCTGGCAGGACCTTCTCACCGTCGTGATCGCACTGCCTGCGGCCCTGGATCGTCAGCTGCAGCGCGACGCGGGCATGTCGAACTTCGAGTACGGCGTGCTCGCCCGGCTGTCGATGGCGCAGGAGGACACCATGCGGCTCAGCGAGTTGGCCCGCGCCTGCGACAGCACCCTCCCCCGGCTGTCGAAGCTGATGGACCGCTTCGAGGCGCGGGAGTGGATCGTTCGTCGAGTCGACCCGAGCGACGGTCGCTACACCCTGGCCACGCTGACCGACGGTGGTCGGCGGCAACTGGCCGACAGCGCGCCGGGGCATGTCGCGGAGGTGCGCCGGCTCGTGTTCGACCCTCTGACCGCCGTGCAACGCCGCCACCTCGGCGCGGCGCTTTCCAGGGTCGCCGACACCCTGCGGCGGGGGACAGGCTGTGGCCCCACCGGATGAGTGCGCTCACCACCCATTCGGCGTCCGCGAGCGACGCGCTCATGCCTTCTTGGTGGGGGAGCCGCCCTGCTCTTGCCAGGGCGTGGCCGCAGGCCGATCCTGGAGCGGGGGACGAATCATGTCTCGACACACAGCATCCGTAGCCGCCACCTGCGTCCTGATCGGCGGCCTGATCTCGGGCTGCGACCAGAGCGACTGCGCCCCGAAGGCGATCGCCGGCGTCTACGAGTCCTATTCGCCCATCGTCCTCGCCGTCCTGCCTGAGGTGGTGCCGAAGACGATCCCGGGGATCGCGGTCAGTCTCGGCCTGTTCGCGGCGGACGCGCTGGCCCGATACCTCATCGAGCACGCGGTCCCGAAGGACAGGACGTGGCTGCTGATCGAGCAGACGCTCCACGGGAAGCAGCGGACGAGCGTGTTCGAGCTCGGCACCGATCACGAGCTCAAGGTCAGCGTGAACGGCGCGCAGCTCAAGCACGTGGACCTCTACGTCAAGGAGCGGCAGATCAAGGTGATCATTCCGCGCGGCACCGCGGCGGAGGTCTCCGTCACCGACGCCGGGAACGGCGACGAGGTCGCGCTGCGCGGCACCGTTCCCGGCGACCTGGACGGCTCCCTCGACCTCGACACCGGCCACACCTTGCCGGACGACTCGCCCGGAGCCCGCGCGGGGGACGTCCACATCGAGACGTTCGGCTTCAACGTAGGGCCGAAACTGGTCAACGGGGCAACGGCCGCGCGGTTCGCCGGGACCGGCCGGCCGACGCTGCACGCCTGCATGTCCATGCCCGCCACGGCCTGGGCGGGCGAGTTCCAGGACTGGCAGCCAGGAACCGCGGACAGCTCCTGGTGCGTCAGGACCAACGCCGGGCACTACGGCCTCGCCGTCCCGAAGCAGACAGGCGTCTTCTGGATCGGCGACGCCGCGGATGTCAGTGCCGTCTCCTACCTGCTCTGGGCCCAGCCCGGCCTACCCGCGGCCGCTGCCACCGCCGTCCCCGGAGCGCGGATCGACGGGTGCTGACGCGTGCACGAGCACACGCCGGCGGCCACCGCCCGACGAGGGAGCCCGCTTCCCGCTTCTGCGCTCATGTGAGGCTGAGCGGGGCCGGTTCCACGTCGAGTTCCCGCATCGCCTCGGCGTAGAGCCGGTAGCGTCTGCGGGCCTCGCCGTGGCGGCGAGCTTTGGTCAACGTTCGAACCAGGTCCAGGTGGGCCGCCTCGTCGTAGGCGTCCCGCTCGAGCAGCCGAAGCAGGTAGCGAACCGCTCTGTCGGGGTCGTCGGCCTCCTCCGCGAGTGAGGCCAGTTCGCGAAGCAGGGCCTGGTGTACGGCGCGAGCCTCCTCACGAAGAGGCTCCAGCCACTCGGCGTAAGGAGAGTCCTCGCAGACGTCCCCGGTGTAGCGAGCTTCAGCCGCGACAAGGAGGTCCTCATCTTCGGAGGCGAGCGCCTCGGCGGCAGCGGAGAGGAACTCCTCGACATCGGTACGGAGCCCGACCAGCTGGATGCTGTACTTGTCGGCGCGAACGAACTCCCCGGGGCCGAACTTCCGTTGCGGATCCAGGACCGAGCGCACGGTGGACAGAGCGACCGAGAGCCGGTTGGAGCAGGACGCGGGCTCCTCGCCCGGCCAAAGGATCTCCATCGCGGCTTCCCGGGCGACAGTGCGGCCGCGTTGGCACGCCAGCCAGGTCAGCAGGTCGCGCGCCTTGCGGGACTGCCATTCGACAGCGCTGCCGCGGCGGCTGAGCCGTACTCCACCCAGCATGCAGAACCGTACAGCGTCATGGTCGAGGAGCGTGATCCCGCGGAGCAGGCCGGCGCCGGAGCTGTGCGGCCCGCGGATGCCGACGCGGCGGAGCTCCTGCTCCGCCTCGTCGAGGCCGGAGCCGTTGAGCCGCGCCCGGGCGAAAGCGTTACGCGCGATGTCCACAGGACTGCCGATCTGTGCCCAGATCTCCGCTGCGGACGCCAGCAGG
This sequence comes from Nonomuraea sp. NPDC005692, assembly GCF_040631115.1. Classification (NCBI taxonomy): domain Bacteria; kingdom Bacillati; phylum Actinomycetota; class Actinomycetes; order Streptosporangiales; family Streptosporangiaceae; genus Nonomuraea; species Nonomuraea sp. NPDC005692. The sequence continues at coordinate 132,906 of NZ_JBEXYU010000024.1, read as the reverse complement.
TCTGCTCGCTCACCGGGGGAGTCGGCCACAGTGAAGGCCGACAATTCCAGGGCCGCCGCGATCTTGGCCCGGTCACGGCGGCTGACGGCCGCCTCGTGGGCGGATCGGGCGTAGGCGGCGGCTTTGGTGCGGTCGCCGGTCTCCGCCCAGACCCAGCCGGCGGCCAGGAGCGCGTCCACCCGGCTGGAGCCGCCGCCTGCCGCGACCGCGCGTTCGGCTAGCTGTACGGCCAGCGCCGGATCGTCGACCGCGTGGACACAGGCCAGTCCGGCCAGGGCTGTCTGAGTCAGATGGGCGTTCTGGAGTTGTTCGGCATGCTTCAGGGAGTTCTCGAAGCTGATTCGGGCATGCATCAGCTCTCCGCGCTCCAGATAGACCTTGCCGAGCCCCGTCAGTGGGTGGCCGAGCTTGTCGCTGCCCACCCGGCTGAAGATGTCGCGTGCCCGTTGGTAGTCGGCCAGGGCTTCGTCGAGTCTGCCCAGGCCCATGAGTGCATCGGCGCGGTTGTGCAGGGCGATCGCGGTCTGGACGGGGTCGCCGACCAGGTCCGCTCGCCGTGCCGACAGGTCGCAGTCGGCGATGGCCTCTTCGTAGCGGGCCTCCTCCGTGCGGCTCGCGGCGCGGTTGGCCAGGACGCGGGCGGACAACAACAGGTCTCCTGCGCTCTCCGCGAGGGCGAGGGCGAGGGCGCTGTGCCGTTCGCTTCCGGCCCCGTCGCCGGCGTCGTGGGTGACCATGGCCAGCGCGGTGTGGGCGCAGGCGGCGGCGCGTTCGTCCTGGCAGAGGGTGGCCATCGCCAGGGCTTGTTCGGCCAGCTGGGTCGCCTCCGCGCTCTCGCCGACCAACCAGCGGGCGCTGGCGGACCAGGCCAGCAACATCGCCCGGTCGGAGGAGCTCGAGGAGGACAGCGGAAACGCCGAGCCGTCGAAGCCGCCGGCCAGCTCGAACGTCGACAACGCCGCCTTGTAGTCCCCCCGCTGGTAATAGATCATCCCCATCCGCCAAGCCACCGCGGGGTCAGTGGCGTCGACATGGTGAAGGCACTCCAGCGCGCCGGCCCAGTCCCCCTGAACCTGGCGTGCCTGGCCCTCGGCCAGATCCACGGCACACGTCCGCGACTTCTCCGGCACGGCGCCGCAAGCCCGAACGAGCTCAGCCGCGTGCCCCTTGGCAAGCAGCGATGCACCCCACCTTTCGATCATGGCCACCCGATGGCCGGGCTCGTCGCAAACCGCCAGCGCCTCCCGGATGTACCCATGCGACTCATACCAATGGGCCGCCGCCGGCATCCGGCCGACGTCACCCATGAACTCCCGGACCAAGGTCGACACCACATAACCCTGATCGCAGGGCGTGATCAGGATGTGCTGAGCGGCCAGGGCGCGGAGCTCCTCGCGGGAGACGGCGACCCCCAGCGCCTGGCACAGCTCGACAGTGAACCACGGCAGTCGAGCGGTCGCGCGGAGGAATTCCTCATGCTCGTCCTTCACCACCTCCTCGACCAGATAGTCGAACAGCGGCGTGGCAGCGATCCGCTTGGCACGGTCCGACAAGGGCAGGCCGCTCAGCCAGCTCAGCGTGAGCCGTACGGCGACCGGCCACCCCTTGGTGAGCTCGTGAACCTCCTCCGCCAGGTCATCCGACCCCAGAACGATCGAGGAGAGTGAGCGGGTCTCGGCAGGAGTGAAGGCCAGCTGTTCCGCCGACACCTGGAAGACATGGCCCAGGCCACGCAGGCGCTGGATCGGGAAGGGCACGGCGGAGCGTGAGATCAACACCAGGTGAAGGTCGTCGCCGCCGTGGTGACAGAACTCTTCGAGCAGGCGCGCCCCAGGGGTGCCCGGCTCGATCCGCTCCACCTCGTCGATGACGAGGATGGTCGGCCTGGAGACGGCGGCGGCCAGCTCGGTGGCGAGTCCGGCGGAGCGGACCCACCCGGCCGGCGCGCCCAGGGCCTCGCAGATCTCTTCGATCAATGTGGCGTCGTCAGCCCAGGTCAGCCACACCACCGGATGATCAGGCCGGGCCCGCGTCCAGCCGCGTACGGACGAGGTCTTACCGCCGCCCGGGCCCGCGGTCACCACGGTGAGCCGGTGCCGCGGGATCTGATCGAACAGGGCGGTGAGTCGCGCCCGTGGCAGCAGAGGCTCGGTCGCCGTCACAGCGAGAAGTATCTGCCGGGCCGGACTTCAAGGCAACCGAGGATTCATTTCCACCGTCCGGCCCGATCTTCTCTTGGTCGAACGCTCCGGCTACGACTCGGGCGCGCCCGCCGTCAGCCGTTCGACGGTCTTCCAGAGGTCGGCTTCGCGCCGGGGGGCGTAGGACTCCTCCGACGAGCGGCTCACGCGGTTGCGGTCGACGTAGGAACCGGTCGGCGCCCGGAGCGTGCCGAGGACGACGTCGGCGAGGTGGCGGCCGGCGGTGCCGGGGCTCGTGGCGAAGGAGGTGAGGATCATCAGGGGCATGATGCGCCGCATCGCGAACCGGGAGAGAGGATCGGCGTCGCGGGCCAGGCCGGTGCCGGGCACGAACCCCGGGTTGTAGGCCACGACGTCGATCCCGGACGGCAGGCGGCGCGCGTACTCGTGAACCAGGTAGATCACGGCCAGCTTGCTCGTCGAGTACGCGGTGCGCCCGCCGGCCGCGGTGTGCGGCTTGGCGAAGGCGCCCGTACGGGCGAGAGCGTCCGGGGACTTCCAGATCGGCCCCGGCACCATGCCCAGGTTGTGCCTGAGGTCGCCGAAGTGGGTGTCACTTGAAGTGATCACGATCCGGGCGGGGGCGGCGAAACGGTCCTGGAGCAGGCGTACGAACAGATGGTTGGCGAGCACGTTGACCGTGAAGGTGGACTCCAGCCCCTCCGGCCCCTCGGTCAGCGCATTGGTGTACTGAATGCCGGCGTTCCCCACGAAGCCGCGCAGTGGCGGCAGGTCACCGCGGTCGAGCCGGTCGCGGATCTCGATGGCGGCCGCGCGGACGCTGTCCAGCGAGCCGAGGTCCGCCTGGACGTGCGAGACCGGGTGCCCGCCCGAGGAGAGCTCCGCGGCGAGCCGCGCGCCGGAGGACGGGCGGGCGACGACGAGGAGATGCGCCTCCGGTGACCGGCGCAGGATGTGCCGGGCGGCGACGCGGCCGATGCCGCGGCTCGCGCCCGTCATCACAATGGTGTGTTTCATACCAGTTCCTTCGCTGTCGCACCGGTGGCGCCCGCCTCGGGCGCAGGTCCACGTTCGTCTCAAGCGCCGCCACCGGCCAGTGCACCGTCCGTCACCAGGACCGGCAGTACCCAGGCTCGTTCGTCGTCGTGCGGCGAGAATGGGTCCATGGCTGCCTCCCGCTCTGACTTCGCCGCGCTCTTGCGCGCCTGGCGTGACCGCCTCTCCCCGGCCGACGCCGGCTTCACGGCGACGGGCGGCCGTCGCGCGCCGGGACTGCGCCGCGAGGAGCTGGCCCAGCTGGCGGGGCTGTCCGTCGACTACGTTCTGCGGCTGGAACAGGCCCGCGCCAGGAACCCCTCGGCCCAGGTCGTCGGCGCTCTCTCGCGCGCCCTTCAGCTCGCCCGCGCCGAGCGCGACCAGCTCTACCGCAGCGCCGGGCTTCTGCCGCCGCAGGACGGGACCGTCGACACCCACGTGCCCCCGGGCATCCAACGGCTCGTCTCGCGCCTCGGCGATGTCCCGATCGGCGTGTTCGCCGCGGACTGGACCCTGGTGTGGTGGAACACCATGTGGAGCGCCCTGCACGGCGACCCCGCCGCCCTCCCGGCCGCCGAACGCAACCTCGCCCGTGCGCTCTTCGGCAACGGCGCCGCGAGCGCCTCGATGCTTCCCGTCCGGTCGGAACGCGGACCGGACGCCTTCGCGGCCTCGATCGTCGCCGACCTCAAGGACGCGGTCTCCCGCTATCCCACCGACGCCCGGCTCGATCGTCTCGTACGAGAACTACGCGAGACGTCCGGCGCCTTCGCTCATCACTGGGCCGCGCAGACGACTGGCGCCCCGCATGCGACCGACGCGAAGACCATCCGGCACCCGCAGGTCGGCGACATCCTGCTCGACTGCGACGTCCTCATCGTTCCCGGCGCCGACCTGCGCATGGTCACCTACACGGCGGCGACCGGAAGCACCGAGGACGGAAAGCTCGACCTTCTCCGCGTCACGGGAGGCCGCGCCTGATGCCCAGAGTTAATCTACAAAGTAAAGGGCTTCGGCCTGAAGAAATCACACCCTGTAAGCAATTCGGCACGGGCTTCGCCCGTACTCACTCACCAAAACCAAAAATGGCGTCGCCTGAAGGCCGCTGAGCATGCCTCGTCCAGTCGGGCTAAGAAAATCGGTTCACCCGAAAGCGGGAGCGGCAGCCCGGCTCTGGCGGCGGGCCTGATTGGCCGCTGCTCTGTCCAATTTGTCCAAGCTTGGATCTTGTGAGCAAGTGCGGGCTACAGTGTCGACGGCCAGCAGTCAATGGCAGTAAGGGCTGGCCGAAACCTGAGGAGAAGACGAATGCGAAGAACGTGGCCAATGGCGTTGGTGGCACTCGCCGCTGTCGTCATGGGCGGCGCGACGCCGGCGAGTGGTGACGCCGTTGATCCGGCAACAAAGGCAACGGCGGCAACGGTGGCAAAAGCTGCGGTCTGTGGAAGCTCGTCGCTGGACGGCCCCACCACGCCGCCCGCCGGCGCGGTGGTCGTGCCCGCGGGCGACAACAGCGGCGTGGACTTACGCAAGGCGAACACCACGTACTACTTCGAGACCGGCACGCACACGCTGGAGCCTGCCCAATACGCCCAGATCCTGCCCGGCGAGAACGCGACGTTCATCGGTGCGCCCGGTGCGGTGCTGGACGGGAAGGGGGTGAACCAGTACGCGTTCGGCGATTCGGCGACCGGGGTCACCATCCGGTATCTGACCGTCACCGGGTTCGTCGCGCCGCAGGAGGAGGCTGTGGTCAACCACAGTGCTGCCGACGACTGGGTTCTGGAGCACAACACGTTCCGTGACAATTCCGGTGCGGCGCTGATGGCGGGGGCGAGGAACCAGATTCGTGGCAACTGCATCAAGGACAACGGCCAGCTCGGTCTGAACGCGTCCCAGCACGGCGATCACATCACCGGTCTGGTGGTGGCGGACAATGAGGTGACCGGCAACAACACCGATGACTGGGAACACCAGGGTCAGGGGTGCGGATGTACCGGTGGCCTGAAGTTCTGGGCGGTGAACGGTGCCGACGTGACCGGCAACTGGGTGCATCACAATCACGGGCCGGGGATCTGGGCGGACACCAACAACAACGACTTTCTCATCGAGAACAACCTCATCGAGGACAACGAGTCGATCGGGATCTTCTACGAGATCAGTTACAACGCGGTGATCCGTGACAACATCCTCCGTCGCAACACCTGGAAGGCCGGTGCCGAGCGGGCGGCGAAGGGGGACTCGTTCCCCGATGGGGCGATCTACCTGTCGGAGGCGGACGGTGAGCCGCGCATCCCGGCGCGGACCGGCAAGATCGAGGTCACCGGTAACCTGCTCGAGAACAACTGGGGCGGGATCACCGCGTGGGCGAACGCCGACCGGTTCTGCGGCAGCACGGCCTCGACCACCAGCGACTGCACGTTGATCGTCGGGCCGGCCAACACTTCGAAGTGTTCGGCGCCCGCCATCAAGGACGAGCCGCTTTACACCGACTGCCGCTGGTGGACGAAGAATCTCGACATCCATCACAACACGTTCTCCTTCGACCCCGGTGTCGTCGGCGGTGGTTGTTCGACGCAGTACTGCGGGCAGATGAGTCTGTTGTCCAATTGGGGTACGGCGCATCCGGAGTGGTCCCCGTACCTGGGGGAGAAGATCGAGAAGTCGATCGTCTACGAGTCGAACAATTCCTGGCACGACAACATCTACACGGGTCCGTGGCAGTTTCGGATCTACGACATGGGCAGGCGGGTCACGGCTGCAGAGTGGGTCGGTCCCCAGTACGGGCAGGACGCCGGCAGCACGTTCGACGGCAGGTCGCCGGAGACTCCGCCGATCACCGAGCAGGATTTCGAGGACGTCTCGACGGCGCCTTACTCGGCGTGGTACGGGTCCAGCGTGGCGCACGAGACCGGCGACGCGCACGGCGGTACGGGTTCGCTGCAGCTGGCCAGCACGGAGGGGTCGGGCAGCGCGGTGGCGCTCGACAGGTACCCCGGGTACAGCGGTGTGATCGCTGGTAAGAGCTATCGGGTGTCGCTGTGGTATCGGGAGGCGGTGGCCGCCATGCCTACTGTCTCGTGGAACGTGCGCTGGCGCGACGAGGGCGGTGTGGTGCTGCGTACCGACGCCGTCCCTCTGGTTCAGAAGACGGCTTGGACCGAGGCGGCCGGTACGTTCATCGCGCCGGCGGGCGCGACCCGCGTCGATTGGACGTTCGTCTGGAGCGCCCCGGCCGGGTCTGCGTTCCGGATCGATGACGTGGCGATGCGTGGTGCGGAAGCGTAGAAGGACGCGGAGGCTCCTCTGCTGGGGGCCTTGTCCCGGAAGGGTGCGTGAAGCACCCGCTCTGCGGCCCCCGTAAGTGGTCGTAGCAGGTCAGGGGTCCGGTTCTGGGCTTCGGGAGCCGGGCCCTTGACGTTCGGGAAGAGGCGGTTTGCCAGTTGAAGGAGAGATCGTCCGTGTCTGATCGGCCCAGGCTTGTGCGGACGGGGCGGGCGATGGCGTTGGCCACCATCGTCTTGAGAGTCACCGGTTTCGTCCGGGCGCTGGCGTTGGTGGCCGCGCTCGGGCTGGGTACTCGGCTGCTGGATGCCTACACCGCGGCGAACGTCACTCCCAATACCATCTATGAGCTCGTCTTCGGCGGCGCGCTGGCCGGCGTGCTCGTTCCGCTGCTGGTTCGTACGGCCGCTGGCCGCGACGTCGACGACGTGTTCGCCCAGCGGTTGCTGTCGCTGGTGGTCTATGGCTTTGGAGCGGTGGTGATCGTGACGATCGTCGCCGCGCCGTTCATCGTGGGCCTCTATGTTCCGGGGTTCAGTTCTGGCCAGCGGCATTTGGCGGTCGTTTTCACCTGGTATTTCATGCCTCAGATCCTGTTCTACGGCGTGAGTGCGACCTTGGCCGCGCTTCTCAACGCGCGGGGCCGTTTCGTCTCGCCCATGTGGGCGCCGGTGGCCAACAATCTTGTCGTCGTCGCCACCGCCTCGGTCTTCCTGCTGATCGGTGGTACCGGCAAGCTGGAGTCGTTGACCGGTGTTCAGGTGCTGCTGCTGTCGATCGGCACCAGTGCGGGGGTCGCCGCCCAGATGATCGTTCTCGCGGTGGTCAGCCGTCGAACCGGGTTCCGGCTGCGTGCTGACCCGCGTGGCATCGGCGTCCGGCGCATCGTCGCCCTGGCCGGACGGTGCCGTTGCTCTCTTTCCAGCGGTAGCGGGAGGTGGTCAAGGGGGCCGGTCGTCACAGCTTCGACCGCACCGGGCAGGTCGACCGGCCCAGCCCGGCGTGGCCGCAGGCGCCGAGACGCTGCGCGAGGTCCTGCGGGGCGTGGCCGGGCATCTTGGGCCAGCGTCAGGGAGGTGAGCCCTGTCCCGGGGGCCGGTCAGGTTTTGACGGCGAGCCCGCCGTACATCGAGACCATGGAGTCCTCCACGAGCAGCGCCTGGTCGTCGGGTCGCCACCGGTGCACCGGCACCACACCTGGCTCGATGAGCTTGAATCCGGTGAAGAACTCCTCGATCTGTGCTCTGGTGCGGGCCTTGGACATGATGCCGCGGCGGTTGTACTGGGCGACGGCTTCGCTTACCAGCTTGCTGGGCGCGCTGTCGATCGTGATGGTGGACAGGGCCAGGAAGCTGCCCGGTGGGAGCGGCTTCATCAGGTGTTCGATGATCGAGTGGACGTCGGCGTCGTCGCGGATGAAGTGCACCACGGCGATCAGGCACAGCGCGACGGGGCGGGTGAAGTCGAAGGTGTCGCGGACCTCGGCCGAGCTGATGATGGCGTCCGGGTCGTTCAGGTCGGCCTGGATGTAGCGGGTTCTGCCTTCCGGGGTGCTGGTGAGCAGGGCGCGGGCGTGGACGAGGACGAGTGGGTCGTTGTCCACGTAGATGATCCGGGCGGCGGGGTCGGCCTGTTGGGCCACCTCGTGCAGGTTGGGGGAGGTGGGCAGTCCGGTGCCGATGTCGATGAACTGGTTGACGCCGCGCTCGGCCGCCAGGTGGCGGGTCACCCTGACCATGAAGTCGCGGTTGGCGCGTACGGACGTCGGCATGTAGGGGGCGATCTTGATGACTTCCTCGGCCGCTGTGCGGTCGGCCGCGAAGTTGTCCTTGCCTCCGAGGAGGTAGTCGTAGACGCGTGCCGAGTGCGGCACGTTCGTCTTGAGGTCGACCCCCGTCTGCCTGTCGCCGGCCACCTCCGCACCTCCATGTTGATCAACTGCCATGTGCCCCACGTTAGCGGGATTCAGGGGTCGGGATCTGGCGAATCCCACCTGGAACAACAACATCCTGATTTATCGCGACAGCCCGGTCCCGTACCGGCCAAGGGATGGGGCGCGCCAGGCCCGGCGGCGATGCCTCATCGGCGTGCTGCGCGGCGAGGACGAGATGGTCCAGCTGTCTCCGTGACCGGCCGGGCAGGCTCGCTGATCACCCGGAATCCGCCGCTGCCGGCTCCTGGCCGTCGTATCCGATCTCTTCGCCCTGCATGGCGAGCGGTGATCCACATTCTATGATCTTCATGGCCCTCCTCCGATGATGTGGAGGGACGCAAGATGCGGCTCGGCCTCCCTCGTCACGGCCTGCTGGCAGTGGCGGCCCTGGACCTGCTCGGCGCCTTGTTGCTGGTTGCGGGACGATTGACGCCCACACCTGCGGCACTGGTGGTCGCCGCGTTGGTCGCGCCGCTGTCCGTCATGGGATACATGCACGCGTACCGGCTGTTCAGGGCCGCTCGTGAGGTCGGCGCCGCACCATGGGACGCGCTGAGGACGGTCGCCGACGCTCTGGTGCCGCTGCAGGTTCGCATGCTCATGAGAGCGGAGCGCAGGAACCTGGCCGGCTTCGCTCTGTGGGTCAGGCGGCGTCAGGACGGGGTGCCGCCGGGCGGTACCGCCCTGGCGTATGCGAAGAGTCTGCGGCCGCTGCTGCTGATGCTGCTGTTCGCCGTGGTCGTGCAGGCTGTCGCGCTGGAGTGGATGCTGGCGGCCTCGAACGCTGCGGCGGGCCTGTGTGCCGTCGTCATGGTGGCCGATGTCTACCAGCTGCTGTTCGTGCTGGGGCTCGGGGCGGCGTCCGCCACCCGGCCGCATGTCGTGACCGTGGACGAGTTGCGCATCCGCTACGGCGCGTACTTCGACCTGCGCGTCCCGCGCGAGCTCATCGCCTCGGTCAAGGTGAGCCGTAACTACAACGCGCGCGGTGTGATCGCAGTGGCGGACGGCCGGCTCACGCTGGGGGTGGACGCGCAGACCAACTTGATCGTCAACCTGACCGGGCCGATCGCCGTCACCAGGCCCCTGGGCCGTCGCGAGCACATCACGACGATCCGCTTCTACGCCGACGACCCTGGCTCAGCCTTGAGAAGCCTGGCAGGGCGTTCGTGACCAAGGTTCGACCACGCGTGCCTGCCGGGCACCATCGTGACCGGCATCGAGACGTTGCCTTCAAGGGCCTTCCGCTCGGGTCCGCGTCACCCTGGGGCGAAGTGACCCTGGGTGACGACGGAGACGGGGGTGCTGTGCTGACCGTGGCCCCAGCTCCTGGGTGGATCATCCGTCAGTGGCTGCTGGGAGGCCGCTTCTGGCCGCGTGGGGGATGCCGTCCGGGTTGGACAGGTGGGCTCCGCTGCAGAGGTATCGGCGCCCCATTCGGGCGTCCTGGACGCTCAGCTCCCCCCGGGAGCGGAAACCGCGGGCACACGACGAGCCGCCGTCGATGACGACGCCCTCGGCGGTGATCGGCCTCGGCAGGTCCGACAACGAGATCTGCAGAGGTGACCGCGTGCACGTGGTGATCTATGTCTACGGGAACGGGCTCGTCGCTCGTCACCGATTCCATCCTGACGGGCGGTATCCGGTTCACCCCTTCGGGTGAGGCCCGGCCGATCGCGCCCGGCCAAGCTTCGAGATTGTGCGTTTCCTATCTCTCATATCTCTCGTCGGCCGGACAGCCCCGGCATGTGCCGGTGGCCAGGAGCTGATCGACGACTACCACCCCGTCTACGGCATGCCGGGCGTCGCAGCTGCCGTGATCGACCGGTCGTCCGTCAAGACGATCGCCCGCGTCCGGGGCGAGGACGACCCGGCCGTCGAGGTTCTCCCCGAGTTCAGGATGGCCGGTCCGCGCCACACCGAGATCATTCAGCGAGCTGGATCCTCGCGCCCGCACGAAAGGAGGTCATCATGACTGCGTCCTCCACGCGTTCCCGTTCTGCCGGATCGACTGCCGTCGATGTGACGTGGTTCTTCGCGATCGCCGTCCTGTTGTGTTTCGCGCTGTCCGTTCCGATGGTCTTCCGGCTGGTCCCGACGGACTTCTACAACCTGATCACTCCGATCATGCAGCAGTCCCCGCTGCTCGCGGCGGTCATCATGTGGCTTGCCCGGCGACCCGGGACGTTCCGGGAGACGTTCGCCACCAGGTGGCGCGGCGCACCCCAGTGGGCCGGCATCGGCATCGGCCTCATCGCCGCGATCGCCGCGATCCAGACCGCCATCGCACTGGCCTGGGGCATCTGGCAGCTCAACCCGCTCGACCAGATCTTCACGGCGACCATGTGGGTCGTCCCGGTCTTCCTCATGCAGTCGGTCCTCGCCATCGGCGAAGAGTTCGGCTGGCGGGGCTGGCTGGCGACGCGGGCCGCGTCATGGGGATTCTGGCGGCTGGCGCTTGTCAGCGGGTTGGTCTGGATCGTCTGGCACCTGCCGGTCCTGGCCGTCATCGGTGATCGGCCCCTCTGGGACATCCTCATCTACTTCGCGGGCATGCTGCCCTGGGCGCCGCTGTTGCTCGCGCTTCGCCTGCGGTCGGGGAGTGTCTGGCCCGCGGTCCTGACGCACGGAGCGATCAACAGCGTCCGGGTGTACCTGCTGCAGTCCGTCCCCAACGCCACGGATCACCTGCTCATCGAAGTGATCGGCTGGGTGCTCACGCTCGCCGCTGCCGTGTGGCTGGTGCGCCGAGCCGGGCACAGCGCGTCCGCGGGTCCATCGTGAGGCGTTGACCACGCGGCGGAGCGCCGTCCACCACGAGGTGTGGGTGAACGGGCCCGGAGCGGTACGTGGTGCGGCCTTGGAGGGCGGCCCGGGGGTTCGCCGGCGTCCTACCGGACGAACGCCGCCCCCGCCTCTTCCGCTGTGACGGGCGGAGAGGTCGGGGGCCGGTTCCGCTCGGCGGCCAGTGGTCAGAAGGACGGATGCGTGTGCACCCGCCGTCCCTCCACATAGGTGGCCAGGACGGTGATGCCGCCCAGGTCCCCGGGGGAGACGGCGAACGGGTCGGCGTCGGTGACGATGAAGTCGGCGAGCTTGCCGGGCTCGAGGGTCCCCGTCCGGGTGTCGAGGTGGTTGATCCGGGCGGTGCCGATCGTGTACGCGGCCAGGGCGGCCGCCACCGGGAGGCGCTGCGCGGGCAGGAACGGCCGTCCCGATCCCTCGGGGAGCATCCGGTTGACGGCGACGTGGATGCCGAGGAACGGGTCCGGGCTGCTGACCGGCCAGTCGCTGCCCGCGGCCAGGGCGGCGCCCGAGCGCAGGAGGTCGCCGAACGGGTACTGCCAGGCGGCGCGCCGGTCGCCGAGGAAGGGAATGGTCAGCTGGTCCATCTGCGGCTCGTGCGCCGCCCACAACGGCTGGATGTTGGCGGTGACCTCCAGGGCCGCGAAGCGCGGCACGTCGTCGGGATGGACGACCTGGAGGTGGGCGATGTGATGCCGGTTGCCCTTGCGCCCGTTGACCTTGAGCGCCGCCTCGAACGCGTCCAGTGCCTCCCGGGCGGCTCGGTCGCCGACCGCGTGCACGTGGATCTGGACCCCGACGGCGTCCAGTCGGGTGACGTAGGCGCGCAGGTCCTCGGGCCCGACGAAGCTGATGCCGCTGTTGCCGGTCCGGCATCCGCAGCCGTCCAGGTAGGGGGAGGTCATGGCGGCGGTGTAGTTCTCCGCCACGCCGTCCTGCATGATCTTCACGCTGGTGGCCCTGAACCGTCCGGTGGTGGTGCGGCGGGCGAGCAGTTCGGGGATCTGCTCCTCGCCGCGGTCTCGATCCCACCACAGGGCGCCGACCACGCGCCCGGTGAGTGTCGAGGCGTCGGCGGCGGCCTGGTAGACGCGCTGGACCTCCGGGCTGACCAGCGCGTCCTGCCAGGCCGTCACTCCGGCCTGGTGCAGGCGTCGCTGGCCCGCCTGGAGGCCGCGGAGCAGGTCCTCGTCCGTGGGTTCTGGCACGTGCCGGCCCACGAGCGAGGCGGCGCCCTCGTGCAGGGTTCCTTGCGGGGTTCCGTCCGGTTCGCGTTCGATGCGGCCGTCGGCCGGGTCGGGGGCGCCGTCGTCGACGCCGCACAGCCGCAGGGCCTCGGTGTTGACCCAGGCGCCGTGCCCGTCCCTGTTGGTGAGGTAGACCGGCCGGTCGGGGACGACCTCGTCGAGGGCGATCCGGCTCGGTGTGCCGCCGGGGAACCATTCCATGGACCATCCGCCGCCGGAGATCCAGTGCGCCTCGGGATTGGCCGCGGCGTACGCGCGGACCGCGGCCAGGGCGTCGGCGGCGTCGCGCGCCTCGTGCAGGTCGCATCGGGTCATGGTGAGCCCGGCCAGCACCGGGTGCACGTGGGCGTCCTGGAACCCGGGGAGCAGGGTCCGTCCGGCCAGGTCGACGATCTCGGTCCGCGGGCCCGCGAGGTCGCGCATCTCCTCGTCGTCGCCGAGCGCCAGGATCCGCCCCTCGCGTACGGCCATCGCGCGGCTCGGAGTGCCGGCCATGGGGCGTACTCGGCCGTTGACGAACAGGATGTCGGCAGAAGTCATGAAACTCTCCTCAGAGCTGCGGGCGGGTGGGCCACGGCAGGACGCGTTCGACGGCGGCGCCGATGTGGAAGACGGTCGCGTCGTCGTAGCTGCGGCCGACGATCTGCACCCCGGTCGGCACGCCGTACGACGACAGGCCGGACGGGACGTTGAGGACGGGGCAGCGGCTGGCGATGTTGAACACGGGCGTCAGCGAGTACTCCAGGTAGTGGTCGAGCTGGACGCCGTTGACCGTCAGCTTGGTGTCGACGTAGTCCTCGCCCGCGGGCAGCGCGGCGGTGCCGGCGGTGGGGCAGATCAGCGCGTCGTACCGGTCGAGCAGGTCGCCGATCACGGCGTAGATCCGGCCCTCCAGCTCCAGCCCGGCCAGGAAGCCGTCCCGGGCCAGCGCGGCGCGCGAGTCCTCGGCGAAGGCCAGGGCGTAGGGCGTGAGCTCGTCGCGGTGCGCGTCGGCCACGCCGGCGACCATGGGGCCGAAGATGGCGCCGAAGTGGATGAAGGCCGCGCGCATGACGTCGGCGCGGCGCAGCGGCACCTCCACCTGCTCCACGACGGCGCCGGCGGCGGCCAGCGCGTCGGCGACCGCGCGGGTGTTGGCCGCGACGTCCGGTTCGATCTCCCAGTTCCCCAGGTCGGGGGAGTACGCGATGCGCAGCCCCGCGACGTCGCCGAGGCGCTCGGGGACGTACGCGGCCGGGCGGAGGGAGACGACGTCGGCCGGGTGCGGCCCGACGATGACGTTCTGCAGGAGCGCGCAGTCGGCGACGGTGCGGGCCATCGGCCCGTCATGGCAGTAGTGGTCCAGGTTGTACGGGGGCATCGCGGGCACCCGCCCGTACGGGGGTTTGTACCCGACCGTGCCGGTGGCCGCGGCGGGCAGGCGGATGGAGCCGCCGATGTCGGACCCCGTGGCGAGCGTCGCCGTCCCCGAGGCCAGGGCCGCGCCCGCGCCGCCGGAGGAGCCGCCGGGCGAGTAGTCCAGGTTCCAGGGGTTGCGGGTGATGCCCCACAGCCGGGAGTGCGTGTAGGCGGCGCAGCAGAACTCCGGCGTGGTGGTGCGGGCGTGGACGATCCCGCCGGCGGCGATGACGCGCTCCACGACGGGGTGGGTGGTGTCGGCGAGGTGGCCGGCGTAGGCCAGGGAGCCGTCGCTGGCCCGCCTTCCCGCGATCGGCTGCTCGTCCTTGGTGGCGACCGGGAGCCCTTCGAGGGGGCGCGGCGACCCGTGGAGGTAGGCGTGCTCGGCCGTCCTGGCCTGGTCGAGCGCCTGCTCGAACATCGTCTCGCTGAGCGCGTTGACGCGGGGCTCGACGGCCTCGGCCCGTTCGATGACCGCGGTCATGAGCTCGACGGGCGACAGGGCCCGGGTCCTGAACAGCTCCAGGGCTTGCGTGGCGGGCAGGTGTGCGAGGTCACTCACATGATCTCCTGAAGGGCGCGCCGGTCGGCGGCGATCTGTACGGGGTCCCAGCCGGGCCGCGGCACCGAGTGCAGCAGCAGGCGGGTGTAGGGGTGCTGGGGGGCGGCCAGGACCTGCTCGGTCGGCCCGGCCTCGACGACCTTGCCGCGGTACAGCACGACGATGTCGTCGGCCGCGTGCCGTACCAGGGCCAGGTCGTGGGTGATGAACAGGTAGGCGATGTCGAGGTCGCGGCGGATCCGCGCCAGCAGGTCGAGGATCTGCGCCTGGATGGACACGTCGAGCGCCGAGGTGGCCTCGTCCAGGATGAGCAGCTTCGGTTCGGTGGCGAGCGCGCGGGCGATGGCGACGCGCTGGCGTTGCCCGCCGGACAGCCGCCTGGGCAGCGCGGCCGCCTCGCGTTCGCCGAGCCCGACGCGTTCCAGCAGCTCATCGCGCCGGGCCCGCCGGGCCTGCGGGTCCATGGCGAAATGCAGCCGCAGCGACTCCTCCACGCATTCGCTCACGGTGATGCGCGGATCCAGGGAGAGGTAGGGGTCCTGGAAGACCATCTGGATCTCCCGGGCCCGCGCCAGCCTGGCCCGGCGGCCGCGCGGGACGCGCGAGCGGTCGCGGCCCTGGACGCCGATCCGTCCCGCGTCCGGGATCTCCAGGCCGACGAGCATGCGCGCGGTCGTCGTCTTGCCCGATCCCGACTCGCCCACCACGGCGAGCGAGCCGCCCGCCCGCAGCGAGAAGGAGACGCCGTCCACGGCGGTCTTGCCGCCGAACGCCTTGCGCAGCCCTTCGACCTCCAGCACGTTCTCAGTCATGGACCGGCTCTCCCGCTCTCAGGCACGCCACCTGGGCGTGCTCCAGGGTCTCCAGCGCGGGCCGCTGCTGCCGGCACCGCTCGACGGCCAGGTGGCAGCGGGCCGCGAACGCGCACCCGTCCGGCGACTCCGCGAGCGACAGGGGCCTGCCCGGCACGCCGTGCGGGGGCTCGTGCGAGTCCAGCCGGGGCGTGGCCGCCAGCAGTCCGGCCGTGTACGGGTGGCGGGGCCGGGCGAAGAGCTCGCCGGTGGCCTGCTCCTCGACGATCCGGCCCGCGTACATCACGTAGATGCGGTCGCAGATGGCCGCGGCCAGCTCCAGGTCGTGGGTGACGAACAACATGCCCATCCCGCGCGCGGTTCTCAGGTGCGACAGGATCGCGATGACCTCGGCCTGCGTGGTGACGTCCAGGGCGGTCGTCGGTTCGTCGGCGAGCAGCAGGTCGGGTTCGGCGGCCAGCGCCCCGGCGATCATCACCCGTTGCAGCATCCCGCCGGAGAACTCGTGCGGGTGGCGGCGCAGCGCGGCCCGCGGGTCCTCGATGCCCACCGCCTCCAGCAGCCGCTGCGCACGGTCGAGGGCCTGCCGGTACGGCAGGCCGCCGGCCCGCAGCCCCTCGGTGACGAAGTCGCCGATCCGCCGGACGGGATTGATCGACGCCCGCGGATCCTGGAAGATCATCGCCACTCGGCGGCGGCGCAGGTCACGCAGCCCCGCGGCGGCCTGCGACAGCACGTCCTGGCCGTCGACCAGGACGCGCCCGCTCACGGCGGTCTGCCGGGGCAGCAGGCCGAGCACGGCCCGGCAGGTGACGGACTTGCCCGACCCGGACTCGCCGACGAGCCCGACGGCCTCGCCCTGGGCGACGCGCAGCGACACCGCGTCCAGGATGGGCCGTGCGGCCTGGCCGGGCGCCAGCCGTACGGTCAGGTCGTTGATCTGGAGCATCAGCGCTCCCTCCCGGAGACGCGGTCGGCGATGCCCTCGCCGACGATGCTGAAGGCCACCACCGTGACCACGACGGCGGCGCCGGGGACCAGCGCGGGCAGCATGGCGCCCTGGAGCAGCGCGGACGCGCCCTCGTTGATCATGGCGCCCCAGTCCGGGACGGGCGGCTGCGTGCCGAACCCGAGGAAGGACAGCGCCGCGAGGTCCATGAGCGCGTAGCCGAAGTTGATCGCCGACTGCGCGAGGATCAGCGGCACGACGTTCGGGACCAGGTGCCTGAGGCAGATGACCCAGCCGGACCAGCCCTGCACCCGGTAGGCGTGGATGTAGGGGCGGGACATCTCCCGCAGGGCGACGCCGCGCGCCAGCCGTCCGACATAGGGGGTGTACGCGATGCTCATCGCCACGACGGGCGCGGTCAGACCGGGCCCGAACATGGCCACCAGGCTGATCGCCAGCAGCAGCGCGGGGAAGGCGAAGACGAAGTCCATCGCGCGCGACAGGACCGCGTCGGCGACCCCGCCGGTCCAGGCGGCCAGGACGCCGAGCAGGGTGCCGGCCACCGTCGACAGGGTCACCACCAGGAGAGGGCCGAGCAGTCCCGCCCGCGCGCCGAAGATCAGGCGGGACAGGACGTCGCGGCCGGACTGGTCGGCCCCGAGCAGGTGATCGGCGCTCGGGCCGCTCAGCGCGGCCGAGAAGTCGATGGCGAGCGGGTCGTGCGGCGCCACGACCGGGGCGAGGATCGCCACCGCCACCAGGACGGCCAGGACGGCGACGCCGGCGACGGTCGTCCCGTCGGCCGGGAGCCGGTATCGGCGGTGGAGGGTCACGGCTGTCAAGGGGACTCCTTCGCTACGCCCTGCGCAGGCGCGGATCAATGGCCGGTTGGACCAGGTCGACCAGCAGGTTGGCGCCCACGAAGACGACGACGATCAAGGTGGTGACGGCCTGCACGACCGGGAAGTCCTTGACGGTGACCGAGCTGACCAGCAGCTGCCCGATCCCGGACAGGCCGAAGGCGGTCTCCACGATCGAGGTGGCGACGAGCAGCCCGGCGATCACCGTGCCGGTGACCGTGCTGATCGGGCCGAGCGAGTTGCGCAGGACGTGGCGCCGGATCACCGCGTTCTCCTGGACGCCGCGCGAGCGCGCCACCTCGACGTGTTCGCGGGCCAGCTCCTCCAGCATGGACGCGCGGGTGACCCGGGCCAGCAGTCCGGCGAACGTCAGGGCCAGCGCGGCGGCGGGCAGGGTCAGATGCCAGAGCCGGTCGACCAGCCCCTCGCCGTTGCCGAAGGCGGGGAACCAGCCGAGCTGGACGGAGAACAGCGAGATCAGGCCGATCGCCGCGACGAACGAGGGGGTCGCGGTGGCCACCCCGGTGCCGATGAGGACGACCCTGTCGAGCGGGCCGGGCCGCAGCGCGGCCAGGGCGCCGAGGATCAGCCCCGCGACCACGATGAGCAGCCCGGCGTAGCCGACCAGGAAGAGCGTCGTGGGCAGCCTGGCCAGGAGCAGGCCGGTCACGTCCTGCCGGAACTGCACCGAGCGGCCGAAGTCCCCGGTCACCGCGCCGCCGACCCATTTGAGGTACTGCGTGAGGAATGGATCGTCCAGGTGGTACTGCGCCCTGATCGCCGCGATCGCCTCCGGGGACGCCGAACGCCCTTGGGTGAGGAACGAGGCCGGGTCGCCGGGAGCCAGGTACACGGCCGAGAACACCGCGAACGAGGCCCCCAGCAGGGTGGCGACCAGTCCGGCGAGCCGGCGGGCGAGGAAGGCGGCCATCAGTCGGCCGACCCGAGCACCGCGGCCCAGGGATAGACGAGCTGGGTGATGCCGGTGGGCGCGCCGGTGAGCCGCTTGTTGAGGAACATGCTGTGCGGCACCTCGTACAGCGGGATCCACACCATGTCCCGGACGGCGATCTCCTGCAGCTCGGCGACCACGGCGGCGCGGGCGGCGGGGTCGGCCTCGGCGCTCGCCCGGTCGACGAGCTTGTCGTAGTCGGGGTTGGAGTAGCCGCCGTAGTTGGCGAAGTTGCCGGTCTGCAGGATCCCGTAGAACTCCAGCGGGTCGGGGGTCGAGTCGTACCAGATGGTCATGACCAGGTCGATGCCCTGGCGGGCCTTGGGGTCGGAGAACAGCGCGGAGTAGGCGTCGGGGGCCACCGCCTTCTGCTCGACCTGGAGTCCGATGGCCTGGCCCGCGGCCTGGACGGCGTTGGCGATGACGCCGATGTCGGGGGCCATCGTGCTCGTGGCGATCACGATCTTCTTGCCGGCGCCGCCGGCCTCCTTGACCAGCTTCCTGGCCGCTTCGAGATCGGTGTTCAGCTCGGGGAGCTCGGCGTGGTACTGCTTGGCGGCCTCGGGGGCGATGCCCCACGCGCCGATCGCCGCCGGCGCCTTGGCCGGTGTGGCGACCCCGGCCACGCTGGCCTTGAGGATGGCCTTGCGGTCGAGCGCCATGGACAGCGCCTTGCGCAGTCTCAGGTCGCCGAGCGTGCCCTTGAGGTCGAGGGGGATGAGGCTGACGGCGGCGGTGTTGGGGCCGAAGTACAGCTTGCCGCTGGAGGCGGCGCTCAGGCGGGTGAAGCCGGTGGTGGGGACCAGGTAGCTGCCGTCCGCCTCGCCCGAGAGCAGGGCGTTGACGCGGGCCGCCGGGTCGGAGATGAAGACGTTCCGCACGGTCGCGGCCCTGGCCTTGAGCGCGGCGTCCCAGTAGCCGTCGAAGCGCTTGAGGTTGATCGCCTGGCCCTTGTCCCACGTGTCGAGCGAGTACGGCCCGGTGCAGTTCACGCCCTTGTCCGGGGTGCCGTACCCGGTGCCCTCGCGGGCCAGGAACGCGGCGCTCTCGATGGTCCCGGCCGAGGTGCCCATCTGCTCGTTGAACAGATGGTCGGGCTTCTTCATGTGGACGGTGACCTCCATGGGGCCCGTCTTCTCCACCGATTTGACGTTCTGGTAGGACGAGACCCAGTAAGACCCCACCTTCGGATCCATGTGACGGCGCATGCTGGCGACCACGTCGTCGGCGGTGAGCGGCGAGCCGTCGTGGAAGCGCACGCCCTCACGGATCGTGTACACCCAGCGCCCGGGGTCGGGGGATTCGGCCTTGCTCGCGAGCCCCGGCTCGACCCGGAAGTCGGGCGTGATCCGCATCAGCTGCTCACACACGTTGGCGAGCACGGTGTTGGGCGGGTAATCGAAGGCGTAGGCGTAGTCGAGCGACTGCGGCTCCGCGTAGAGAGCCCAGGTCACGGCGTCCACCGGGCCCTTGGCCGGCGGGAGCTCCGCCGTGACGGTGAAGGCTCCGGCTCCGGCGGCCTTCGGGGCGGCCGCGCCCCCTCCACAGCCAGCGGCCGCCAGTACGGCCAGCGCCGCGGCGGCGAGACGAGCGGTACGCATCGGACCACCTCTTCCTCGTGCGGGAAAGTGCCACGAGTATTGGTGAAGGAACGTTCCTGCACAAGACGCTGAAGGAACGATTCAGCAACGGTCAGCGAGGTGGCGAAAAGCCTGACATCCTGCAAAGATCGGACCCATGGAAGAGCCAGAGCGTAAGGTCGGCGCGCGCGTGCGCCTGGTCGACGTCGCCCGCGCGGCGGGGGTGTCCAAGACCACCGTCTCGGACGCGCTCAACGGCGCGGGCCGCCTCCCCGACGCCACCCGCGAGCACGTCCGGCAGGTGGCGCGCCGACTCGGATACCGGCCGAACGCCACGGCGCGGCGGCTGCGCGCCGGGCGCTCACGCCTGCTCGGCCTCGCCGCTCGCGAGTTCGTCGAGCATCCGTGGTTCTACACCGAGCTCGCCTACTTCGCCCGGCTGACCGCCGCCACGACCCGCGCGGGCATGACCCACGGGTACGGCGTGGTGCTGCTGCCCACCACCGGCCCCGACGACTACTGGACGGACCTGCCTCTCGACGGCGTGTTCGTGGTGGATCCGGTCGAGGGAGACCCCCTGGTCGGCGACTTTCTCGCCGCGGGGGTGGCCGTGGTCTCCGACCGCAGAGCCGTGGCGGGGACACCGTGGCCGTGGGTCGACTTCGACTACGGCGCGGCCCTGCGCGGTGTGCTCGACCACCTGGCGGCGGCCGGTGCCCGGCGGATCGCCGCGGTCGGCGCCCCGACCACGGCCTGCTACCACCGCGACTCCGTCCAGGCCTACCTCGACTGGAGTGCGGAGCGGGGCCGCGTGCCGCTGCTGGCCCAGCTCGGCGGGCCCGGGTTCGAGCCGACGCTGGCCGCGGTGGAGAGGTTGCTGGGCGATCCCGAGCCGCCGGACGCGCTGGTCGTGCTCGTCGAGGTCAGCCCGTCCCTGCTCCTGGACAGGATCCGCAAGCTCGGCAGGTCGGTGCCCGGCGACCTGCTGCTGGTCTGCGCGACGGAGGACCCCACGGCGCCGTTCACGGATCCGCCCGTCAGCACGCTCAGCTTCCTGCCGGTCGAGACGGCCGACATCGCGGTCGGGATGCTCGTCGACCTCATCGAGGGCCGCGATGTGGCGGGCGGCCGGCTGCTCCAGGCGAGGTTCGACGTCCGCGCCTCCTCCGATCCCCGCGCCGTGCCGGGAGGCTGATCACTTTCGAGCCGGGCGCAGAGTCGTCCACGCCAGGGTGAGGGCGGCGCGGAAGGCGTCGGCCTGGTCGGGCGACAGGCCCGAGACCATGTGGTCCTCCAGGCCGGCGGCGTCCTCGGCGTAGGCGTCGAGGAGCGCCCGGCCCTCGTCGGTGAGGTAGAGCAGCAGTTCGCGCCTGTTGCCCGGATTGGGCGAGCGGCGGATGAGGTGACGCCGGTCGAGGGCGCCGATCAGGTCGGCCATGGCCTGCGGGGTGACGAAGGAGTCGCGGGCGAGCTGGGCGGCGGTCATCCCGTCCTTGTGCTGCAGGACGGTGAGCGCCGTGTACTGCGGCGTGGTCACCCCCGAGTCGCGCAGCATCTCGTCCAGGCGCGACTTGATCGCCAGTTCGAGCCGTTTGACGGCGTACAGCAGCGACGGGGTCGGGCGGGGCGGGGCGCTGGACATGACGAACAGTATCCCAGCCAGGCATTGACAGGAAACCTGATGATACTTCAGCCTTCTTCATCAGGATTCCTGTCAATTGGAGAGCCTGTGATCCCTCCCTGCCCTGACCTGCCCCCATCGCTGGCGCTGGAGCGCCACGGGGACGTCGCGGTGCTGTCGTTGAACCGGCCGGCCCAACGCAACGCCCTGGACCAGGCCACGATCGCCGGACTCGGCGCCTTCTTCGCCGCCCCGCCCGCATGGGCCAAGGCCGCGGTGCTCGCCGCCGAGGGCGCGCACTTCTCCGCCGGGCTCGACCTCGGCGAGCTCACCGTACGAGACGCCGTCGGAGGCCTGCACCACTCGCGCGGATGGCACGAGGCGATGGGCCGGATCGACCACGGCGTCCTGCCGGTGATCGCCGTCCTGAAGGGCGCCGTCATCGGCGGCGGCCTGGAACTGGCGGCGGCCGCGCACCTGCGCGTCGCCGAGGAGTCGGCGTTCTTCGCCTTCCCCGAGGGCAGCCGGGGGCTCTTCGTGGGCGGCGGCGCCTCGGTCCGGGTCTCCCGGCTGATCGGAGCCCAGCCGATGATCGACATGATGCTCACCGGAAGGGTCCTGACGGCCGCGGAAGGCGAGGCCCGCGGCCTGGTCGACTACCGGGTGGCCGAAGGCGACGGGCTCACCAAGGCCCTTGCCCTGTCCCAGCAGGTCATCGGGAACTCGCCGATCGCCAACTACGCCGTCCTGCACGCCCTGCCGCGCATCGCCGACGCCGACGCCGAGACGGGGCTGCTGCTGGAATCCCTCATGTCGGCCGTGGCACAGAGCAGCACGGAGGCCAAGGCCCGGATACAGGACTTCCTCGACGGCCGGGCCGCCAAGGTCGGCCATCCCGGAGCCGCCCGATGAGCGCCACCCTCCCCCCGGCCGAGCCGCTGTACGTCCCCGGCCCCGAGCAGATCGCCAGGGCGCGCGTCACCGGCTTCATCGGCTGGCTCGCCCGCGAGCGCGGCGTGGCCGTACCGACCTGGGAGGAGCTGCGGCAGTGGTCGGTCACCAGCATCGCGGACTTCTGGGCGGCGGTGTGGGACTACTTCGAGGTCAAGGCCCACACGCCTTACGACAGCGTGCTGGCCGAACCGGGCATGCCCGGCGCCCGCTGGTTCCCCGGAGCGACCCTGAACTACGCCGAGCACTGCCTCGGCACGCCCGAGGACGCCGGCCAGGTCGCGGTCGTCGGCCATTCCCAAACCAGGCCGCGCGTCGAACTCACCTTCGCCGAGCTCGCCGAGCAGGTCCGGCGCGTCCGGGCCGGCCTGCGGCGGCTCGGGGTGCGGCGCGGCACCCGCGTGGTCGCCTACCTGCCCAACTGCCCGGAGACACTGATCGCGTTCCTGGCCACGGCGAGCCTCGGCGGCATCTGGGCGAGCTGCGCTCCGGAGTTCGCCGCCCGCGCCGTGGTGGACCGGTTCGGCCAGATCGAGCCGACCGTCCTGCTGGCGGTGGCGGGCTACACCTACGGGGACAAGAAGATCGACCGGAGCGAGCAGGTCCAGGCGATCCGGGACGGCATCCCCTCGCTGGAGCACGTCGTGCACGTCCCCTACGGCGGGCTCGACCTTCGCGACGCCCTGCGCTGGGCGGAGCTCGCCGCGCCCACGGACGAGGCGCTGCGCTTCGAGGCCGTGCCGTTCGACCACCCGCTGTACGTGCTGTTCTCCTCCGGCACCACCGGCAGGCCGAAGGCCATCGTGCACGGCCACGGCGGCATCCTGCTGGAACACCTGAAGAACCACGCCTTCCACTGGGACCTGGGCCCCGGTGACCGGCTGCTGTGGTTCACCACGACGGCGTGGATGATGTGGAACACGCTGGCCTCGGCGCTGCTCGTGCGCTCCTCGATCGTGATGATCGACGGCAACCCGCTCCACCCCGACCTGCGCGCGCAGTGGCGGCTCGCGCAGGAGACCGGCGCCACCCTCATGGGCGCCAGCCCCGGCTATCTGATGGCCTGCCGCAAGGAAGGGGTGCGGCCGCGCGAGGAGTTCGACCTGTCCCGGCTGCGGCAGCTCGGCGTGGCCGGCAGCCCCTTCCCCGCCGAGGGCTTCCGGTGGGCGGCCGAGCAGTTCGGCCCCGCTGTCCTGGTGAACGTCGGCAGCGGCGGCACCGACGTGTGCACCGGTCTCGTCCAGGGATCGCCTCTGCAGCCCGTGTGGGCGGGGGAGATGTCGGGGCCGAGCCTCGGGGTGGACGCCAAGGCGTTCGACGAGCGCGGCAACGTGGTGGTCGGCGACGTCGGCGAGCTCGTCATCACCGCGCCGATGCCCTCGATGCCGGTACGCCTGTGGGGCGACGACGACGGCCGCCGGATGCGCGACACCTACTTCAGCCGCTATCCCGGCGCCTTCCGCTTCGGCGACTGGTGCCGTTTCTCCTCCCACGGCTCGTGCGTCATCACCGGCCGGTCGGATGCCACGCTCAACCGCGGCGGCGTCCGGCTGGGCACCGCCGAGTTCTACCGGGCCCTGCAGGACGTCGCCGAGGTCACCGACAGCCTCGTCGTCCACCTGGAGAGCGACGACGGCGGCATGGGGGAGCTGATCCTGTTCGTCATCCTCGCCGACGGACTCGCCCTGGACGATGCGTTGCGCGCCCGCCTGATCGCGCACATCCGCACCACACTGTCCCCGCGGCACGTGCCCGACGCCGTCATGGCCGTCCCCGCGGTGCCCTACGGACGAACCGGCAAGAAGCTCGAGGTCCCCGTCAAGAAGATCCTGCTGGGCGCCGCCCCTGACGAGGTCGCCTCGGCCGGCTCCCTCACGGACCCGGCGGCGCTCGACGCCTTCACCGCCATCGCCCGCGACCGCGCGAGGCAGGCGTGAGGAGCCCGGCGGACCGGCCGGTCGCCGTCATCGGCACGGGCGTCATCGGCGCCGGATGGGCCGCGCTGTTCCTCGCCCGCGGCCTCGACGTCACCGCCTTCGACCCCGCCCCGGACGCCGAGGAACGGCTGCGGGCCGCGCTCGACCTGGCCTGGCCCGCGCTCACCCGGCTCGGCCTCGCCGACGGCGCCTCCCGCGACCGGCTCACCTTCACCGCGACCGCCGGTGACGCCGTCGCCGGAGCGCGGTTCGTCCAGGAGAGCGGGCCGGAGCGCGCCGACCTCAAGCAGGCGCTGCTGGCCACGCTGGACGAGGCGGCGCCGGCGAGCGCCCCGATCGCCAGCAGCTCTTCTGGCCTGGTGCCCAGCCGCCTGCAGGAGATGTGCCCCGCACATCCCGAAAGGGTGCTCGTCGGACATCCCTTCAACCCCGCCCACCTGATCCCGCTGGTGGAAGTCGTGCCAGGCCGGCACACCGGCCCCGACATCACCCGGCAGACGATGGACTTCTACCGGGCCGTCGGCAAGCGGCCGGTGCTCGTGCGGCGTGAGGTTCCCGGGCACCTCGCCAACCGGCTCCAGGCCGCCCTGTGGCGGGAGGCGTACTCGCTGGTGGAGCGGGGAGTCGCAAGCGTCGCCGACATCGACGCCGCCATCGCGCACGGCCCCGGCCTGCGGTGGGCCCTGCTCGGCCCGCTGGTCAACCAGCACCTTTCGGGCGGACCCGGCGGAATGGCGCACACCCTGCACCACCTCGGCCCGCCCGCCCAGACCTGGATGGACGACCTCGGCACGCCGCGGCTCACCCCCGAACTCGTCGGCCTGCTCGTCGACGGCGTGAGCGCCGAGCTCGACGGCATCGACCAGGAAGCCATGGCGGCCGACCGCGACGCGCTGCTCGTCGGCCTGCTGCAGGCCAAGCGCCGCCACCACGCCCTTCCCTGACCGACCGAGAAGGAAAGATGACCTACATCCCGCGCATCGACCCGGACGCCATCGTGGCCCTGGACGTCCACGTCCACATCGAGGCCGACCACCACGGCCACCTCTCCCTCGACGCCGAGCTGATGGAGGCCTCGGCCAGATACTTCAAAGCCGGCCAGGACCGCACCCCGACGATCGACCGCGTCGCCGCCTACTACCGGCAGCGGAACATGGCCGCGGTGGTCTTCACCGTCGACGCCTCCACCGAACTCGGCCACCCGGCCCTGTCCAGCGAGGAGATCGCCCGGCAGGCGGCCGAGCACGCCGACGTCCTCATCCCCTTCGGGTCCGTGGATCCGCGCCGCGGCCCGGCCGCCATCGCCCAGGCCCGGCGGCTCGTACAGGATTTCGGCGTGCTCGGCTTCAAGTTCCACCCGAGCCTGCAGGGCTTCGCCCCCAACGACCCCGCCCACTATCCGCTCTGGCGGGCGCTGGAGGACCTGGGGAGCGTCGCGCTGTTCCACACCGGCCAGACCGGTATCGGCGCCGGCCTGCCCGGCGGGCGCGGCATCAAGCTCCGCCACTCCGATCCGATGCTGCTCGACGACGTCGCCGCCGATTTCCCCGGGCTCACCATGATCCTCGCCCACCCGTCCGTCCCCTGGGTCGACGCCTCCCTGTCCATCGCCGGCCACAAGTCCAACGTCTACCTCGACCTGTCCGGCTGGTCACCGAAGTACTTCCCGCCGCAGCTCGTCCGCCAGGCCGCCGGGCCCCTGCGGCACAAGGTCCTGTTCGGCTCCGACTATCCCGTCCTCACCCCCGACCGCTGGATGGCCGACTTCGCCGCCCTCGACGTCAAGGACGAGGCCAAGCCCCTCATCTACAAGGAGAACGCCCTCCGCGTTCTCGGCCTGCGAAGAGCGAGCCGATGAACACGCTCGGCACACTTCAGCACCGCGGTGGCCGGTGCGGCGGCAGCCGGTCCGACGGCTCCCGCTCGGCGAAGGGGCGGCGACGTCGTCGTGCCCGACCGGGTGATCAACGAGCTGCTTGATCCACTTGGTCGGGGATCAGTAGGGTTGGGCGCTTTCCTCCTCGCCCCCCGTCCCGGAGTGCCTCATGCGCCGCCATCGTTTCGGCCGGCTCGCCGCCGGTTTCGCGGCCCTCTACCTGGCCGTCGTGATCGTCCTCGCCGTGGTCGGGCTGGTCACCGGCGACCTCGTCCCTTTGTGGAGAGTCGTCGCGGACCCGGACGGATACATGGCCGACGAGATCCGGGCCTGGCCGTGGCTGCCCGCCCTGCTGGTGCCGATCGCGACGGTGCAGGCGTGGGCGTACCGGGAGGTGTTGCGCGGGCGGCTGCGCGGGGAACCGGCGCGGCACGGCCGGGAGGTGCGACTGCTGCGGGTCGCTCTCTACGCCATGGTCGTGTCCGTCCTGACCTGGCGACTGCCGATCCCCTACCTGTGGTGGATGTCGCTGGCCGGCGATGTGATCGAGCTCGTGGCGATATGGCTGTTCTTCCGCGTGCTGTGGGGGAGCGGCCGCCGATGGCCACAGGTGCTCATGCTCGTGACCGGCATGCTCAGCGTGATGCACGACGTCGTCACCACCATCGCGTACCAGGCGGGCGACTACTTCTTCGCCGGGCAGAACTGGACCTGGGCGCTGGACGCGGCGGGGTCGGTGTGGCTGGTGTCGCTGCTGGCGTCGCAGGCGCGGGATCCGCGCTGGAGCGGCGCGACGGTACGGGCCGGCGTGATCGCGGTCTTCTTCTCCCTCCTCTCGTCCGGCTCGGTCTCGATCGTGGCGTTCGGCGGCTCGGACGCGGTGGCGTGGAAGCTGCTGATGCCGCCGCTCCTGGGCGCCGTTTCGGTCTTCTCACTGGTCTGGTGGGCGAGGTCCGCACACGACCTGGGCACGCTCCGGCCTTCCGCGCCCCGGACCAGGCCCGTGCAGGCGCGGGCCAGGTGGTGGCCGCTGCCGACCGTGGCGATCGTGCTCCCGCTGGTCCCCGCGGCCGTCAACCTCGCACAAGGGGTGCCGTTCTGGCTCGGACCGAAGAACGTGCTGGGCGACGCGGTACGCGAGTACACCGGGTCGGCGGCCACCGCGTACTGGTTCGCGCTCGACCTCCTCGTCGGCGTCGGCGCGCCGGCGGTGCTGATCCTGGTCGCCGTCCGGCGGCGGACGCGCACGTTACTGCGCGCCACGACGCTGAGCCTGTTCCTGCTGGGCGCGGCCGGCGCCGTGAGCGCGTTCACCTCGGAGCACTCCACCTTCTTCGGGGAGCTGTGGCTCTACCCGGAAAGCCTCTACGTCGAGCGCGGCGCCGTCGTCCCCTACGAGGGCGCCCAGCTGCTGTCTCCCGGCATCTCCCCGCTCTGGTACGCCCTCGCGCTCACCGCCGCCGGCCTCATCCTGCTCCTTGTGTACGCCGCCCCGCCCGCTCAACGCGTCCGCCACCACGTCCTGCTGGCGGGGCTCGCCTCGGCCGTGGCCCTGTGTCTGCTGCCCGCAGCGGACCTGGCCCGCGGCCCCGTCACGGACTGCGACATGCCCCAGGCGTGGGAGATCGACACGGGCGAGGCGGAGCCGCGCGAGCTGACGGCCGAGCAGCAGTTCGTGTGCTCCCTGCGCGACGACCACCGCGCGCAGAGCCTGCACGTGTTCCCCGACACCACGCCCGACCAGGTCGTGCTCGCCTACGGGCGCCACCTGTGCGGCGTCCACACCCGCAACGACCCACGGGAGCTGGCCCGGCTGAAGATCGACCGCGCGTCCCTGACCTCTCCTCTGGCCGGCATCTGTCCCAGCGCCACCACCATCGTCCAGGCGGCGAAGGCCGAGCAGGACCAGGAGCTCGCGGCGATGCAGGCCGACTCCCAAGCCATGTGCGACGCCACGCCGCGCCACCGCCCGCGCACCAAGCCGGCCCGGGCGATCCGGATGAAGGAGCCGCAGTGGACCGACTACGGGGTGCTGCAGACGTACGAGGGGGAAGGAGAGGAGGAGACCGAGCCGGACATGGACCCCGGCAACGGGCTGGTCTCCTCCGCGCGCGGCATCCTGGCCGTCATGACCCACCCCGACTTCGACCTCTGCGTCACCCTGGAGACCTACACCCGCCGGCCGCCCGTCGAGACCAAGGGCTGGGACAAGGTGGTCGAGGTCGGCTACTACAGCCCGGGCGGCCAGATCGTGCTCTACGACAGCCTCAGCGGCACCGAGCTGCCCAACCTCGCCCTCGACGGGCGCAAGGGGCACTACCGCATCCGCGTGCACCACGCCTGGTTCCCCTGGAAGGGCGAGGCGCAGAGCGGGCAGCGGCTGCTGATCATGGCGTATCCCGGCAAGGGCGACAGGGAGATCGTCCACCGGAACCGGAAGTGACCTGAATCTCCAGCTGCCCAAGTGTCACGCCATCGTCATCTTGGGTTGTTGACCTCTTCCCCAGGTCGGAGCACGTAGATCTCTTCTGTCACGGCGCCCGCTGGCGCGGCGAGCTCATCGGCTGCGCCCTGGGGAGCCATCTGATGCCTGACTGGCCATGGCGTCAGGGAGTCGCGCTGAGGGGTGTCAGCCAGTGGATCTCCAGGTCTTCTCGTAGGTACTCCATGCGGTGCCGCTGGAAGTGTGCGAGTTCGGGACGCGCGAGATGCGCGCGCAGGTCGTCGGCCGACCGCCACAGTTCGTAGAACACGAACGTGCTGGGATCAGCCGCGTCGCGGTGGACCTGGTACTGCATCGAGCCAGGCTCGGCCCTGGTCGGCTCCACGAACGACAGCAGCAGTCGCTCCAGCTCATCGGCGCGCTCGGGCTTCGGCCGGGCGAAGCCGTAGATGCCGACCGCCCCGCCTCCTTCAGGTACGACAATCTTCATACCTGCCGACGTTAGCCATCAGGTTAGGTATGATGCAAATCGTACCTAGGGGTGAGACATGGATCTGGGCAAGGTGTTCCGCGCGCTGGCCGACGACTCCCGCCGCCAGGTCGTGGCCGAACTCGCGGCCGATCCCGAAGACCGGGAGCGCGCCTGCGGCTCGTTCGACCTGCCGGTGAAGAAGGCCGCGCGCACGCACCACTTCCGGGTGCTGCGCGAGGCGGGGTTGATCATCCAGCGTGACCACGGCAACGGCAGCGCCGTCTCACTGCCCAGGCAGGACATCGAGCGTCATCTGCCCGGCCTGCTTCAGCTCCTGTCCGAGGAGCTGAAGGCCGGCAGCGCGTCGGGCGGAACCGGGAGCACCGCGGCCGAGACATGAACTGATCCGCGTCGGCGTCCGGACGTTGCTCCGAGCCCGACACCGACTTGGTGGGTGAGGCCACCGACGGCTCCGCCGGGCTCGCGCTGATCCACCGCCCGGTGATCGCATCCAGGCGTCGAAGACCTGACCGAACGCGACGGCGAGGTGACGGCCTGGGTGACAGGACGGACTGCTGACGGTTGGTGGCTGGTCGCGAATCAGCTGCCCAGTGTGGCGTTCACCAGCAGCGAAGGTCCCCGGTACCCGAGGAAATCGTGTCGACCGCGACCGATACATGGTCGGCGGACTCCTGCAAGGCGCTGACGCTCAGCTCGGTGAAGTTCGCATCGGTCCGCATGAAGGGGGCCGCCTCGTAGTACCGCTTGATCTCCTCGGGTGGGCGTTCGGTGCGGAGGCTGAAGGCGAAGCCGGCCCAGCAGTCGCCGGAGTCTCCGGTCACGGGCCGCTGAGGTGCTGACCCGCCGAACGTCGCGCCCGGTGGCAACGGATGCTTGAGGGCTCGATCCTCGAGGCTCGCCAAACGGTGATCGGTGATCCACTGGGGTGCCATCGTGGCGGCGTACAGCAGGAGGAAAGGCGTGGCGGCGATGGCCGCCACGAGTGACACCCACTTCAGAACAGATGCATGTCCTCGTCGTATCGCTGAGGGCCCTGAGCTGATGGTGGTCGAGGCATGACACGACGCCGGCAAGGCTGCCCGGCGCGCTCGGCCGCGGGCGCGCGTGGCGGATCGTGCAGCACTGCTCGCAGTCGGCGTGCAGGCCGCCCCGGTTCAGCCGGCCGCGGACCGCACGATGTCGTCGACGAGAGCGGCCAGACGGTGCGGCTGGGACAGGAACGGACAGTGGCCGCTGGTCAGCCTGCGGATCTCGGCGGCTCGGGCTGCCATCCGCTCTTGCGAGGCGGGCGGCAGAGCCTGGTCCTGCTCGGTGATGATGTAGGTGGAGGGGAGGTCGTGCCAGGCGGCCGTGTCGGCCTTCTCCGTGAATGACCGCCTCGTCTGGTTGACCAGGCGGCTCATCTCCTGCTCGGCCTCGGCGTCCGGCAGGTCGCCGTAGAGCGAGGTGCGTGGCTGGTCGATGAGGGGGAACAGGCCGCTCGTGTCGTCGGTGTCCGGCAGGCCGTGGAGGGTGTACAACGACTGTCCCCGGTCCGGCATGTACGCGGCCAGGTAGATCAGCCGCTCGACGTTGCCCGCCCCGGTGGCGGCTTCGGTCGCCGGGATGCCCCCATAGGAGTGGGCAAGCAGCACGGTCGGGCCTCCCACCGCGGCCAGTTCCCCGGCCAGCACGGCGGCGTCGTCGTGCATGCCCGCGGTGGGACGTTCGCCGGCGCTCGGAAGCGCGGGCGTGCGCGTGGCGTAGCCGAGCGTGTGCAGTTCGGGCTCGAGCCTCGTCCAGGTGCTCGGCCGGTGCCAGGCGCCGTGGACCAGCATCACGGTGGTCATGAAGGGACTCCTAGGCTCCTATGTGATCGATGGCGACATGGGTGGATGCGTCCTTCGGTCGTGGTCACCGTTCGGCCGGAGCCGCTCCGGCGGAGTGGGATCAGCTCGGCGCGGATGGCCACGGCCGTATCCTCCGACGTGCGTGCGCCGAGGTCGAGACCGATGGGCGAGCGCAGTCCGCCGGGCGGGCCCTCGCGGCGGCGTCCAGGCCCTCGTTGGTGGCCGCCGGGAGATGAGGTCGCGTTCCATCGCGGCGCATCTTGTCCGCGATGGTCTGGCCGTTGGGGCGGTGGATGAGCCTGGTGACGCCCAGCGTGTCCCCGGCCGGGCATGGCCTGGAGCTTGAGTCATCGCCCGTCCACCCGTCCGAGGTCAGCGCACGTGGAGGCATGCAGACGCGGCCTCCAACAGGGCGTCGCGTCGGTGCTGCGCAAGGCAAGGGCGCGGCCACCTGGCTCGGCTCCGGCCGCGACCCTGCCGTGTCTGGATCGGTGGCCCGCCTTCAATCGCCAGAGATGCGCAGCAAGCAGATGTTGAAAGACGGGGTCTCTACCGCACGGTCCCAGTTCTCCAGGCCCTCGCAGGTCTCGCTCGGATCGCTGGGGGGTGTCGAGTCCTGCCCCCAGTCCTGTTGGAGGATGACGCGGTAGTCGGCGTCAGCGGAGTCGCAGGGGACCTCGACCAACGAGCCGTCGACGTCGGCGGCACAGTCCCGCACGTCGAGATCGCGCACGCCGGGGTCCGTCCGTGCGCGATTCACCCAGTTGGAGAAGCGATATGTGCCGCCGTCGTGCAGCACGACGGCAGCGGGGGCGAGGGTCAGAAAGGCGAGCCCGGCCGCCGCCGCACCCTTCCAGCCGATCATCCGCCGCCGTGCCTTCTTCGCGGGTGTGTTCCCGGTGGAGTTCGCATGAGGGGTGGGCGGCGGGGTGTCCGGTGCCTGGACGCGCGTCGCGTGCAGGGTGACGACCTCGGTGACGGCGTCCGGCAGCCAGGCCGCGTCAGCACGTAGTGAGCGGGGCGGGGCGAGGACGGCCAGCTTTTCCAGCAGCGCCCGCAGTGTGGGTCGTGCAGCGGGGTCCTTGGCCAGGCAGGCGGCCACAAGAGCGGTCAGGGGAGCGGGCAGGTCCGACAGGTTCGGCTCCTCGTGCACGACCCGGTAGACGACCGCGTGCACGGGACCCTCACCGAACGGGCTGTGGCCGGTCGCGGCGAAGGCGAGCACGCAGCCGAGGGAGAACACGTCCGAGGCCGAGCCGACGGTCTGGCCCGTGGCCTGCTCAGGGGACATGAACGCGGCGGTGCCCAGCACGGTGGAGGTGCGGGTGTGGGAGGTGGCGTCCAGGGCCCGGGCGATGCCGAAGTCGATGAGGCGGGGGCCGTCCGCTGTGAGGATGACGTTGGCGGGTTTGAGGTCGCGATGCACCACGTTCTGGGCATGTATGGCGTCCAACCCCTCGGCCAGCCCGGCGCCGAGCACGGCCACCGACTCCATCGGCAGGGGGCCGTGGTCGGCAACGGCCTGGCGCAGGGTGGGGCCGGGGATATAGGCGGTGGCCAGCCACGGCGGGTTCCCATCGGGGTCGGCGTCCACGACCGGGGCGGTGTAGAAGCCGCCCACCCTGCGGGCGGCCTTCACCTCATCGGCGAAGCGGCGCCGGAAGCCTGCGTCACCGGCCAGATCGGCGTGCACGATCTTGACCGCGACGGTGTGGCCGCCTGGGGAGCTGCCCAGGAACACCTGTCCCATCCCGCCGCCGCCCAGCCGGGTATGGATGCGGTAGGGGCCGATCTGTGCGGGGTCGCCGTCGTGCAAGGAGGTGGTCATGGCACCGCTTCTGTGGGGGTGGAGGATAGCGCGGGAGTCGATGATTCCAAAGCCTGTTGTATTCCGGAACCGGCCCCAGCACCGGGGAGGCAGATCTGAGACGACGCCTTCGCCCGCACGCCACCGCCCCAGCAGCACGTACACCTGGCGCCGCGAAAGGCGCAGCTCGGCCACCGCCGCGTCCGCGACCGCCAATCCCACCCGCGCGGCACATGACGTCGGTGGGCGTCTTTGAGGAACCGCATCTCACCCAGAGGAAACAGTCTCGGCATGCGGAGCTGGGCGAAAAGCAGGCCGGTGCGCTAAATGCCGGATATCGCCGCGATGGAACCGAGGGCGATCATGATGCCGAACCCGGCGGCGGTGACGATCCCGGTCGGCAGGCCGTGGGTACGGCCGTTCTGGAAACCCAGCACCATGCTCATGGGGATCGCGGTGCTGAACGCCACCAGCAGGGCGCACCGGCGGTCCAGGCGCCAGCGCATGAGGGGAGTGGGCGGGGTGTCGATGTCGGCGATCGGGCGGGCCACGCTGACCATGAGCCCGAACCTGAAGACGGCGATCAGCCCGGGAACGTTGCGTGCAACGGCATCTTGCTCAAGCCGACCGAGTGGGCATGGTGACCATTCCGCTGGGTGTAGTTGTACTCGACCAGGATGCCGTCGCTTTGAATCCGGTAATAGTGTGGTTGACCCTCGTCAGTGTGTCCCGCCCAGGCGAAATGGCTCTCGTCGAGCACGGAATCGAGGGCATGAGGCGCGCGCGCGGTGTAGCGGCTGAGAAGGCGCCGTAATAGGTGATGTGGTTCCGCGTCCAGGCCCCAGGCGCTGACGCCTTGGGTGGAATGGTGATCGCCACACGCGTGGTCGGCTTCGGTGTACATATGGAGAAGCGCCTGTCGAAACTGGCTGTCACTGAATGTCCGTAACAATTCACGTGCTGCTTCCTCGACCCCTTGAAGAGGTCGCAAAGAGCTTCCTGGCAACCCAGCCCTGGCCGGTCGGCACAGATGATCACATTGTTCAGTGAGATGTGGTGGCCTCCGAACCGCCACGCCCAGACGCGGTTGCCAGGCCTGCCGAAGAGCCGAGGAGCCCTCGGCCGCAGAGCTGGAGTGGTCGGCCGCTCAGCGGACGGCGCCGGCGAAGTTCGCCCCGCTGGGGTTTGTGATGGTTGCGTGTCGCAAGTCCGTGCCCTGCAAAGTCGCTCCACCGAGGAATGTACGGTTCAGGGTGGCGAACTGCAGGACCGCGCCGTCCAGCTTCGCGTCGTACAGGAACGTGTTCGTCAGGACCGCTTTGACCATGCCGGCGTTGCTGAAGTTGGCCCACCGGCACGCCGTATAGGACAGTTTCGCGTTGAGTAGGTGGGCTTTGGTCAGGTTCGCCCGGAACATGGTCGCACCAGTGAGATCGACGCCCTCCAGGTCCGCGCCGACAAGATACGCGTCACTCAGGTCGGCACCGAAAAGCTTGGCGTAGCTCAGGTCGATCTTGTGGGAACCGTTGCGCGTGTGGTCGCGGCGCCCGATGACGTTCAGCGCCGCCTGGATGTCGGCGAGCGCCGCAGGCAGCAGCCTTTCCGCGCCCACATCGGTGATCAGGGGCGGGGAGCCCCGCTGCGCGGAGTGTCCGCGAACGAACGCGGTCAGCACGTCGATGATCGCGGGCTGGTCTTGCGGCGAGTCGTGCATGATGCGTTCGAGGGCGTAGATCCCGCCGACGCGGACATCGAGTGCACGGTTGCCGAGTTGCTCGACCGCGCGGCCGAACCGCTCGGTGGTCTGGCCCTGCTCCGCACATGGCGGCTCCAGGAGGGGCTTGGCGCTCGGCCCCGTATCCGCGTGCCGGGAAGGGCGGAGGTTCCCGCGGGATGCCGGGTTGATCGACAGTAGCCGGTCCGGCCGTACGGCCACGCGCGAGCTCACCGAAGCCGGGCACCCTCTCTCGGATGCGCCATGCATGTCAAGGAGCCTCGCTCCCGACGAACTCCCGTGACGGGTCTGGACGGCCGCCGTGGGGCTGGCGTCCGGGCTGGCCGCTGACGAGGCGGCTGTGGCCATCACATGGCCATCAGTGCCATCGACGATGCGCATACCAGTGGGTTCCCCTCATACAGGGGTGTCGGTAAGAGTCGGGCAACCAGCTACACGCGGTTGAGTTCACTCAGGTCAGCGACGCCGCTTTCGGACCGTCCGACGTCGGTCGGGGTGGCGCCGACGCCGAGGATCGGTGCTTCGCGGTTCATGACACCACCCGGTTGCGCAGGATGCCGAGGCCGGAGACTTCGAGTTCCACGGTGTCGCCGGGTTCGAGGAAGCGGCCGTGTTCCAGCCCGCAGCCGGTGGGCACGGTGCCCGAGCCGAGGACCTCGCCGGCGTGCAGCCGGGTCGACCGGGAGGCGAAGGCGATCATGTCGGCGAAGGTGTGGTGCATGTCGGCGGTGGTGCCGCGGCTGACCTCCTCGCCGTTGATGCGGGCGGTCATGGCGAGCCGGTAGGGATCGCCGACCTCGTCGGTGGTGGTGATCCACGGGCCGAGGACGTTCGCGTCGGTGAAGTCCTTGCTCTTGCTCAGGCCCAGGCCGGTGGCGATCTCCTCCAGTTGGGTGTCGCGGGCGCTGAAGTCGTTGAAGATCGTGTAGCCGAAGATGTGCGCCGGGGCGTCCGCCACGGTGATGTCCGTGCCGCCGCGGCCGAGTACGCAGGCGAACTCCAGCTCGTAGTCGCGCACCGAGGAGTAGGCGGGCCAGGTGATGTCGCTGTCGTGGCCGGCCACCGCGAGCCGGTTGGTGAGGTGGTACAGGGGCCGTTCGAGCATGACGGCGGGCAGTTCGACCCGGTCGGCCGGTATGCCCTGGATCCGGGCGCGGGCGTTGCGGAAGTGGTCCATGAAGCCGCCGAAGTCCCGGATCTGCACGGGCCGGGGCAGCGGGGACAGCCAGCGCAGCGCGGACGCGGCGACGACCGCCTCGTCCGGGGCCTGTCCGGCGAGCCGTTCCAGGGTCTGCCACACGGGTTCGCCGCCGTCGATGATCGCCTGCATGGTGGTCAGCGCGGGGGAGTGCTCGCCGGTCAGCAGGTGGTGGGCGCGGTCGAGCAGCAGGAGGCGTTCGCCCTGGTCGAGTACGAGTGCGGTCCGTTCGGCGCCCTCGTGCTCGACGGTCGCGAGTTTCACGGTCGGTTCCTCTTCTCTGGAGGGGGCGGAAAGCGGGGCAGGGTCAGACGAAGGCCACGACGCGGGCCGGGGCGGCGCTCGCGTGGGCGATCTTGATCGGGAAGAAGGCCACCCGGAATCCCGACGGGGGCAGCGCGGCCAGGTTGGTCAGCTGCTGGACGATGAAGACCTCCCGCTCACGGCCGGCCCGGTGGCCGTCCCACAGCACGGAGCTGTCGCCGCTCTCGCGGAACCTGCGTGCCATCACGGCGAAGCTCAGGTCCCAGCCCCCGGCGTCCGTGCCGAGGACCTTGGCCCCAAGACCGGCCAGGAAGAGCGTCGACTCCCGGCTCATCCCCGGGTAGCGGAAGAACTCGGGGTCGGACAGGCCGTACCGCTCCTGGCCGGTGCGCAGCAGGACCGCGCCGCGGGCCGGAACCGGGGCGCCGTTGTCGGCGAGGGCGGACTCCAGCGCCTCGACGGTGATCGGGGCGTCGAGCTCGCAGCGCCCCCGCAGGTCCAGCACGAGCGCCTCGCACCACAGCTCGTCCAGGGCGATGTCGGTGATGGTACGGGCGGGCCTGCCTTCGCAGGTCGAGCCGTAGTGCAGGGGGGCGTCGACGTGGGTGCCGAGGTGGGTGTTGAAGTCGGTCAGCAGTTCCGCGCCCCAGCCTTCGCCGTCGGGCAGGTCCTCGACGCCGCAGTGCATGGCGGCGGCGAACTGCTCACGGCCCTCGCCGGCGGGGTGGGCGTAGGTGATGGACGGCGCGATCACCGGGGCGAGGGGGCGCAGCTGCTCGGGAAGCAGCTCGCGGTCGGCGGGGTCCAGCGTCCTGGTCAGGTCGATCAGTTCCATGACGGCTCCTCCTAAGTTATTGGACGGTCAGCATAGAACTGGACGAATAACATAGGCAAGTGCCCGGCGGCCCGGCACGGGCCGGTCGGCGTGACAGAATCGGCCACGTCAGGCGGCCACGACATCGGGAAGGACACAACGTGGGTGCGACCCGCAAACAGGAGATCTCCGCCGAGACCCGGCGACGGCTGGTGGCCGCCGCATGGGAGCTGGCCGCCGAGGGCGGCGCCGCGGCGGCGTCCGTCCAGGCGGTGGCCGAGCGTTCCGGCATCAGTCGTGGCTCCGTGGCCTGGCACTTCGGCTCCAAGGACGGACTGCTGAAGGCGGTGGTCGAGGAGGCGTTCCGATGGGGCACGGAGTTCATGGGCGAGCTCCTCGCGGCGGCCGGGCCGCAGGGCGGGGTCGAGGCGCTGATCGAGGCGAACTTCGCGCTGATGTCCCGTCCCGAGGCGCGCATCTACTCGACGCTCCTGATCGAGGCGGTGAGCCGTGATTCGGCCCTGCGCGCGACGTACGCCGAGGAGTACGCCAAGATCCGCGGCCTGTACGCCGACCACCTGCGTGCGGCCGGTGCGCGGGTCGCCGATCCGGAGGCCGTCGCGGCGGCGCTGCTCGGCGGAACCCTGGGCATCAACATCCAGCACCGGCTGGACCCGGGCCTGGACCGCCGGCGGGCCGTGACGGCGATGACGGGCATCTACACCGACGCGCTCTCCGACACCGAGCCCCGCGCCCCGTCCGACACCTGACCCCTGCCTGCGTGGGAGAAGCGGCTCGCAGGTGGATCCGTGGTGTCCGCACGTTCTCGCTCAGCTCGCCTGAGGCAACGAAACCGTCCCCGGGATGCCGGCCTGGACTGCGCACAAAGGGAGGGGAAGTCACTACGACGACGACCACGCCTGGCTCCGCCTCGGCGGGACATCCTCACGGCCGCAGCAGAGGAAGCGCCCACATCCTGCGGCACACCTTGGCGACCGACCTGCTGCACGGGGCCGTCGTCACCGTCGCACGCCGCCGGACATGACGACGGCCGCACCGCCTCATGCCGCAGGACGGCGGATCGTCGAGGTCGTGCCGGGGAAGGGTGCTGCAATGGAGTACATTGCCGGAGTCGTCGTGCGCGAAGATCGTCTCCCGCGATCACGCCCGACACAAAGCGTGATCAAGGTGCCGCCCTCGGCACCGTACTCGCGGCCTTTGAGAGGAAACCGGCGTTCCTGGCCGTTCTGCGAACGTTCATGACCTCATCACGCCGTCGCCGCAGCGAAGGACGGACGGGCCTCTAACCTCGCCAAGGTCATTTCACACCTTTACAGAGCGGAACATCCCGTGCATTGTCGCCGTGCCCTGGCAGGTCTGGCCTTCGTTTCCGTGCTCGCCGCTCCGGCGGCCGCCCACGCCTCGACGGCCGACGGCCCCGGCGTGCTGCCCCAGAAGACCCACTTCGACTTGCAAGCCCACCGCGGCGGCCTCGGCATGACGACCGAGGAGTCACTTGAGGGGTTCACCAA
Organism: Nonomuraea sp. NPDC005692; assembly: GCF_040631115.1. Taxonomy (NCBI): domain Bacteria; kingdom Bacillati; phylum Actinomycetota; class Actinomycetes; order Streptosporangiales; family Streptosporangiaceae; genus Nonomuraea; species Nonomuraea sp. NPDC005692. The sequence continues at coordinate 94,826 of NZ_JBEXYU010000024.1, read as the reverse complement.
GGCCCTGCGCCTCGGGGTCAGCACCCTTGAGCTGGACACCCATGTGACCAAGGACCTGAAGGTGGTGGTCAACCACGACCGGCAGATCAGCGCCCAGAAGTGCCAGGACACCGCGCCCCTCACCCCGGGGGACCCGATGTTCCCCTACGTCGGCAAGTTCATCAAGGACCTGACCCTGGCCCAGATCAAGACCATGAACTGCGGGTACCGGCAGTTGCCCGGCTTCCCCGAACAGGAGGTGGTCGACGGCTTTCGGATGGTCGAACTCAAGGACGTGCTGAACCTCGTCAGGGCTCGCCGGGCCAAGCAGGTCAAGCTGAACATCGAGACCAAGGTCGAAGCCGGCGCACCGCAGCAGACCGCGCCGCGCGAGCTGTTCGTCCGCCGCGTGTTCGAGGAGATCCGCGCCTCGGGCATCGAGGACCAGGTCACCATCCAGTCCTTCGACTGGGGCGCGTTGATGGAGATGCACCGGCTCGCGCCGGAATGGCCGCTGGTGGCCCTGACCAACTACGACTTCCTCCAGGTCGGCAAGCCGGGCGCTTCCCCCTGGCTCGGCGGGATCGACGCCGACGACTTCGGCGGCGACTTCGTCAGCGCCGCCGGCAGCATCCCGGGTGTCACCGCCCTGTCCCCGGTGTACGGCTTTCCCCAGAACGGCACGATCAGCGATCCCGCCTTCCGCTTCTACGTCACCGAGAAGATGGTGTCGGACGCGCACGAGCGCGGTCTGAAGGTCATCCCGTGGACGTGCGACGACCCGGCCACCATCGCGGCCCTCATCGACATGGGCATCGACGGCATCATCACCGACTACCCGGACCGGGTCCGGCAGATCATGGCCGAGCGCGGCATGCGCCTGCCCAAGTCCTACGCCAAGTAACCGTCGGCCGTCCTTCGGCGGTCTCGCGAAGCAGGTGGCTCGCCCGAGGCTTTGTCGGGCCACCGTGCCGGTCCGCGGCCGGTGAGGAAAACCCGCCGGCCCCACCCTCACTCTCCGAACCGAAGCTGTCCCCAGCCCCGAAGTGGCGTTGACTTGCGGCTGTGCCGTTCCCAGGACCGGACAGAAGAACCGCTGTTCTGTCCGTTCAGCGCTACCTGACGGCTGGGACAGCTTCGGGAGCAGGACGCCGCGCGTCACTGCACCGGGCGGACGCCTTTCGCGATCTTCCTCAACTCACTCATGGCGTCGATCTCCTTGGCGTACTCGGGGCCGAGGAGCACCTTGACGGCCAGATCCTTGCGGAGCTTCCAGGTGACCGAGGGCGTGACCGGGCCGCCGGCGGCCCCCGAGTCGCCGTCCCTGGACAGCCGCGCCGGCCTGCCGCCGAGGTCCACCGTCTCGGCCTGCCGTTCCGGCCGGAAGTCGTACAGGGCGTCCGCGGACGCGCCATGGGCCACGATCACCTGGACGGCGTAGCCGGCCTGCTGGAGGCCCGGCTTCCGGAAACTGGTGGTGTAGCTCCTGCCGGGGCCGACCACGTCGTCCTTGGACCATTTGCCCCATTCGAGCCCGTCCGGCAGGTAGGTGAGCTGGATGCCGCCGAACTTCCGCCCGTCGCCGAGGTCGCCCAGGGCCTGCGGCGTCGGCGCGGGCGGCAACTGGACGTGGAGCGTGACCGTACTGCCCCGCGCGACGACCTTGCCGGCAGCCGGTTCCTGCGTGCCCACCAGGCCGTTGTCGCTCCGCATCCCGGCGAGCGCGACCTTCAGCCCGGCGTCGCGGAGCGCCTTGGCCGCCTCGGTGGCGCGCCGGCCCGTCACGTCGGGCACGGTCACGTCGTCGCGCATCACGACGCCGTTCTCGCCGGTGCCGGCGGGTTCGCCGGGATTCAGCATCACCGGCACGGTCACGGCCACGGCCGCCGTGACGATCACCGCCCCCGCCACGCGGAGCCTCGTCACGCGGGCGCGATGCCCCCGGCGTACGGCACTGCCCAGTCCGGGCCCGGCCTGAACCTCGGCGACGTGCGCCGCCATGGCCTCGGCAAGGTCGTCCTCGATCGTCATCTCGTCACTTCCCTTACGACATCCATGTTCTGGCGGATCCTGGCAAGCCCGCGCGCGGCCTGGCTCTTGACCGTCCCGACCGAGCAGCCGAGCAGCGCCGCGGTGGCCTGCTCGGACTGGTCCTCCCAGTAGCGCAGGACGAGCACGGCGCGCATCCTGGGCGGCAGCCTGCGCAGCTCACCGATGAGCGTGTCGCGCAGGTCGAGGTCGGGAGAGTCGGCGGCGGTCTCGGGCGGCCGGGCGAACATGATCTCCTGGACGACCCTGCGCCGCCGCGCCCTGCTGACCGCCGCGTTCACGACGACCTTCCTCGCATACGCCTCGGGGTTGTCGTGCCTGATCCGCGGCCAGTTCCGGTAGACCTTCTCCAGCGCGTGCTGGACCAGGTCCTCGGCGTCGTGCCGCGTCGCCCCGCACACCAGGATCGCGGTACGCAGCAACGAGGTGCTTCTGGTGGCGAGGAAGTCGTCGAAGGCAGCCTCGTCGTCATCTGTCATCAGTGAAGGTCCCCTTTCGCCCTCCCCAACGCGCGAGCCCGCCCGGAGGTTGAGTGCCTTCCGAAGAGTCGAGGTCAGGCGACGACGCCGTCCGCGCGCTGGGACGCCGGCTCCGATGGTCAGCTTGGGCTCGGGAGCGGTCGCTGCTGAAGGAGTGGCGCACGTGCTGCCGCGGCTCAGCGCCAATGCTTGCCAGTAGAGTCCCGGCTCCTCGTACCGGCGCGGCCCGGCCGAGCTCCTCCACCCGCCGAGGCCCCGCTCTTCGAAGGAGTAGCGGACCCGTCCGGCATCTCGGGGCTTGACTGGGGTGGCGATCACGCGGACGATCACGTTGCACCTCCACGGGCTGACGAAGCGAGGTCGCGGGGGATGAGCGACATGCCTGAGAATCGCCCGGGCGAAGAACTGCCACCGCCTACGGGTCCTCCCACGTCCGGGCCGGCACCGCCTACCGGTCCTCCCGTGTCCGGCTTGCCACCTCCCGGCCCTTCCTTTCCCGGCGTTCCTTTCCCGGGACCGCCGGTCCCGGGTGGCCCGCCGGTCGGCCGACGGACGCCGAATCGTCGCCGGACGTGGTTCCTCGTCGCCGGAGGAGCGGTGGCGGCGCTGGCCGCGGTGGCCGCGGTGGCCGTCGCGCTCACCGTTCTGATCAGCGGCCTCGGTCGCCCGCCCGGCTTGACCCGCCCGGCGAACACGGCAGGCCCTGCTGCGACCACGGAGGTCAACAGCGCGATCAGCCATCTGGCCGGGCTGCCGGCGGCCCACTACAAGGGAACGCTGGCCGACCACGGCCAGCAGCTGGGCCTCGACGTCAAGATCACCTCAAGGGGGTCGACGGCGGGCACGGTGACCGTGAGCGGTCAGAAGATCAGGATCTTCACCGCCGGCGGCAGCACCTATGTGAAGGCCGGACCGGGCTACTGGCGCAAGAACGGCGCCACCGCGCGCCTGAGCAAGGAGTACGCCAAGCGCTGGGTCAAGATGAGCACCGGACCCGCCGGTTTCGCGCTGTCGAAGCTGCTCGCCCCGCCCAGTCTTGCCCGGCTGCTGGGCCTGTCCGGACAGGTCGACTTGTCGAGCGGCCCGGTCACCAAGGTCAACGGCGTCCAGGCGCGCAAGGTGACTGCGCCGATCGGCGCCATCTATGTGACGACGACTGCTCCGTACCAGATCGTCCGCATCGATTCCGGGGCATCCGGCGGCGGTCCGGCGCCTCCCACCCCTCGTATCACCGGCACCGGTCTCTCCGGCGGCGCCCTCGTCGTGCGGCCGGCGCGATGGCGTGACGATTTCCGGTTGAACATCACCGTCTCCGCGATGACGGGTGCGCAGGCACGGACGTTCATCGACCAGCTCAAGCAGGAAGCCAAGGCACTCAAGGGCGCCATCGACTCCAGCGTGGCCTTCTCGGCGGCGAGCTCCGGAAGGCTGTCCCCCTGTAACAACAGCGGCTGCACCGCCACCATCACGATCAGCAACCGGGTAAAGCTCGACAGCCCCTATCTCAAGGTCGGCGCGATCACCGCCGACGTCATCATCGACTTCCAGCTGGACGGGAGGCCGGTCGGCTCATGTCGGCGGCAGGTCTCCATCCCTCCGAACGGCGAAGCGGACGTCACCTGCAGCGTCTCCTACTACGCCGCCACCAACCGCAACCACAGCGTCCGCGCGCAGTCCACCGGATTCGCCCGGGCCCTCGTCAAAGCCGAGATCCCGGCCACCATCAAGGCGCTGGAGGCGGAACAGCAGGCAATCCCCCCTGCCGGCTCTGACACGAACGACATCGTGACCGACGCCCGCGTTCTGAAGACGCCGCGGGTGGGCACGACCGGCGGCGGACCGGGCAGATGGGTCAAGATCAACTACGCCGAGCGCAAGCACTGGATGCGTTACCAGGAGCAGGTCACGGGCGTTCGGATCAGCCGCGAGTACAAGGTCAACGGCGTCAAGTTCGACGGGTACGACGGCCCTCGGGGAGTCCTCCTGGATTCCAAGCTTGGCTACAGTAAGGCTCTTGACGAGCATGGAAACCTCATCAAGAAGCGGGCGGACAAGCTCAAGGCTCAGGCCAATCGACAGATCGAGGCCGCCAAGGGGACCGGCAAGTCCATCGAGTGGAGGTTCTCCAACGAACGGGTGGCCAATGCCGTCAGGGAGTTCTTCGAAGAAGAGGGCATCAACATCGAGGTCGTCCATCAGCCGATGAACTGGAAGATCAGATAATCGTGCGCAAGATTCTGGTGCGGGGATTCTGGGGTCCTCGCCGGCAGTCGGCGCAGGACTGCGCCGAACGCTGGGCCGCCTGCTTGGCGAGGCTTCAGCGCGCCGCTCCCGAGCTGTTCACCACATGGCACTCGCCGCTGGACGAGGATGAGAAGGCTCCTCCTGCGCTCAGGCCCGACGCAGAAGGCCTGCTCGCCGAAATGGCGCGCCTCAACGAGTACCTGGAGGTGGAACTCGGTGCCACGAAGGCGGAGCTGGGGTTCACCCTTTCCGCTTGGAGCACCGCGCCGCACGAGGGAAGCATCGTGTTCCGCGGAACCGTGGGCTCGCACGCCGAAGGCTCAGAGGTCCGCAACAGCATCACGGTGACGATGCAGGGCGAAGCAGTGGCGGCGCACGGCTGGGAGGTCGCCGCCAGCCTCCTCGCCATCGTCGCCGAGCACTGGGACATCGACTGGGGGGACGCGGGCAACGCACAACTGTGGGCCCGCCTCAAGGAACATCGGTCGCTGCGGCCGTCCGACCTGCGAGCCGGATACGCGACCTACCTGTCGGCCCGCCGCTGGGCCGAGGCCCCGGCCCTGGACGAGGGGACGATCACTTCCCTGGACGGCGGTGTGCTCATCGATCTGAGGGCGGAGGTGACCCGCGCGAGCAGTGATGACCCAGTTGTCCGGCTTGATCAAACGCTCGCCGCCTCGCCCGCGTTCACGCCCGTGCCCGACGACCGCGGGACCTGGTGAATCGTTCGATGACGCCTCTCGCTTCGCCGCCGACATCGTCCATGCCGCCCGCGACGTCGACTGCGTGGACCTGGACTACTCTCCCGGCAGCGTCGGCGTAGTCGACGAGATCGTCGGCCGCTTCCACGACGAGGGACTGTCCGTGGGGCAGGTCGGCGAGACCGTGTTCGGGTTCGGCGTCCCATCCGGTGACGGCAGGGTGTGGAACCCCGTCGGGAAGGCGTTCAAGCTCCTTGAGCATGGGCCTGAGGATTCGCTCTTCTCCAGGAGTGGAGCGGCCGCGCCTCCCGGGAAACCTCCGTCACGACCTGGCAGGAAGCGGGAGAACAGCTCACTCCTGAACGACTGTCTGTGATCCGTTGAGTTCCAAGACAACCCGTCAAGGCCCGATGGGATCGAGGCGTTCGGCCTCGTTGAGGACGAGGAAGTCGACAACCACCGCGGTGATCCCGCCGCTGCCGTCGCGGCCGAACCACACCGGGTAGGCGCCATCGCCGAAACCGGACTCGAACGCGGTCAGGGACGGCTCGCCGGTCGGGCCGGACAGCGTCACGGTCCGTGTTCCGGAGACGAGGGGGTCGGGGCCGTCGCCGCACAGCAGTTCGACCCAGCCGGCCTTGTTGTAGTCGCTGTCGTCCAGGACGGCGGCGAAGTGGTCCAGTAGCGACGCGTCGAAGAGGCACCCCATCCCGCCGTCGACCCCGAAACCGAAGAACTCGCCCTCGCCGAGGTCGGCGGGATCCTGTCCGGGAATCAGCGCCGGCTCCCAGCGAGTGACGGCCGCCTCCTGCACGACCAGTACGGCTGCGCAGACCCGTACGTGCTCGGGATCATCGGTGAACCGCACGACCGACAGCCGCAACGGATACCGCTGGCTTCTCCTGTCACACTGGTGCGCCGGCACCTATCCGGCCCCCTCGTTCGCCGGATGATCCTTCCATGGTTTGCTGCTCGGATCGTGCCCCGTGGCCGTCCGGTGCGGGCCGAGCCGGGATATCGACCCCTTCGGGGCCGGGCCGCCGGTCCTGTCTATGCTCAAGCCCATGGCACTGGAATGGGAACAGATCATCGTCGACTCCGCCGACCCCGTCGCTCTCGGGCGCTGGTGGGCCGAAGCTCTCGGCTGGGTTGTGGTCGACGAGACTGAGGAGATCATCGAGATCCGGCCTGAGCCGGACCGGATGCCGGGGCTGCTCTTCGTGCCTGTCCCCGAGGGCAAGACGTCGAAGAACCGGCTCCACCCCGACTTCCGCCCCGACGACCAGGAGGCCGAGGTCGCCCGGCTGCTCTCCCTCGGTGCCCGGCACGTCGACACCGTGCAGGACGAGCAGCACTGGGTGACCCTCCTCGACCCGGAGGGCAACGAGTTCTGCGTCCTGGGTGAGCGGAAGAACTGAGCGGAGGCCGGCAGTTATTCGGGCCCCGGCCCGCGAGTTCGCGTCCCCCGTTCAGGCGCCGGGCGCCAGCCTGAGGACGGCGGCCGGCAGCCCGCGCAACGCCTCCGGGACGACGACCCCGCCGGAACGGTCCACCGCGGCCGGGCCATCACCCCAGGTGGCCCCGGCCCGCGCCCGTTCGACCAGGTCGCCGGCGAGCGTCAGCCGTCCCGCGGCCGGGTCCAGGGCGATCACGTGGAGGGCGCCGTCGGGGCCGGCGGTGTAGCGGACCGGGTCGCCGACGGGCTCGGCGTGCCGGACCCACGGCCGGGTGCCGTAGATCGCCTCGCCGTGGGCCGCCAGCCAGGCGCCCAGGTGGCGCAGCCGTTCGACCTGGGACTCCGGCAGCGAGCCGTCGGCCCGCGGCCCGATGTTGAGCAGCAGGTTGCCGTTCTTGGCGACGGTGTCGACCAGCAGGTGGACGAGCTCGTCCGGCCGGACGAGGTGCCGCTCGTCCTCGGCCCGGTTGAAGCCGAACGACTGGCCGAGCCCGCGCGTGGCCTCCCACACCCACGGGGAGGTCTGCTGCTCGGAGACGTACTCGCGGGTGCGCGAGCCCAGGTGCGGCACGCCCCAGCGGTCGTTCACGATCCCCTCGGGCACCCGCTCGTAGTAGTGCTCGAACAGCGCCTGCAGGCTGTGCGGCCCGGCCGCCTTGCCCGAGTCGGGCCAGTCGATGTCGTTCCACAGCACGTCGGGGGAGTGCCGGTCGATCAGCTCCATGGCCTGCTCGAAGCAGTAGCGCGCGAACGCCTCGTCGTTGCGGCGCAGCGTGAACAGGTCCGTCATCGACTGGATCGGCGGGAAGTCGGACACGTGCCAGTCCAGCGCCCCGGAGTAGTACAGGCCGAACCGCAGGCCCGCCGCCCGGGCGGCGCGGTCCAGCTCGGCGATCAGGTCGCGGCGGGGGCCGCGGCGCGCGCTGCTGAAGGCCGTGGTGGCGGTGTCCCACAGGCAGAACCCGTCGTGGTGCTTGGCCGTGGGCACGACGTAGCGCGCGCCGGACCCTGCGATCAGCCGCATCCAGGCCGCCGGGTCGAACGCCTCCGCCCGCCAGGAGTCGGCCAGGTCCTCGTACGGGGTGCCGACCCCGTACTCCCGCTCGTGGAAGGCGCGGGCGGGCGAGCCGGGGATGCGGACGGTGTTGGCGTGCCATTCGGCGTACTGGTGGTAGCTGAATTCCAGCTCCACGGGCACGTGCTCGCCGGGTAGCCGGGCGGTCGCCCACGCGGGCACCGAGTACAGCCCCCAGTGGACGAAGACGCCGAACTTGGCGTCCCTGTACCAGTCGGGCACGTCCCTCGCCGGGTAGTCGGCGCCCAGGTCGGGGCCTACACGGCGGTCGAAAAACAGCACTATGGTCCTTTCAGCGGCCGGCGAGACCGGCGGTGGCGATGCCCTTGACCAGATGCTTCTGAAGGGCGAGGAGGAGCAACAGCGTCGGCAGGATGGACACGATGGAGGCGGCCATCACCAGATGCCACTGATTGCCGTTCTGGCCGAAGAACAACTGCAGGCCGAGCGGCACGGTGCCGCGCTCGGTCACGTCGTTGACCATGATGAGCGGCCACAGGAAGCTGTTCCAGTAGTTGATGAAGGTGAACACGGCCAGCACCCCGAGCGCGGGCCTGGCCAGCGGGAGCATGATGGACAGGAAGATCCGCGCCTCGCTCGCGCTGTCGATGCGCGCCGCCTCCTGCATCTCGCGCGGCACCGAGCGGAAGAACTGCCGCAGCAGGAACGTCCCGAACGCGGTGAAGGCCCACGGGAAGATCAGCGACTGGTAGCTGTCCACCCAGCCGAACTTCTGCATGAGGATGAACATGGGCACGACCAGCACCTCCTGCGGCACCATCAACGTGGCCAGGAACAGCAGGAAGACGCCGTCCCGGCCGCGCCAGCGCAGCGAGGCGAAGGCGTAGGCGGACAGGGCGGAGGCGGCCAGCACGACCAGCGTGCCCACGCCCGCCACCAGCACACCGTTGAGGATGTAGCGCTGGAACGGCACGTACGTGAACACGTCGCCGAAGTTCTGCCACCGGATCCGCGAGCCGACCAGCGACCCGGGATCGCTGAACGTCTCGCCTGCCGGCTTCAGCGCGGTGGCCACCGCGAAGATCAGCGGATAGAGGAAGGCCAGCGTCACCGCCGCCAGCAGCACGTGGGAGACGACGGATCTAACTCTCATAGTGCACCCACCGCCTCTGCCCGAGGAACTGCGCGGCGGTCACGAGCAGGATGATCGCGAACAGCACCCACGCGCCCGCCGCCGCCAGCCCGAGCTCGCGCGACTGGAACCCGGCCTGGTAGACGGTCATGACGAGCGTCTCCGTGGCGTTGCCAGGCCCGCCGGCCGTGAGGATGTACGGCTGCGTGAACACCTGCAACGAGTTGATCACCGTCATCGTCGTGGCGAAGAACAGCGCCGGCGAGATCAGCGGGAGCTGCACGCTGACCAGCTTGCGCAGCCCCGTGGCCCCGTCGAGCGAGGCCGCCTCCAGGACCGACGGCGACATCTCGTTGATCGCCGCGGAGAAGACGATCAGGTTGTACCCGAACCCCTGCCAGACGCTCATGGCCACCACCGACACCAGCGCGGTGCGCCCGTCGGCCAGCAGGTTCGGCTCGGTGCCGACCATCTGGAACAGCAGCTTCCAGATGACCGCGTTGGCCACCATCGGCGTGATCGCCGGGATGAAGAACAGCACCCGCCACAGGTTCTGCCACCGCGACCTGCTGATCCAGAACGCCAGCGCCAGCGCCAGGACGATGTTGAGCGGCACGTACAGGCCGGTGAAGACGAACGTGTTGCGCAGCGCGGACAGGAAGGCGGGGTCCTCGCCGAACAGGTAGCGGAAGTTCTCCAGGCCGATGAAGCTGCTCCCGCCCAGCATCGGCCAGTCGAAGAAGCTCATCACCACGGCCATGCCGACCGGGAACAGGGTGAACAACCCGAGCCCGAGCACGCTGGGCGTGGCGAACCCCAGCGCGCTCCACTGCTCTCGTGACCTCACTGCCCGCGCGCCCCCTGCTGCTGGATGGTGGCGAGCGCCTCCTTGGCGCCGCTCGCGCCGGTGTAGACCTGGAGCAGGTGCTGGGCCATGAGCTTGGTGACGTCGTCCCAGTTCTTGGTGGTGAACAGCGGCACGCCGCCGGACACCGCCTCCTTGACCGCCGACACCGCCGCCCGCACGTCGTCGGCCTTGTCCTGGTTCTTGCCGACCAGGAAGTTCTCGTACGCCGGCTGCTCGGAGGTCATCGCGGGGAAACCGCGCCCCTCGCCCGCCAGGTACGCCTGCGCCTGCTTGCCGCTGAGCACGGAGACCGCCTTGACCGCCTGCTCCTTGTACGGGCAGCCCTTGGCCACCCCGAACCCGGAGTTGGCCACGTACGTCTTCGCGCCCCCTGACCCGGCGGGAAGCTGCGCGATGCCCACCCGGAACTTGGCGTCCTTGATCGTGGATCCGATGTTCCAGGAGCCGTCGACCGCCATCATGGCGTTGCCGTTGACGAACTGCGTCTCGCCCCAGCCCAGCTCCGCCGACCCGGCCGGCACGCTGGCCGCCTTGTTCCCGGCCAGGCCCGCGTACCAGGTGGTGGCCGCGACCATGGGCTCGCTGTCGAGCTGCAGCTTCACGTCGTCGGTGACCGGCTTGGCGCCGTTGTAGGACAGCAGCATCGACAGCAGGTGCAGGTCGGAGAAGGACATGCCGAACCCGTACTTGCCGCCGGCGGTCAGCTTCTTGGCGGCCTGCTCGAAGTCGGCGGTGGTCCAGCCGGGCTTGGGCTCGGCCAGGCCGGCCTTGGCGAAGGCGTCCTTGTTGTAGTAGAGGAGCATCGGGCCCAGGTCGTAGGGGAGGGCCAGTTGCCGGCCGTTCATCTTCAGCGCGTCCAGCGCCGCCGGGGCGAAGCCTTCGGGAGCGGTGAGGGGTTCGAGGAGATCGGCGTAGGCGCCCAGGCGCAGGCTCTGCATGGAGACCAGGCACGGCTGCTCGCCCGCGGCGAACTCGGTCTGCAGCTTGGTGAAGTAGGCGTTGAAGGGCGCGGTCCGCAGGTTGATCCTGATCTTCGGGTCCTGCTGGGTGACCAGCTTGGCCAGGTGGTCGAGCTGGGCTTTCTCCTCCTCGCTGCCCGCCCACATCTCCCAGTCGAGGGTGACCGTACCGTCGTCCTGTTTGGCGCCGCCCGCCGTGCCCGCGCCGCCGCCGCCGCACGCGGTGACGCCGGCGAGGAGTACGAGCCCCGCGGCCAGGAGTGCCTTCATGGGGGGACCTCCGTCAAGGTATATTTTTCGGGGTCGAATTTATTATGATGCGGAACCCTAGGCTTGCTCCGGAACAGACGTCAAGAGGGAGGACCGCGGATGCGCGAGGACCTGGCCAGGACGGAGATCCTGACGACGCTCGGGTCCGGGCCGCTCAACCGCACGCAGCTCGCCCTCAGGCTGGGGCTCGGCGCGGCGACCGTGACCGAGCACACCCGGCGCCTGATCGAGCTCGGCTACGTACGCGAGCTGGCGCCGCAGGCGGCCGGGCGCGGTCGCCCGAAAGTGCCCCTTGAGCTGGTGCCGGACGCCGCGTACACGCTCGGCCTGCGGGTGCACCACACGCACGTGGTCGGCGTGCTCATGCGGCTCAACGGCAGCGAGGCGCGCCGCTTCACGGTGCCCTTCGACCCCCGCGCCGACCCCGTCGGGCAGCTCGCCGCCGTGTGCGCCCGCGAGCTGGCCGACCCCGCCGCCGGTGGCCGGGTGCGCGGCATCGGCCTGGCCGTCCCCGGCGTGATCGACCAGGCCAGGGGGATCGTGCGCATCTCGCCGCACCTGGGCTGGTCGGACCTGCCGCTGCGGCCCCTGCTGGCCGAACGCCTGCCGGTCCCCGTCCTCATCGACAACGACACCCGCGCCAGCACCAGCGCCGAGCTGCTGTTCGGCGCCGGGTGCGACCACGACGACTTCCTGGTGCTGGCCGTCGGCGGCGGCATCGGCATGGGCATCGTGCTCGGGCGGCGCATCCATCGCGGGCCCGACGGCGTCGCGGGCGAGTTCGGACACGTGCCGATCGACCCGCAGGGGCCGCCCTGCGTGTGCGGGCGGCACGGCTGCCTGGAGTCCTACGCGGCCGACTACGCCCTGGCCGCCCGCGCGTACGAGCGCGGGCTGACGCCGGCGCCGGTGCCGGTGGCCGAGCTGCCCCGGCTGGCCGCCGCGGACGTGCCGGGCGTGCGCGACCTGATGGCCGAGGCGGGGGCGGCGCTCGGGAGGGCGGCCGCGGGCGTGGTGAACGTCCTGGCCGTACGGGCGCTGGCGGTGATCGGCGAGAGCCACGTGCTGTGGCCGTATCTGGAGCCCGGGTTCCGGCCGGCGGTGGAGAGCGGCGTGCTGTCGGGAGTGGAGATCATGGTCCGCCCCTGGGACGACAGCGGCCATGCCCGAGGCGCCGCCACCTTGGCCTTGTCGGCCACGGTCGCCGCCCGCTGACCGGCGGCTCCTTCTCCGCGTCCGGCGTGTCCTGGGAGGTCACGGCCCCGGCGATGACGTTCGTCACCGCCGACCGTCCACATCGGCAGCTGCCGGGCGCGCCGCGGGGCCGCGAGACTTTCCGGCAAATGGGCGCGGGATCGCGACGTCTCCCTCAGGCCCGGTCGGGTGACGTCCCGGTCGGCAACACATGGCCAGTCTGGGCATCAGGCGTTACGGGTGGTCGGCGGCCCCGTTGCCGTGAAGCTCAGCAGCAGTTCGCCGATCGTCTCGGGCGCTTCCAGCATGGGCAGGTGCCCGACGCCGGGCAGCAGCTCGACCCGGGCGTCCGGCACCGCGTCGTACCGGTGCGCCGACGACGGCTTCCAGCGGGGGTCGGCAGCGCCGAAGATCACCTGTACGGGCACCCCGAGGGCGGCCAGACGCTCGGGCACGCTCCGTTCGGCGATGTAGGCGGTGTTCTGGCGCAGCACCGTCCGCATCACGCGGTAGGTGATGCCCCGTACGTCGGCGACCACGTCGTCCGGGAGGTCCACCGGGCGGACGGCCATCGAGCTGATCCCCTTGCGGATCATCGCGTCCGAACGCCTCGGCCAAATGAGCGGGCCCAACGGCGGGGCCAGCAGCACCCGGAGAATGAACGGCTGCCGGAGGAGCGCATCCGGACTCGGGCCGCTACTGATCAACGAAAGCGAACCGACGAGGTCGGGACGTTGCTCGGCGAGCGCGGTGGCGACGTAGCCGCCGCTGGAGTGCCCGGCCACGGCGACATGACGAAGCCCATGGTCGTCCAGCAGCGCCGCCACCTGACCCGCCTGCGCGGGCACGTCATACGACGGCGCGGGCGGGGACTGGCCGCAACCCGGCAGGTCGACCCGGATGACGTGATGGCGGCCGGCCAGCGCCGGGACCACCGGACCCCAGAAACCGCCCGAGGCCCCCGACCCGTGGATGAGCAGCAACGGCGGCGCCTGCCGCGGGCCGTCATGGACCACGTGCATGCCATGCGGGTGCTCAATGTCGTATTCACTCATAGGGCGACTGTGCACGGGCGGCCGACCGCCAGTCTTGGACAAATGTTCCCGCGGAGTCGAAACCCGCGCGGCCGTCACCATGACGGCTGCACCACGAGTCCGGCCGGAGTGCGCCAGGGACACACCGTGTAGTGGAGCGGCAGATGGGCTGGTCGGCGGCGTTTCCAGCTGCAACGGCCCCTGATCTTCCTGCAGCTCCTGTAAGAAGCCGCGCATCGCCGCGCCGCCGTCACCACCCCCTTGCTCCCCTTCGGGGACGGGATCGGGAACCGCGATGGAGTCCTCCAGTCTCGGAGGCCGCGCGAGACGCGGCTTGACCTTGACCCTAGGGTCAAGGGTGACGCTGGTGGCATGGCGAACTCGAACGCTGCCCACCTGGGCTGGAAGGGCCTGTTGCCGGTGGAGGACAGCGCACTGGCCGTGACCGACACCGGCGGGTCAGGCATCCCCGTGGTCTACCTGAACGGTTCCTACGCGAGCCAGCGGCACTGGCGGCCCGTCATCAACGCCCTGGGGCCGGGGTGGCGGCACATCACCTACGACGAGCGGGCTCGCGGCAGATCGAAGAAGTCGGCGGACTACTCCTTCGAGGCCTGCGTCCGGGATCTCGACGCCGTCCTGAAAGCCAGGCGGGTGGAACGGCCGCTCCTGGTGGGCTGGTCCTACGGCGCCTTGCTCGGGGTCCACTGGGCCGCCCGGCATCCGGGCCGCGTCGCCGGCGTGGTCGGGGTCGACGGCCCCTTTCCGTCCGGGTGGACCGACGAGGCCGGCCACGAACGCATCCGGAGGCTGTTCCACAGGGCCCGATGGGCGTTGCCGATGGCGCGCCTCATCGGCAACGCCGCGCGGATGAGTGCCGCACAGCATGCCGAGATCAACATCGAGGCCCACATCCTGCACGCCGCCCTCGAACCGGTCCTCGACAGCCTGACGGTCCCGATCCGGTACGTGGTCGGCTCGGGGGAGGCCCTGGGAAGCAAGAATGACGAGCAGGAGCAGATGCGCACTACTCTCAACCCTGTGCTCGCCCGCAACCCGAACCTCACGATAGGCGCGAAGGTCGCCGGCAACCACGGCACGATCGTGCGCAAGGATTTCCGTGCCATCGCCGAGGCCACCCGCGAGCTCGCCGCCCTCACCCGCGAAAGTCGCTGACGACCATGACCAGCGGCGTCACGATCGGCCAGGCGGCGGCCTTCGCCGGCGTCACGATCAAGACCGTCCGCCACTACCACCGGCATCGCTGCCCTGCTCGATGCCGATCCGGAGCGGTTCGCCGTCCGCCTGGCCGAGGTCAAACGGCGGCTGACCGAGCGGATCGAGGAGCTGATCGCGCGCGGCGACTCGCTGGACCGGCTCGCCAACAGTGACCGGGCCCTGTTGCCCGACCGGGCCTGCGCGCTGCTGGAGCGGGCCGCCGACCTCGGCTTCACCCCGGATGAGGTGGCGGCCTACCGCGAGGGCATGGTGCCGGCCAGGGCCCCTGGTCCCCGACGGCTTCGACGACCATCTCACCAAGGCCGAGCACGTCCTCGACGACACTCGGTTCGTCGCCTTGAACAAGGACTGCTGGGCCGCCGAGGACCAGGCGTCGGCCATGGCCCGGCTGACCACGCTGGTCGAGGCGAAACTACGCTCCGCCGGCGTGGACATCCCCCACCAATAGACGCGGCTCACCGTCCACAGTCCCGACGCGGTGAACCGACCACCACACGGTGGCCGGTCGGCTGACGGGTCCGCAGCCGCGCGCCTTCGGCGTGCACCAGCGCCCGGCCGGCCGCGGCAAGGTCTTCCGGCGCGTGGCGGTCACGGCGCCGGCGGCCGCGCTGCTGACCGGGATGGCCATCCCCGCGACTTAGAGGCACCTGGCGCTCGGCCGAGCGGGCAGGAGCGCTCGACTGTGTTCCGACGCCCGATGCTCCCGCTTTATGCCTCATCGTGCTTCCCCACGCACCTCAGGACTCCTGGCGGGCCCGTTCGAGGCCGTGGATCAGCTCGGCGAGCGTTCGCTCGTCCGAGCCGAACGTGATGCGGACATGGGTGTCAGGAGCGTGCATGTCGGCGCCGCGTACGGTCGCGATGCCGTTCCGCAGGAGCGCCCGGTCGATGGCGGCCGGGGTCTCACCGAGGCGTGAGCAGTCGGCGAGCAGGAAGGCGCCGCCCGTGGGCCGCACGGGCGGCGGGAAGCCGCTCGCGGCGATGCCGTCGCAGACGAGGTCGCGTTTGGCCTGGTAGGTGGAGAGCGCCAGGTCGAGCCAGTCGCGCGGGCCGGTGAGGGCGGCGACGGCGGCCTGCTGCGGAACCACTCCGCAGCACACCGCCTCCCACTCGAAGCGGCGGTGGAGCGCGTCGACGATCGGCGGCGGCGCCAGGACGTAGCCGAGCCGCCAGCTCGCCAGCGCGTAGTACTTGCTGAGGCTGGTGACGGTGACCAGGTGCGGCCAGCGATCGGCGAACGCCTCCACCGGGTGGTAGCCGTGGCCGTCGTACGTGAAGTGCTGCCATGAGTCGTCGGAGATGACGAGGAGCCCGTGGCGGGCGGCGAGGTCGACCACGGCCGCGAGGGTGGCGGCGTCGGGGAGATAGCCCGTCGGGTTGGTCGGATTGCACAGCAGCACGGCCCGGCTGCGGCTCGTGACGGCGGCCTCCAGGCCGGCCAGGTCGAGCGCCCAGCCGTCGCTCTCGCGGGACGGGACGCCGACGGGCGTCGCGCCGGACTCGCGGACGGCGCCGTCGAAGAAGTAGGTGGGCGTCGGCACGATCACCTCGTCGCCCGGCGCGAGCACCGTGCGCAGCACGAGGGAAAGCCCCTGCATCGCTCCGTGGGTGATCAGCAGGCGGCGCTCGGGATCGACGCGCAGGCCGTGCTCACGCTCCAGTTCGGCGGCTATCGCGGCGCGCAGTTCCGGCAGGCCGCGGGTGTTGCGCGGGTCTGGCCGGTCCATCGCGCCCGCCACCGCCCGCCGTACGTGCTCGGGCATGGGCAGGATCGGGGCGCCCGCGAGCGGGAGCATCCGCACACCGTCGCGTGCGCTGCGCTCCGCGCGGGCACGTGTGCTCATCGCCCCCAGCGCCGGGAAGTCGCTCGCCGCGGGAAGGGCCCAGGAGTTCGAGGCACGTCGCTGCATGGACGAAGCATGGCACACTGAGATATCAACAACAAGAATAAATATCTCTAATGGAGCAGAACGGCCGGAGCTGCTGTACCAACGCTGGGAATTGGTATCCTGGCGCGATGTCCGACATCCATGGCGTGATCAGCGGAACGCCGCACATCCCCGCGCTGCTGCTGGTCGGCACGGACGAGACCGGCCTCGACCGCACGAGCCAGGCATATCGGGCGATCAGGCGCCAGATCATCGACCTGACGCTCCCTCCCGGCAGCAGTTTCACCGAGACGTCGCTCGCGGAGCAATGGCATATCAGCAAGACGCCGGTGCGCGAGGCGCTGGCCCGGTTGCGGCGCGACGGGCTCGTGACCGCGCTGCCGCGCGCGGGCTACGTCGTCAGCCCGATCACGCTGCATGACACCGACGCTCTGTGCGCCCTGCGCACGCTGCTGTCCGGCGAGGCGGCCGCCGCCGCCGCGCGCCTCGGTGTCACGGCGCCGGCGCTCGAACGGCTCGAAGCGCTGTCCAAGGTGCCCATCGCGCTCGCGGCGGGCGAAGTGGAACAGGAGGAGTCGCTCCGGGCCGGCATCGAGTTCGAGGGCATCATCGCCAACTTCAGCGGCAACCCCCGGCTTGGCAAGTCGATCGTCGACGTGCTCGACGAGCTTGAACGGGTTCTGCGCATGGCCGCGTTGATCGATCCCGGCATCGCGAGCCCGCCCGGAGAGCTGGGAGCCGTCTACGAGGGGCTGCGCGCGCGCGACGCGGACGCCGCCCGGGACGCGATGCGCGCGCGGTGCGAGCGCGTGCGCCGCGACCTGCTGCAGGTCCTGGCGAAGAGCACGTCGGTGAGCAGGGCGCACATCGAGCTGCCCGCGTCGCGCCCGCCGGCCTAGCCGGTGCCGGGCAGGGGCCGGGCCTCCGGGGTGCGGCGCGAGGCCGGTCGGAGGCCGGGCCGTCCGGTCAGACCGCCGTCGGGAAGGAGAGGTCGCCGGGGTGGCGCGGGCCGTCCTCCCGTTCCTGCGGCCACCGGCTGGTGACGGCCTTCGCGCGCGTGTAGAACGCGACGCCCTCCGGACCGTGCATGTGGTGGGCGCCGAACAGCGACTGCTTCCAGCCGCCGAACGAGTGGAACGCCATGGGCACCGGGACCGGCACGTTGACGCCGATCATCCCGACCTGCACGGAGCGCTGGAAGAGGCGCGCCGCGTGGCCGCCCCTGGTGAAGATCGCCGTGCCGTTGGCCAGGTTGTTGCCGTTGATCAGGTCGATCGCCTCCTCCAGCGAGCCGACCCGCACGACGACGAGCACCGGGCCGAAGATCTCGTCGCGGTAGACGTCCATCTCGGGCGTGACGTGGTCGAACAGCGTCGGCCCGACGAAGAAGCCGTCGCCCTCGATGTCGAGCGTGCGCCCGTCGAGGACGAGGTCGGCGCCCGCGGCGACGCCGGAGTCTATGGAGCCCCTGATCCGTTCGAGCGCCTGCGCCGACACGACCGGCCCCATCTCGGACCCGGCCTCCAGCCCCGGTCCGACCTTGATCGCCTGCGCCTTCTCACGCATCAGCTTGACCAGCGGCTCGGCCACGTCACCGACCGCGACGGCGACCGAGATCGCCATGCAGCGCTGGCCCGCCGAGCCGTACCCGGCCGCGACCAGATGATCGGCGGCGTGGTCGAGGTCGGCGTCCGGCAGCACGACGGCGTGGTTCTTGGCGCCGCCGAGCGCCTGAACGCGCTTGCCTCCCGCGCTCGCGCGCTCGTGCACGTACCGCGCGACCGGCGTCGAGCCGACGAACGACACGGCGGCGATGTCCGGGTGGTCGAGGATCGCGTCGACCGCGACCTTGTCGCCGTGGACGACGTTGAAGACGCCGTCGGGCAGACCGGCTTCGGCGTAGAGATCGGCGATGAGGTTGGCCGTCGACGGGTCGCGTTCGGAAGGCTTGAGCACGAACGTGTTGCCGGTCGCGATCGCGATCGGATGCATCCACAGCGGGACCATGGCGGGAAAGTTGAACGGCGTGATCCCGGCGCAGACGCCGAGCGGCTGCCGGAACGAGAAGAGGTCGACGTCGGTCGAGACCTGGTCGGAGTACTCGCCCTTGAGCAGGTGCGGGATCCCGCAGGCGAAGTCGATCACCTCCAGGCCGCGGACGAGCTCGCCTCTGGCGTCGTCGAGGACCTTGCCGTGCTCGGCGGAGACCAGCCGCGCGAGGTCGTCGAGGTGCTTGCCGACCAGCTCGCGGAAGGCGAACATCAAGCGCGACCGCCGCATGACCGAGGTGTCGGCCCAACCCGGCAAGGCGGCCCGCGCCGCCCGCACCGCGGCGTCGACGTCGGCGGGCTCGGCCAGCAGCACGTCGGCCTGATGCGCGCCGGTCGCGGGGTCCCAAACCGGGGCGGTGCGGCTCGACCGGCCGGCGGTCTCGCGGCCGTCGATCCGGTGCCGGATCATCCTGACTGTCCCTGTGCTCACAGAAAAACTCACCTTCTCGTGGGGTGCTGGTTGCGGGTGGTCGGCGGCGCCGCGTCAGACGATCAGGTCGCCGCCGTTGATGTCGATGGCCGCCCCGGTGATGTACGCCGCGCGGTCCGAGGCGAGGAAGGCGACGAGCTCGGCGACCTCCCAGGGCTGCCCGACGCGGGGCACCGGGAACGACCGGGTGGCGCGTTCGAGTGCGTCTCCGGGCAGCAGCGCGCGGGCCATCGGGGTGTCGATGAGTCCCGGGCAGACGGCGTTCACCGTGATCCCGTCGGGTCCGCAGTCCTTCGCCAGGTGCCGGGTGAGCCCGAGGACGCCGTGCTTCGCCGTCGTGTAATGGGCGCCGCCGGCGGTGCTGATGGTCTTGCCGGCGGTGGAGGAGAAGTTGACGATGCGGCCCCAGCTCCGGGCGCGCATCGCGGGAAGCGCCTGCTGGCAGCACAGGACCGTCCCGAGCACGTTGACCGCCAGCACCTGGTTCCACTCGGCCAGGGTGATGTCCTCGAACGGGGTCGGCGGTGCGACGCCCGCGGCGTTGACCAGGATGTCGAGCCGCGACCGTTCCGTCAGCAGCGCGGCGAACGCCCGCTGGACCTGGTCGCCGTCCGTGACGTCCACCGTGAACGACCGGACACGGTCCGCCGGCACGGCCGGCGTCGACGCCAGCTCTCCGGGGCCGGGCGCGGCCAGGTCGAACACCGCGACGGTCGCACCGCGGCGGGCCAGCGCGTGTACCGCGGCCAGGCCCATGCCACGGGCCCCGCCGGTCACGATCGCGACCCGGCCCTCCAGCTCGCGGCCGTCGGCGCTGGTCGGCGCCCGCAGCCCCTCGGCGGTGCTCATGAGCCGGCCAGGACGGCACGCGCGCGGCCGAAGGCGGCCGCCGCCCGTTCGAGCTGGCCGGCGGTGTGCGCGGCCGAGACCTGCACCCTGATCCGCTCCTCGCCGGCCGGGACGACCGGGTGGGAGAGCGCGAAGGCGAGGACGCCCTCGCGGCGCAGCGCCGCCGCCACGTCGAGGGCCTGCGTGCCGCCGCGCAGCATCACGGGGATGATCGGATGCTCCCCGGGCGGCACCTCGTAGCCGAGGTCGTGCAACGCCTGGCGGAACCAGGCGGTGTTGGCGGCCAGGCGTTCCCGCAGATCGGGACGCCGTCGTGCGATGCGGATCGCCGCCAGCGCCGCCTCGGCCAGCGCGGGGGCCATGGCGTTGGTGAAGACGTAGGGCCGCGAGACCTGGCGCAGCGTCTCGACCACCGCGCGGTCGCCCGCGACGAAGCCGCCGGCTGCGCCGCCCAGTGCCTTGCCGAGCGTCCCCGTCAGCACGTCGACGCGTCCCTTCAGTCCGAAGTGCTCGGCGGTGCCTCCGCCGGTCGGGCCCAGCACCCCCGTGGCGTGCGAGTCGTCGACCACGAGCACCGCGTCGTGGCGTTCGGCCAGCTCGCAGAGCCGGGGCAGCGCGGCGACGTCGCCGTCCATGCTGAAGACGCCGTCGGTGACGATGAGGCGGTGGCGCGCGCCGGCGCACTCCGTGAGCCGGCGTTCGAGCTCGTCGAGGTCGGCGTGGGCGAAGACGCGCCGCCGGGCGCGGGTGAGGCGGATGCCGTCGATCAGGCTGGCGTGGTTGAGCGCGTCGCTGAGGACGACGTCCTGCGGGCCGAGCAGTGCGTCGAAGAGGCCGAGGTTCGCGTCGAAGCAGGAGTTGTAGAGCACGGCGTCCTCGGCGCCGACCAGCTCGGCGATCCCTGCCTCCAGCTCGCCGTGGACGGCCCGGGTGCCGCAGAGCACCCGGCCCGCCGCCACCCCGAGCCCCGTCTCGCGCAGCGCCCGCCGGGCCGCGTCGAGGACCTCCGGGTCGCCGGCGAGCCCGAGGTAGTCGTTGGAGGCGAAGTTCACCAGCCACTCGCCGTCCACGCCGAGCGTCGGCCCCTGGGGGCCCGAGACCACGAGGTCGCGGCGCAGCCCGGTGGTCGCCCGGCGTTCGTCGAGCTCGGACCGGAGCCGGTCCAGCAGCGCGGCGTTCACGCCCTGCCTCCCCGCCGGTCGGCCGCGGTCATGACAGGCTCCCGTCCAGCTGCTCCATCCGGCGTCCCGTGGTGAGCAGGACGGCCAGCCCGGCGACCATGATGATCGCGATGGCCAGCAGCGCGTACGTGAAGCTGCCGGTAGCGGACGCGATCGTCCCGGTGAAGTAGGGGCCGACGAATCCGCTGACGTTGCTGACGGAGTTGATCAGAGCGATGCCGGAGGCGGCGGCCGCCTCGGTCAGGCCGATGGCCGGGATCCGCCAGAACTGCGGCATCGCGGTGATGATCCCGGCGACGCTCAGGCAGACGGCCAGCACGAACAGGGTGCCGCTGCTGGTGAAGGTCGCCGCGAGCAGCCCCACAGCGCCGAGGGCCATCGGTACGGCCGTGGCCGTGACCGCCGTCCAGCGTGCGGCGAGGCGAGCCCAGGTCAGAAGGGCGACCGCGGCCACCACGTAGGGAATCGCGGACAGCAGCACGCTGCTGACGTCGGCGGAGTCACCGACGCTCTGCGTGATGGACCTGATCATCGTGGGCAGGAAGAACTGCAGCGGATAGAGCCCGAACGCGATGGCGAACCACGTCACGGCCATCGCCCACACCCGGCCGCTGGTCAGCGTCTGGCGCAGCCCGGTGAGTGCCCCGCGGGCGCGCTGTTCGGCGGCTTCGGCGGCGAGCACGTTCTCGATGGCGGCCTTCTCCTCGTCGTCGAGCCAGCGCGCGTCGGCCGGGCGGTTCGGCAGGAAGACGAAGATCAGGACGCTGACGACGACCGTCAGGATGCCCTCGACGAGAAACAGCGCCCGCCAGCCCGCGATGCCGAACAGGCTCTGGCCCCACTCCAGCAGCGCGGCGGCCAGCGGCGAGCCGATGATCGAGGACAGCGGGATCATCACGATGAAGGTGGACAGCGCCCAGGACCGCTGGCGGCGCGGGAACCAGAACGTCAGGTAGAGCAGGATCCCGGCGGCCAGACCGGCTTCGGCGAACCCGAGCAGGAGCCGCGCGGCGAACAGTGTGGCCGGGGAGTTCACGGCCGCGGTCGCCGCCGTGACCAGCCCCCACGTGATCATGATGCGGGCGATCCACTTCCGCGCGCCGAACCGGCTCAGCATCATGTTGCTCGGCACTTCGAACAGGACGTAGCCGACGAAGAACAGTCCGGCGGCCAGGCCGATCTGGCCGCTGCCGAGGCCCAGGTCCCGGGACATGGGCGCGGCGATGTAACCGACGTTGGCGCGGTCGATGTAACTCGCCACGTAGGCGAGGCCGACCAGCGGCATGATCCGGACGCCCACCTTGCGCCAGGTGCGCGGTGAGACGGTGCTCGGGGGTGTCGCGACGGGTGAACTCATGGGGGGTTCCAATCGGTCTGGGGGGTGGGAAGCGGCTTCAGCGCGCCTGGCCTCGCAGCCTGGCGGTGGCGTCTTGGTCGATCACGCCGTCCGCGGTGATCGCGACGCCGTAGTCCCGTTCGGCTCCCTCGTGGGTGACCTTGCCGTCGAGGACGTCTTCGAGGACGAGTTCGGGGAGGCGTTCGAAGGGGACGCCGTGCCCGCCGCCGCCGGCGGTCACGTGCCGGTGGCGGGTTCCCGCGGTCATCGCGAAGTGCGGTTTGGACTCCAGCACCCGTTCACCGGGACCGCCGGGGTCGAGCATGTTGAGCGAGGGGGTTCCCGGTGCGCCGCCGGCCAGTCCGTACGGCAGGAACCTGCGCCGGTCGGACCTGATCTGCACCGTGGCCTCGGCCGCCAGCAGCGTCATGTCCCGGAAGGTCGCCAGGCCACCACGCCAGCGGCCCGCTCCGCCGCTGTCGGGGAGGTAGCCGTAACCGTCGATGCGGAGGTGACCGGAGCGTTCCAGCTCCTCGACCGGCGTGTTGGTCAGGTTCGCGCCCAGAGAGCTGATGCCGTCCACGCCGTCGCGGTCGGGACGCGCGCCCCACGCTCCCGCCAGAGGGTCCCACAACACCATGGACTCCCCGTCCGGCCCGACGAGGCCGATCGCGATCCCGTCGGGCCCGCCTTCCCCGGCGGCCGGCACCCGGGCGGGGAACACCGGGGCGAGCGCCCCGAGCACGGCGTCGATGATCCGGAAGCCGACGAGCCCGCGGGCGCCGCGCGCGGCCGGCCGCCGGCCGTTGAGGATGGAGGCCTCCGGGATGACGAAACTGAACGGCCGGTAGAAGCCGCTGTTGGCCGGGATGTCGGAGGCGAGGACGCCCTGCAGGGCGGCGTAGGCGGCCGAGCGGGTGAAGGAGGCCGTCGCGTTGAGCGCGGAGTCGACCTGCGGCGAGGAGCCGGTGAAGTCGAGCTCGATCCCCGACCCGTTCAGCGTGACCTTGACGCGGATCGGGATCGGACCGGATCCCAGACCGTCGTCGTCAATGTGGTCGAGGAACTCGTAGGCACCCGGGACGGCCTCGGCGAGCGCGGCGCGCAGCAGGGTCTCGGAGTAGTCGAGCAGCTCGTCGATGAGGGCGGCGAGTCCGTGGACGCCGTGCCGCGCCGCGAGGGCGCGCAGCCCCTCGGCTCCGGTGTGGCAGGCCGCCAGCTGGGACTCGAGGTCGCCGCGCAGCAGCTCAGGCTCGCGGACGTTGCGCAGGATCAGCCGCAGGAACGTCTCGTTCACCGTGCCGGCCTCGACGAGGCACGACGGCGGGATCTGCACTCCTTCGGCGAAGATGCTGGTCGACTGCACGGCCATCGAACCGGCGGCCCACCCGCCGACGTCGGTGTGGTTGACGACCGTGACCGCGAAGCCCAGGAGGTCCTCCCCGGCGAACACCGGGGCGACCGCGAAGATGTCGGGCAGGTGCATGCCGCCCAGGGACGGGTCGTTGAGCAGGTAGACGTCTCCTGGACGGATCCGGTCGCCGAACTCGTCGAGGATCGCCTCCATCGCGTCCGGAATGGACCCCAGGTGCACCGGCAGGGTGTTGGCCTGGGCGATCACCCGTCCGTGCGCGTCGCACAGGGCGGCAGAGAAGTCCATGCTGGACGCCACCAGCTGCGAGTGGGCCGTGCGCAGGATCGTGATCGCCATCTCGTCGGCGATCCCGGTGACGGCGTTGCGGAAGACCTCGAAGGTCACGGCGTCGCGGATCATGAGGCGCTCCAGGTGATGACGATGTTGTTGAGCCGGTCGCGGTGCACCCGGGCGCCGGGCGGGACGAGGGTGGTGGCGTCCATGTCCTCGATGACCATCGGTCCCTCGACCGGTTCCGGGCCGAGATCCGACCGTCCGACGACGGGCGTGGGCACGGTCTCGGCGAACCGGCATTCGCGGACGGCGGGCTCGCCGCCGGGGGCGAGGGGCAGGCTCAGCACGTCCGCGATGGACACCGGGGTGGGGAGCCGGCCGCGTACCCGGAGGTTGACCAGCTCCACCAGCTCGTCCGTACCGGCCCGGCCGTAGGTGCGCCTGTGCTCGGCGTGGAAGCGGGACCGCGTCTCGGCGAGCAGGTCCTCGGTGAGGTCGCCGTCGGGCACCCGGATCCGCAGTTCGAATCGCTGGCCGCGGTAGCGCATGTCCAGGAGCCGGTCCACGACGGCGCCGGCTCCCAGCTGGTCGCGTACGTGGGCGGACAGCCGCGCGAACTCCGCGGCGAGCGCGCCCACGTCGGCGAGGCCGGCCCGGTACGGGGTGAGCTCCTGGCGTTCGGTGTCGGCCACGAGCAGGCCCAGGCTGCTGAACAGTCCCGGGTGCACGGGCACGATCACGGTCGAGATCCCCAGCTCGCGGGCCAGCGCGGCGGCATAGAGAGGGCCCGCGCCGCCGAAGGCGACCATGGTGGCCTCCCGCGGGTCACGCCCTCGTTCGCTGGTCACCGCCTTGACCGCGGTCGTCATGCTCGACACCGCCACCTGGTACGCGCCGCGTGCGGCACCCGCCACGTCGTCTCCGAGCTGCTCGGCCACCGGTGACAGCGCCTTCACGGCCAGCTCCGGGTGAATCGCCACCCGGCCGCCGGCCAGCGCGTCGGGACTGAGGTAGCCGAGCGTCACGTTGGCGTCGGTCAGGGTCGGCAGCTCGCCGCCCTGGCCGTAGCAGGCAGGACCGGGACGCGAGCCGGCGCTGACGGGCCCCACGTGCAGGGCGCCCGCCGCGTCAACGGAGATGATGCTGCCGCCGCCGGAACCGACCTCGGCGATGTCGATCGACGGCGCCCGCACCGGATACCCGGCGCCGGAGCTGAGACCGCGGGCCCCGTTCATGCCGCCGCCGACCTCGTAGTCAGCCGAGACGAACGGTTCACCGTGCTCGATCAGGGACGCCTTCGCCGTGGTCCCGCCCATGTCGAACGCGACCACCGTGGACAGGCCGATCAGCTGGGCGAGCTTCTGCACGGCGGTCACACCGGCCGCCGGACCGGACTCGATGATCTGCACCGGCCGCCGCGCGACGGAGGCCGCGTCGAGCAGCCCGCCGCTGGACTGCATGACCAGCAGGGGCGCGCGCACCTTCTCCGCGCGCAGCCCGGCTTCCAGCCGGGTGAGGTATCCGTGCACGGTGGGGCCGACGTAGGCGTTGACCGTGGCGGTGCTCATGCGCTCGAACTCGTGAGGCTGCGGGGAGACGTCGACCGACGCCGTGACGTACACGCCGGGCAGTTCGGCTCGCAGCAGTGCGGCGACCCGCCGTTCCTCGTCGGGGCGGACGTAGGAGTTGATCAGGCACACGGCCACCGCTTCGATGCCGTCGGCGCGCAGGCGCCCGGCCAGCGCGCGGATCTCGTCCTCGCTCGCCGGTGGGCCGAGCCGGCCGTCGGCCGTGATCCGCTGGTCGAGTTCGTGCCGGTCGCGCCGCCGGGCGAGGGGTTCGGGCTTGGACCATGACAGGTCGTAGAGCACCGGCCGGCGCAGACGCCCGATCTCCAGCACGTCGCGGAAGCCGCGGGTGGTGACCACCGCGGTGCGGACGCCGTTCATCGACAGGATCGCGTTGGTGGCGACGGTCGTGCCGTGCAGCATCGCGACCACGGCCTCGGGCCGGGCCCCGGCCAGGGAGAGCACGCCGGTGGTCGCCGCGACCACGCCGGCGCCGTAGTCGGGCGGGGTGGACAGAACCTTCATGGGGACGACCTGGCCGTCCGGCCCCAGTGCGATGACGTCGGTGAAGGTGCCGCCGATGTCGGCGCCGACTCGCCAGCCGGCCGGTCGAGGGTCGTGACTGGGGGGCACTGGATCTCCTTCGTTCGACGAGCGACTGGGATCACAGTACGAGCGAGTTAAGATATCAGCAATGCCTAGTTGTCATTTTTATGAAGTCAACTGATATGACTGGCGGCGGTAACCGCTGGAAGCCGATCACCTGGTGAAGGGGGGCTTGCCTCCACGACGCGGGCCTGCCCTTTTTGCTCAACCCGTGACCCCGCTGCTCAGCGAACGATCAGGCTGTCACTCCGCCCGAACCGCGTCCTTGCCGGCCGCGACCTCGGATGGTCAGGCCTGCAGGTAGTGCAGGACGGCGAGTACCCGGCGGTGGTCGTTGTCCGAGGGGGACAGGCCGAGCTTGGTGAAGATCTGCGTCACGTGTTTCTCCACCGAGCCGTACGACAGGAACAGCGCGGCGGCGATGGCGTTGTTGGAACGCCCCTCCGCCATCATGGCCAGCACCTCGCGCTCCCTCGGGGTGAGCGTGCCGAGGGTTTCCGTACGGCGGCTGGCGCCCATGATCTGGGTGACGACCTCGGGGTCGAGGACGGTCTTCTCGATGTACTGGGAGAACACCAGCACCCCCACACTCGGATGATCACGGCGGATCCGGATCGCGGATCGCAGGCCCTCGTCGGTGTGGGAGGGTGGCATGCGTACGTCGACCACGGCGATGTCGGGACCGTGTTCCGCCACGGCGGCCAGCAGCGCGTCGCCATCGCCCACGGCGGCCGCCACCTCGTGGTCGCGGGAGGTGAGCAGCATGCACAGGCCCTCCCGGAGCATCACGGCGTCCTCGGCGATCACGATGCGCATGCGCTGCTCCGTTCAAAGGTGCGAGGGGAGTTCGACTGTGATCACCGTAGGTCCTCCGGCCGGGCTGTTAATGCCGATCACGCCGTCGAGCGTCTGGACGCGGGCGGTCAGGCCGCGTAAGCCGGATCCGGTGCCGATCGCCGCGCCGCCGGTGCCGTCGTCGCGCACCCGCAGGGTCAGCAGTCCGTCACGCACCCGTACCTCGATGACGGCGTGCCTGGCGCCGCTGTGCTTGACCACGTTGGCGAGCAGTTCCGTCGTGCAGAAGTAGGCGATGGCCTCGATGGCCGGCGCGGGGCGTTCGGGCAGGTCGGCTTCGAACCGGGTGGGGATCGGGCTGCGTGCGGTGAGCGTGGCCAGGGCGACCTCCAGCCCTTGGTCGAGTGCCGGCGGGTGGATGCCGCGGATCAGGTCACGCAGTTCGGCCACGGTCTCCTTGGCGCTGCGGTGGGCGCTGTCGACGAGGACGCGGGCGCGCTGGAGCCGTCCGGGCTGGTCGGCCTGGTCGAGCTCGCCCTGGGCCATGCCCAGGCTCATGGCCAGCGTCACCAGGCGTGCCGCCGTCCCGTCGTGCAGGTCCCGCTCGATCCGGCGGAGCCTGGCGGTCGCGTCCTCTGCGGCCAGCGCACGTGCCTGCTCCAGCCGGCGGATCCGGGTTTCGCCCGGCGCGGGCCCGAGCAGCGTACGGGCGAGCATGCGCTCGGGCGCCAGGGCGAGGTGGACGCCCCGCGGGGCGAGGAGCAGCAGCGCCAGTCCGGCGGCGCTCACCAGCGCCGCGACCGCCCAGCCCGGGGGACTGAGGTGCGCCAAGGCGGAGAAGTGTCCCCAAAGGGGGCAGACGAGCAGGAGCAGGCCGCCTCCCCACAACCCGGCGGCGGCCGCACAGGCGATCACGGCCGCCGGCAGCCGGAGCAGGCCGTGGATGACGGCGCGCCATCCCGTCACGTCACCGATCGCCGCGCCGAGCCGGTTCAGCAGGCCCCGGCCCGGCACGGAACGGGCCGGGATCGGGCATCCGCACCCCGGCCCACGCTCGTGCCAGTCGTCGATTGGCCGTGCCGAGCCCTCTGGCCGCCATCACGCTCAGGGCCAGCATGGGCACTCCGACGAGATTCGCCGTCAGGATGACGCTCAGCAGCACGAGAACGAGATGCACCAGGCCGGCTGCCGCCATGAACGGCGACACCAGCGCGTAGGCGAGTTCACGCCGCGACCGCTCCCGCGCCGGAGCGGTGATCAGCACCCGCCACCTCTCTGCCCGCCTGTCCATGCTCCTCCTCGCCCGCCGCCGTCCGCCGTCCAGCCTGGCAAACCGGCACGCGCGAGAACAGCCGGACAACCCGTGGGGGACATCCCGAAACCAACACGGAGGACGTCCCGGTGGTGGCCGTCCGGTCGGTCTCACCAGAGTGGTCACCATGACGACAACCAAGCAGCGGCGCAGGCGCGGCAGGACCAGTGGGCTGGTCATCGGAGTGACGGTGGTGGCGCTGGCGGGAACGACCCCGGCAGCCGCCGCCAGAGATGCGCAGCCGACCTGGCGGGACTGCGCCGGCCAGGACATGCCGGCGGGCATGCAGTGCGCCGCGATGGAGGTGCCGGTGGACTGGGGCCGGCCGGACGGGGCGAAGATCGAACTGGACCTGGCCCGGCTGCCCGCCACCGAGCCTGCGCGCCGGATCGGCAGCGTGCTGGGGGTTCCCGGCGGTCCCGGGGCCAACGGGATCGACGACCTGAAGCGCGTCGCGTCCGACCTCACCGAACTGCGGCGCAGGTTCGACCTCGTCGCCTACAAGCCGCGCAACAACGTGTGGCGTGATCGGACTCCGCCGTCCTGCATGGAGCCTGGAACGACACTGTTCGAGCCGCAGGGACGGAAGCAGTACGAGGCATTGGCCGCGGCGATGACCAAGGCCCTCAAGGCCTGCCGGAACGCGGACAAGAGCGACCTGTTCGCTCATATGGAATCTCTGTCGGTGGCCAGAGACATGGACGCGGTTCGCGAGGCTCTGGGCGAGGAACGGCTGAGCTTCATGGCCAACTCCTATGGAGGGGTGCCCGCCGCCGCCTACGCCCGGCTGTTCCCGCAGCGCATTCGAGCCATGTACCTCGACGGGACGATCAACCAGGTCGACGGCTGGCCGGACCAGGCATTGCGGGCGCTGCCCGTCCGGGAACAGCTCTTCACCAGATTCACCACCTGGTGTGCGGACACCCCCGCCTGCGCGTTGCACGGACAGGACGCCGGAGCGGTCTGGCGCAAGCTCGTTCGAGACGCCGATCGCAGGCCGATCCCGGTCACGTCGTCCCAGTTCGGCAAGGGCGAGCTGAGCGGATGGCACCTGAGGAGTTTCGGCTTCATGAGCGATCCAGGACCGGACAACTCGCGGTGGCTGGCCTTCGCCGAGGCGGTGGACAAGGCCCGGGCCGGGGACGGGTCCGGTTTCGCCGATTTCGCTCTCGGCAACGCGCGGATCTGGGCCGCGCCCGGAGCACTGGCGATGACGTGCGCAGATGGCCGTGGTTACCGCAGCTACGCGCAGCTGCGGAAGTTCCTCCGCCAGGCGCGGAAGGTCTCGCCGAACTTCGGGGAAGCCGCCTTCGACGCGCTCGGATGCATCGGTTGGCCGCTGCCGGTCGCCAACCCGTCGCGCCCGCTGCCGACCCGCGGCCTGCCGCCGTTCCTGGGAGTCGGCAGCACGTGGGGCGACTACGCATGGACCGAGAGCTTCACCAGGACGATCCCGGGGTCGGTGACCGTCGGCTACGACGGGCCTGGCCATGTCCTGTACATGTCGGGCAAGAAGTGCCCCATCCGGTACGCCACCACGTACCTGACCGACCTCAGGCTGCCCGCGCCGGGTACCACCTGCCCTGCCGAATGACCGTCATATCGATGGCAATCGGCCATCCGATCAGCACCACCGCCAGATCATGAAGGCGCGCAGGTTGATCGGGTGCCGCAAGCAGCTCTCCCAAACACGATGCGACGTCGAGCCCGGTTCGCCATGCCGGTCACGGTCCGGCGCCGTCGCCGGTACCTACCACGCCGGCCGCCTTACCAAGGTGCCCCGGCCGGCCAAGCGACTGCGCGTCCAGACCTCCGCCGACCGCAGACCCGGCCAGCCGTGGCTGCCCGGAACCCCGCCGCCCGCCCCTGTCGCCCCCGACCGACCGGCGGCTGACATCCGCATCGGTTACGGCCCGGCGCTCGGGTCGGTGTCACCAGACGCAAAGTAGAGCGTCCGCGCTGGTCGGAGGGCCTGGGCTGCGGCTGGCCGCACGAGCGGTCATGGCTGTGGACGACTGGGGCGGGGCAGTTCGGTAGGACGACGCGTGAGTGACGACACCGCGGTATCGACGGGGGATGCCACGACCGACGAGGTGATCCGGCAGATCCCGGTGGTGGTGGAGCGGGCTCCGCTCTCGGCCGCCGCCGCGCCCCGGCGGGCGGGTGTCCGCGGGACAACTACACCTTGGAAGGGGGATCGTCCGTGAGTCGTGCACTGATCTCCTACTCCGGGAACAGGTCCGATGACAGGCGTAGCCAGGGAATGATGGCGGTGGCGAGCATCAAGAGCACGGCGGATGCGCCCGTGGTGTAGAAGGTCCAGGGGTTGAACCAGTGGTAGCCGACCGCGAGTAGGGCGGCTGTCTCGCCGGCAAGGAAGACGAGGCCGAACAGGAAAGCCCACCGGACCCACAGGGCTGATCGACCATATGCGCGACCATCCGCCCCAGCCTGAAGCGTGCGCAGTTGCTCAGGGGTCCAAACGGAGGGGATCCCCTGCTGTCGGACCTGCTCGGCCAAGGCTTGTGCTGCCTTGGCAGCTTCCGCGTAGGGGCGCGAGATCACCCCGATTTCGATGGAGAGGGCGATGAGCAACGTCGGCAGGACTTGGGCGGCCGTCGTATAGAACGCTTCGGATGCCATGCAGGCACTTCGGTCACTGTGAGGCAGGCGTTTCGCCCGTCTGATTTGGGCGCCATTCCGTGGACGCGGCCGCTGCGGTCGGTCTGCTGGCGCCGGCCCAGGCCCTGGGCCGCTGGATCGCCATTGGCCACGACTCTCACACCCCTACCAAGGTCTGGTCGGTCAAGCGGTGACGGAACCAAGATTTCGGTCGGGTTGGACCGGATCACCACCTCGGACGTGGGCTGGCGAGTAAAGGGCGCGGGCCCCTACCCCTGCGGCAACGGCCGGAAGCACTACCTGAAGATCAAAGCCAAGAAGGGCGCGAACTACACGGTCATCCTCGACCGCAAGGGACGTGAGCACACCATCGAGTACCGGATGCAGAACGAGCTCCGAGGCTGCGAGGCTTGTGGTCGGCCAGGGGGCGCTGGCAGGCTCGCCATGATGACGAGACACAGCGACACGGGTGGTTGGGCGGCGAGCGTGGGGGGCGGCGTCCGTTCCACGGGCGGCATGCGGCACATGGGCGGCTGGTAGCCCGTACGGCATAAGGAGCATGGCATGCGTGCCGCGATCTGGTCGGGCGTGGGGCTCGCCCTCGCCGCGACGGTGACGCACTACGTGATCGACGCAGCCAGGGACGATCCGCCCGGTATCGGCGTGACACTCCTGGTCGTGAGCGCGCTGGTGGCGGGCGGCTGGCTGGCCGGTCACCCGGCGACCAGGAAGGTCGGTTCGGTCTTCCTGGTCAGTGGGGCGCTGGGCACGGTCAGGCCGGTCTTGGAGCTGTGGAAAGAGCTCGGGATGCCGATTGTCGAGATCGGCGACGGTGTCGGGTTCGACTACTGGCTGACGTACTGGCTGTGGGTGCCGCAGGTGTGGCTGATACTCCTGATCGCCGTGGCCCTGTACCCGGACGGCGTGGTGCGCCGGCGAAGCGTCGTGTGGGTGTCGGCGCTGGCGACCGGAGTGACCTCCACGGTGATGGCGGGAGACAACTGGCCGCGCAGTGACGGCGGCGCGGGCGGCAACCCGATGAGCCTGCCGTGGGAGGCCGCGGTATGGATGCAGCCCGCGGCCATCATCCTTTCGGCCGCAGCCGTTCTGCTCGTGCTGGCCTCACTCGGCGCCCGCTGGCGCACCGCCGACAGGGCGACTCGCCGGCTACTGCTGATCCCGCCCCTCGTGTACGTCGGGGCACTGGGCCAACTCGTGCTCATGAACGTCATGCCGATGGAGGCTGCCGACCTCGTGTGGATCCCGATCGCCCTGATCTGCGCCTCGGCCGCCGGGCTGACCACGACCCGACGGATCCGTCTCCCGGCAGGCTCGGCAGCTCCGGCCAGGTAAGGGATCTTGAGCAAGGCGAACCATCGGCCTGCAGGACGGCCGGCGGACAGCAACACCCGCGACGCCGGTGAGGGGGAACGCCACCCGTACCGGCGCTGCGACGTTGAAGCCGGCGTGCGGGCCGGGCCGAGGCGGGAACAGGTCGAGCTGGTCGGGCTGGGCGGCGGCCGGCGTACGACCACGCCTTGCTGTCGGCTGTGACGAGGTAGCGACCGCAGCTGCGCAGGCCAGCGCGCTTGACGCCGAACCCCTGCAGCGGGAGATGTCGCCGATCTCGGCACTGGCCTGGCGCGCCGGCCGGAGCCGACGCCGACGATCTCGTAGTCCTCGGGCAGGCGGACGCTGTGCTCCTCGTACAGGGCGACGTGCCCGCTGGCGCTCGATGGCCGTCTGCATCGTCGCTGGAGATCTTCGGGGGTGACGCCGACCGGTTGATGACCGGAGTTCCACCGTTGTGTGATGGTTTGATGACGACCGCACTGACCAGGAGTTTTCCGCTGGTTGGGTGAAGTCATGCACAACAACAACCTTCCTGCGCGACGCCGTCCGATCAAGAGAGCCGCGCTGGCCCTGACCGCGGTAAGCCTGAGCGCTACCCTCGCCGCCTGCGGCGAGGGTTCCGGCGGCGGCAACGATGCCAAGACCACGGCGGCGACCTCCGGCAAGTCCGAATCGACCGGGAAGAAGGTTCTGTGGCTCGGTGACTCCATCGCCGGAGCCGAAGCCCCGGCGCTGGGCGCGGCGTTGGAGGCCGGCGGCGTGGAGTTCAAGAACGCCACCTCCAGCGGTGGCGGCAACGTCGTCGCCGGTGAGCACCCGGTGACGAAGATGGGCGCCAAGGACACCTGGCAGCAACTGGGCAAGAACCTTGCCGAGTTCAAGCCCGACGTCGTCGCCTACCAGATCACCACCTACGACTGGGGAACCCGGCAGCAGCAACTCGCCGCCTACCGGAAACTCGCGGCCACCGTCCAGAAGGCGGGCGGGGAGCTGGTGATCGTCTCGGCGCCGCCGTTCAAGCTGGACGACTTCTACAAGCCGTACGCCTCGGCGATCAGGAGCGCCCCCGAGACCGCACGGCAGGCCGCCCAGGACGGCAAAGCGCAGTTCCTGGACGCCTCCGAGCTGTGGGGCACCGACGCGTCGGCGTCCAAGGCGCAGCGCTCCAAGGACGGCATCCACTCCTGCCAGCAGGGCTCGGCCGCGTTCGCCAAATGGTTCACCGGCAAGCTGGGCGAGCAGCTCGGCTTCACCCCGGCCCCGCCCGAGGCGTGGGCCAACGGCTCGTGGGTCGGCGACGAGCGCTTCTCCAAGCTGGGCTGCGCCTGATCCCCATCCGGACGGGAGTCGTTGACATGCTTTCCTTCGCCGGGGCCCATCGGCGGCAGAGCGCGGCGCGTGCGCACATCGGGCCGCTGGACGGGCTGCGTGGCCTGGCCGTCGCGGCGGTTCTACTGTTCCATGCCGGGTACCTGTTCGGCGGGTTCCTCGGTGTGGACCTGTTCTTCGTGCTGTCCGGCTTCCTGATCACCGGGCTGCTGCTGGCCGAGCTCGACCGGAGCGGCCGCATGGACCTGGCCGGTTTCTGGGCGCGGCGGGCGCGGCGGTTGCTGCCCGCGCTGGCCTTCATGGGCGTGGCGACGCTGCTGCTGGCCTGGGCGTTCGCCACGCCATCGATGCTGCGGGCGGTGTTGCAGGACGCGCCGTGGGCGGCGGCCCAGGCCGCCAACTGGCACTACATCGCCGAGCAGATCGGCTACTGGAACGCCGCCGGCACCCGCCTGTTCGCGCACCTGTGGAGCATCGGCGTCGAGTGGCAGTTCTACCTGCTCTGGCCGCTGGTCGTACTGGCCGTGGGGCGCGGGGGCGCCGGCGGGCATCGGCGGGTCGCCGCCGTCGCAGCGGTCGGGGCGCTGATCTCGCTCGTCCTCATGGTCAGGTACGGCGACGCCGTGGACACCACCCGCGCCTACGAGGGCACCGACACGCGTGCGTTCTCGCTGCTGCTGGGTGCGGTCGCGGCGACCGCACCCGCACGGGACCTGGCCGGACGCGTGCCCAGGGCGGCCGCGGACGCGCTGTGCGCGGTCCTGCTGGGTGTCCTGGTGCTCTCCTGGACGCTGACCGCGGGCGAGAAGGCCCCCGGCCTGTTCCAGGGCGGGATGTTCACGCACTCGCTGGCCTCTGCCGTGCTGATCGCGCTGCTGGCCGCCGTGCCCGGTGGGTTCGCGGGGCGGGCCGTCGGTGGCGTCCTGCCGCGACGGCTGGGCGAGGTCTCCTACAGCCTGTACCTGTGGCATTGGCCGATATTTCTGCTGCTGCCCCCGGAGGTGCTCGGAGTGGGGGGTCGGGGACGCGACGCTCTGGCGATCGGGCTGTCGCTGCTGGCTGCGATACTGTCGAAGCTGCTGGTGGAGGACCCGGTACGGTCGCGGGCCCGATGGGCGACCGGCCGCCCGGGGCTGGCCGCGCTCGCCGTCGCGATCACCATGGCTGTGGGCACATGGGCGGCGATTCCTCAGCCGAATCCGGGAGCGGGCACCGTCGATGTGAGCCGGCTGGGCTCACCATGACGACACGCGCGGGCAGGAGGAGAGTGGGAGGCACGCAGCTGATCCGGCTGGTCGCGCTGCTGGCCGCCGTCCTGGCAGTCGCGGCCTGCGGGACCGAGGTGAGGACGACCGGGCCGATGGCGGCCGGTGCGCCCGCCACCGGCGGCCTGACCACTGACCGGTCACATCAGCTGCGGGTGTACTTCCGCACGCCGTACGGCTCCTGGCCGGCCGCCCGTCCGGCCAGGCCCGGCGCCGGGCCGCAGCAGGCGCTGGACGCGCTGCTGGCCGGGCCCACCGCCGCCGAACGGGCGCGCGGCCTGACCACCGCCCTTCCGGGCGGGTCGCGGCAGGTCCGGGCGCGGGCCGTGCGCGGCGCGGTGGACCTGTACCTGCCGTGGGTGGTGTCCGAGCTCGACCACACGGCGGTGAGCCAGCTGGTGTGCACCGCCGCCGCGGCGCCGGGCGTGCCGGGCGGACGCGCGCAGGCCGACGTGGTCGTGCGGGTCTTCGAGTCGGGGATCGCGGGCCCGGCCTGGCCGGTCACCTGCGACGAGACCGGTTCGGCCGTTCCGCTCGACGTTGCCACCCCGTCCCGGTGACGGGGACGGTCGATGGAGGGATCATGACGCGGGTTCTGTTGATCGAGGACGACGAGGCCGTTCGCCGGGGTGTCTCGCTGGGGCTGCGCAGGCGCGGGCACGAGACCGTGGCGGTCGGCACCGGTGAGCAGGGGCTGGCGGAGGTCTCGGCGTCGCTTCCCGACCTGGTGCTGCTGGACCTGATGTTGCCGGGCATGAGCGGGCTGGAGGTCTGCCGCCGGATCCGCGCGTTCAGCCAGGTCCTCCCGATCGTGATCCTTTCGGCACGCGGCGACGACGTGGACGTCGTGGTGGGCCTGGAGTCGGGCGCCGACGACTACGTCGTCAAACCGGCCAGCGCCGAGGTCATCGAGGCCCGGATGCGTGCGGTGCTGCGCCGCGTCGCGCTCGCGCAGCCGGAGGCCGCCGACGACCGCGCCTTCTTCGGCGACCTGGAGATCGACCGGACGGCGCTACGCGTGCTCAAGCACGGCACGGAGGTCGCCCTCGCACCCTCGGAACGCAAGCTGCTGCTGTTCCTGTCGGCCTCCCCCGAACGCACCTACAGCCGTCAGCAGCTCCTGGAGCAGGTGTGGGAGCACACCTTCCACGGTGACTACCGGCTGGTCGACGCCGGGGTGATGCGGCTGCGGGCCAAGATCGAGGACGATCCGCGCCGTCCCCGCTACGTCCAGACCGTCCGCGGCTTCGGCTACCGGTTCGGACCGCTGTGAGAGTGCCACGGGTGAGAGCGCCACGGGGGAGAGTGCCGCGGGTGAGGGTGCCGCGCGGGCTGCGTACCCGTCTGGTGGTGGGGTTCGTGCTGGTCACCGCGCTCGGCGCGCTCACCACCGCCGCGCTGACCTTCCACCAGGCCCGCTCGGCGATCCTGGAACGCGTCCAGAGCAGCGCGGTGCACGACCTGCGCACCCAGATCGACTCGCTGGCACCGGACCTGCCCTCCGATCCGGCACCTGCCGACCTGCGCGCCCTGACCCTCCAACTGGACCGCGCGGGCGGCTCCCGCGACTGGCGCACCGCCGCGTCGCTCCAGGACGGGCCGCTGGTCGTCGCCGCCTCGACCGCTCCAGCGCTGCCTTCTCAGCTGAAGAGCGCGGCGGCCGCGGCGTCGACGTCCCTGGTCCAGCGCTTCCAACGGGACGGCCGCCCCTGGCTGGCGATCGCCGTCCCGGTACAGGACGCCGCGCGGCCCGCGGCCCGGCCTCCGCTGGTGGTGTTCGCCTCCTTCTCGCTGGCCGCCCAGCAACGTGACGTGGACTCGCTGGTCACCGCCGCGCGCGCCGGAGCGCTGCCGGTCGTCCTGGCCGCGATCCTGCCCGCGCTGCTGGCGGCGGGCAGCGTGCTGCGTCCCGTACGGCGGCTGCGCTCGGCCACCGAGCGTATGGCGGCGGGCGAACTGGACACCCGGATCACCGTCACCGGCGACGACGAACTGGCCGACCTCGGCCGCACCTTCAACACCATGGCCGCGACCCTGCAACGCGACACCGCCGTCCTGCGCGACATGGAGTCCCGTGCCCGCCGGTTCGCCGCCGACGTCTCCCACGAGCTGCGCACGCCGCTGGCCGCGATGACCGCCGTGACCGGCCTGCTGGACGAGGACGTCGCGGCGGGCCGGATGCCGCCCGAGACCGCCGAGGCCGTGGGCCTGGTCGCCGACGAGACGCGCAGGCTCGCCCGGCTCGTGGACGACCTGATGGAGGTGTCGCGGTTCGACGCCGGGGCCGCCGTCCTCACCCTCGACGAGGTCGACCTTGCGCAACTCGTGCGCAAGACGCTTGCGCTCCGGCACTGGCAGGACCGCGTCCCCGTGGACGTCCCGGAGGGGCTGCGCGTCCGGCTCGACCCCCGCCGCATGGACGTGATCCTGGCCAACCTCGTCGGCAACGCGCTGCGCCACGGCGGCCCCGCGGCCACGGTACGGCTGCGGGCCCGGACGGTCCCCGGCGGCGTCGCCCTCACCGTGACCGACGACGGACCGGGCATCGCCGCCGGCCTGCTGCCCTACGTCTTCGACCGGTTCACCAAGGGCGACGCGGCCCGTACCCGCAGCGAGGGCAGCGGTCTCGGCCTGGCCATCGCCTACGAGAACGCCCGCCTGCACGGCGGCACGCTGAGCGCCGCCAACGCCCCGGGCGGCGGTGCGGTGTTCACGCTCACCCTGCCCTGGAACCGGCCGTGAGCTGCCGCCTGGCACCGGTTCTGCTGGCGGTGACGCTGACGGCGGCCTGCGCGATCACCGACACCGGTCCGACACCCGCCGGTCCCGCGGCCACCGCGCTGGAGGGCGCGACCAGCCGGTCTGCCACCGTGCACGTGTACTTCTCCTCCGCGCTCGGGCTGGAACGGGTGTCGCGCCTCCACCGGGGCACCGACACGCTGCACGCGGCGCTCGAAGCGCTGGTGCAGGGCCCGGACGCCGCCGAACGCGCGCGTGGCCTGGTCAGCTTCGTCCCACCGGGCGCCCCGCTCCCGCTCGTCCGCATCGACCCGCGCGGGCCGGTGGA
This sequence comes from Nonomuraea sp. NPDC005692, assembly GCF_040631115.1. NCBI lineage: Bacteria > Bacillati > Actinomycetota > Actinomycetes > Streptosporangiales > Streptosporangiaceae > Nonomuraea > Nonomuraea sp. NPDC005692. Next base: position 56,885 of record NZ_JBEXYU010000024.1, on the reverse strand, counting down.
CGTCCGGCTGTCCCTCGGCTGGGGCATCGACCGTACCGCCGAACGGCAACTGGTGTGCACGGTGGCCGACACGGTCAGCACGACGACTCGCACCGCCCTGGGCTCCGTCCGGGTCAAGATGCATCGGGTCGACGGCTCAACCGGCACCCGCACCTGCACGCCATGACCTTTCCGATCAACCGAGGACATGGCCCGGCCGCAGGGCGGAGCCGGCCATACGCACCGTTTCGGGCGCTGGCGGCATGGCCCTGTGAGGACCGGCGCGCAGCGCCGGCGCTGCGCGCCGGCGCTGCCCCGTTGAGGCGCCCTTCGTAGGCATGGCAACTCACGATGTCGGTGATGCGATCCCTTGGCCGGTTGCGGTTCTGGTGAATCGGCGGGCGAGGTGTTCGAAGGCGTCGGTGAGTTCGTCGGGGCCGATGACTTCGATGTCGGCGTCGTAGCGGGCGATGGCGGCGGCGAGGCTGGGCCAGGACCAGGATCCGAGGGTGAGCCGGCAGCGGGAGGGGCTGATCTCCTCGACGAGTCCCTCGCGGGTGTAGAGGGCCACGGTCGCGGCGGGCAGGTCGAGGATCACTGTGCCTTGGCAGGGCCAGTTGCCCGAGGCGTCGCCAGAGCCGCGGAACGTGCTGGTGACGAAGGTGGCGACGTCTCCTCCCGGCAGTACGCGTGGAGTGAACCGGGGCCCGTTGGGGGTGCGCGGGGTGATCCGGTCGGCGCGGAAGGTGCGCCAGTCGTCGCGGTCAAGGTCCCAGGCGATGAGGTACCAGCGTCCGTCCCAGGTGATGACGTGGTGGGGTTCGACGCGGCGCGGGGGTTTGTCCGTGACCTCGGCACCGTAGTCGAAGCGCAAGATCTCGCGGGCGTGGACGGCGGCGCTGATGGTCAGGAGCACGTCGCCGTCGACCGGGGTGGCCGGCCGGGTGATGGGTCGTTCAACGGCGGTGACGCGCAGCGCGTCGATGCGGTGCCGGAGTCGGGAGGGCATGATCTGCCGGATGGTGTTCAGTGCCCGCTCGGCGGGTTCGGCGAGGCCGTTGCCGGGGTTGGTGGCGACGATCTGCAAGGCGATGGTGAGGGCGACGGCCTGTTCGTCGTCGAACAGCAGCGGGGGCAGTTCGGTGCCGGCGCTGAGCCGGTAGCCGCCGTCAGGGCCTTTGACGGCGGCGATGGGGTAGCCGAGCTCGCGGAGCCGGTCGACATCGCGGCGTACGGTGCGCAGGCTGATGTCCAGGCGATCGGCCAGCATCGTGCCGGGCCAGTCCCGGCGGGTCTGCAGCAGCGACAGCAGAGCCAGCAGTCGGGCAGAAGTTTTCTGCATGAACCTCATTCTGCCCGAAGTAGGTGCCACATCCTGTCACCTACTCCTGCGAGCCTTCGTATCGAGCCGGTCAGCCACGCGCCCCGGACGGCCCCCCTTGAAACTGACGGAGTCAGCACCATGTTTGATGTTCTGGGCGATCTGAACTGGTTCGGGATCCTGCTCGGCTTCATCGCCTTGACCCTGCTCGGCGGCGTCTGGTTCGCCGGCCTGTTCCCCAAGGCGTACAACCGCTCCCTCGGCCGCGAGCTCGGCGCCAAGGCGCCGAGCTGGGCGCTGTTTCTCGCCGGGCCGCCACTGGCCAGCCTGGCCATCACCCTCACGAGCGCGATCCTGATGGCTGCGTTGAAGATCGACACCTACTCGTCGGCGGCCTGATCGTCAGCGCCGTTCTGCTGGCCATCTGAGACCGGCAGCACCGTGGGGACCCGCCGATTCGGCCGTCCGCGACTTACCAGCCCATACCGGGCGTACCGCGCCCGGAAAATCAATAAGGAGTCACCAGCATGGCCATCTCCACCACCACCCACCTGAACTTCCGCGGCGACGCTCGCGCAGCGCTGGAGTTCTACCAGACCGTGTTCGGCGGCCACCTCACCACCATCGCCTACGGCGATTTCGGCATGCCGAAGGAACTGCCGGACGCCGACAAGATCGTCTTCGGCCAGGTCACGGCCGACAACGGCTTCAGCATCATGGCGTACGACGTGCCCAGCCAGGCACCGGCCGCCGCCGCGCCCGCCGCCACCACTCGCGAGCACGGCATGACGCTGACCGGCGAGCAGTTCTTCGTGTCCGTCCGCGGCGAAACCACCGAGGAAGTCAGCGAGCTGTGGGACAAGCTCGCCGACGGCGCCGACATCATCGAGAAGTACGGCCCGTCACAGTGGGCCCCGGGCTTCGGGATGCTGACCGACCGCTTCGGCGTCACCTGGATCCTCGACGTCGCCGCCCCGTACGCCGGCTGACCACCGACGCACTCATCCGGTCCGAGGCGGCCCGCCCAGGCCGTCTCGGACCACCCGGCCCTCCGCCTTTCGAAGGAACAGATCATGCGCACCCGCCCCCTGGGCCGTACCGGCATCAAGGTCAGTCCCTACTGCCTCGGCACCATGATGTTCGGCCCGTTCGGCAACCCCGACCCCGACGACTGCGTCGCCATCATCCATCGGGCCCTCGACGCCGGCATCAACTTCATCGACACCGCCGACGTCTACGGCGGTGACGGCGAAACCGAACGGATCGTGGGCAAGGCGCTGCGCGGCCGACGCGACGACGTGGTGCTCGCCACCAAGTTCAACGGCCCCATGGGCCCTGACCCCAACCATCGCGGCAGCTCCCGCCGCTGGATCGTCACCGCGGTCGAGAACTCGCTGCGGCGTCTCGGCGTCGACCACATCGATCTCTACCAGGTCCACCACCCCGAGCCCGGCACCGATGTCGAGGAAACCCTCGCCGCCCTGACCGACCTGATACAGGCGGGTAAGGTACGCGCGATCGGCCATTCCAGCCTGCCGGCCGCGGAGATCGTCGAGGCCCAATGGGCTTCCGAACGGCGCGGGCTGGCGCGCTTCCGCACCGAACAGCCGCCGTACTCGATCCTGAACCGCGGTATCGAGCGCGACGTCCTCCCGGTCTGCGAGCGTTACGGGCTGGGCACGCTGGTCTGGAGCCCGCTGGCCTCGGGTCTGCTCACCGGCCGCTACCGCCAGGGCGGCAACGAACAAGTCTCGAGCGCCCGCATGCACTGGGTGCCGAAGCACATGACCGACAAGCGCAACCACGATGCCGTCGAAGAACTCGTCCCGATCGCCGAGCAGGCCGGTCTGTCGCTCACCCATCTGGCCCTGGCCTTCGTCATCAGCCATCCCGCGGTCACCTCGGCGATCATCGGCCCCCGCACCATGGCGCAGCTCGGCGACCTGCTCGCCGGCGCCGGCACCACCCTCGACGACGACACGCTCGACCAGATCGACAAGGTGGTCCCGCCCGGGGTGAATCCGGGCACGCTCGACATCGCCTACGTACCACCCGCACTCGAGCAAGCCGACCTGCGCCGCCGCCGCACGGCCGACCGCGCCGCCGCCTGACGTGCCTGTCCACGACCACCGGTAGGCCCAGTGCTCCCGAAGCTACGGCGAGGAGCAGAGTACCTCGCCGGTGACGCTCCAGCCCCGCGCCCGGCACCAGTCTGCGAACAGCGTCGACACCTCGTCCTCGCGTCCGGTGACGCCGGGCCGCCGGATCGCGAGGGGCAGGAGTTCGGCAGCCTCGTCGGCTCGCGCCGCGACCTTCGCCGCCATCTCATTTGCGGCCATGTTCCACCATCTTCGTTTCTGTTGCCAGGGACGGGGCCGACGGCCACATGGTGGCCGGTACGACCTCGCGCGCGGTGAGGTCGGAGAGCGTCTCCCTGCGGCGGACGAGCTGGTTCGACCCGCCCTCCACCATGACCACCGCGGGACGCGGGAGTCTGTTGAACCGCGTCGAGGTCATCTCGGTGTAGGCGCCCTGATCGAGCACCGCGAGCACGTCGCCGACCTCGACGTCCGGCAGCAGGATGTCCTCGGCGCGCGACGATCCGCGGGAGGTGAACATCGTCGCCGACGAGTCGACGGTGACGAAGCGTCGGTGCGCGAAGTGCTGATGACGTCCTGCAATGACGCGCCAGAGGCAGTGAGAGCCGCCTTCATGTTCGCAGGCCAATCCGCCTGTGTGCACGGCTCGCAGACATGTCAACCGGCACTCCTCAAGCAGCCGCCGACGACTTACGCAGGCGAGGTCGTCGCCTTCCGCAGGGCGTTGACGGCCGCCGTTGGGACGTAGTTCTCGGGCACGCCGTCGACCAGGATGAGGTCGGTCTCGATGTGCCGTGAGCGCAGCGGTGCGATCTCCCGGTACGCGGGAGAATCCCACCACGCCCGCGCCTCGGCGATCCCCGGGAAGCCGAGCATCACGACATGTCCTGGCCAGCTGCCCTCCTTCACCTCGTGCTGGGTGGCGTGGACGAGGTAGCGTCCGCCGTACGGTTCGAAGGTGGCGGGGAGCCGTTCGATGTACTCGGCGATTTCCGGGTGAGGGGCTGCCTTCTGCAGGTGGGCGATGACGTAGGCCGTCATGGTGTCCTCCTGGTGGAGTCGTGTGCGGTGCGCCGCCGATCCTGGCACGCCCTTCGTAGGCGGGGCGATTACCTGACAGGTAGGCGATCTGACACCGCAGGCGGATTTGCGCATTCGTTTGAGCCGGCTGTTGATGGCGGCCGAGTCCTCCGCGAGATACGACATGAACCGCGCGGGTGCGGTCGTGATCGCGTCTGGGAGCGCCCAGCCGGGCCCCGCACTCTCCACAGGAAAGGCCACCTCGTCCAGGGCCGCGAGCCGAAGCGCGCTGCTCGCCCGTTCTAGATGGGACGGTGATGGACGTACTCCACCACTGTCCCGTCGGGGTGCCGGGCATTGAAACCGGCTCCGGTCGGCACGTCCTGGAGTGGGAACACGATCTCCGCGCCCTCAGCCACCAGCCGCTCGTAGTACGGCCGCACGTCGTCCACCAGCAGGGTGCCCACAGTGTCCCGGAACGGGCGCAAGGCCGCCTCGTCACCGGCGATGATCAGGAACGCTCCCACCGTGGCCAACTCCAGCCCCACCGCCGCGAAGGCGAACCGCGCGTCGACCGCCGTCCTCTGCAACCGCTCGTAGAAGTCGATGCTCTGGTCCAGTTCCTCGGACGGCACGAACACCCGGATCAGCACGCGGGGTTCGGCCAGGTCGGAGGAGTCGTCGTGCAGTCGCCACATGTCATTGCTCATGGCATCCAGAGTGGCGCCGGGCGCCGCCGACAGGCAGGGGAGAGTTCATGGGATGAGTGGCACTCATAGGCTGGCGGTCATGAACGAGACCCTTCGCCGCGAGCTCGGCGCCCACCTGCGCGCGGCCCGCGAGGTCGTCGACCCGGCGGACGTGGGTCTGGCCGGCGGCGGGCGGCGGCGTACCCCCGGACTGCGCCGCGAGGAGGTCGCGACGCTGGCCGGGGTCAGCGTGGCCTGGTACACCTGGCTGGAGCAGGGCAGGGCGAGCACCACCCGCCAGGTGCTGGACGCGATCTGCCGGGTGCTCGGCATGGACACGGCGGCGCACCGCCACACGCTGGCACTGGCCGGGTTCCTGCCCGCCTCCCCGGCCGCGGGCGCGGCCGTGATCGGGGAGCCGACCCGGACACTGCTGGACAGTTGGACGTCCACACCGGCCGCGGCCGTGGACGTGCGCTTCGACGTGCTCGCCGGCAACGCCGCCTACCGGCGCTTCTGGGGCGATCCGGACAGCGTGCCGATCGAGCGGCGCAACCTCCTCATCATGCTCGCCACCCCCGGGGGCCACCGCCTGACCGACGCGGAGCCGCTGCTGCGCGGCCTGTACGAGCAGTTCCGGGCCAACATCGGGCACATCCCGGACGACCCACGCGCCGCGGCCGTCGTCGATCTCCTGAAGCGCGAACGGCCCGACGCAGGGCACTGGTGGACCTGCCGGACAGTGCGGGAGTTCGCCCCTGTCACGGTCGGCGGGTTCACGTTCTGCCTGCTGCGGCCGGTCGGCGAGGAAGGCGTCGTCATCCTCGCGCAGCTCCCGGCCGGACTGTCCGGAACCGCCGGATCAGGAGTCCTGAACAGGTAGCCCTGAATGCCCGCAAGCACGGCATCGATCCCGGCACGCTCGTCTCGTGTTGGGCGGGTGGGGGCGTCAGTTGAATGGCGCACGGTCATGCAAAGGGGCCGACCGGCAAGGTGCTGCCGCTGTCACAGGTTCAAGTCCGCGCCGAAGGAGCGCCCTCAGCGCGCGTACAGCGACGCGACGCCCCCACCATCACGGCGGGGCGATGGCGCGGACCTCGGCCTCCAAGGTGGCCGCCGCGGCGGCGTCGGACGGAGCGAATCATGTAGGTGATGTAGTCGTTGCCAGTTGTCTGGGCGGCTCGCCCACCCTGGACGTGCGGCATGAGGCGGTCCGCGCAGGCCGCCGCACGCATGTCCCGTGCGGCCTCGCGAGGTGCGGAACGGAGGTCACCCAGCGGTGGGTGGGCGAGGACGATCGCGTAAACGCTGCTCCATGCCCAGCAGCCCGGCGTCCAGAGCGGTCTGGATCAGCCAGCTCCTCACCTGCCCGTGGCGTTGCTCGGGGTCGGCCAGGTCCAGGCCGGGGTCGGCCAGCACGTGCACACCGGTCGAGTTCCCGGCGCCGGGGATCCGGGTGAGCCCGCGGGTGTCCAGGACCTGCGGGATCGGCCGGGAGGTGACCATGTGCAGGACGCGGGGCTGGGCGATCGTCAGCGCGTCGACGAACGCCAGCCCGGCGAGCGCCCCAACGACCCGCTCGTCGACCAGAACCGAGATCATCGCGTCCATCACCGACTCGAGTGCCTCGATGCTCATCAACCACTGCTCTGCGGGCGGCTCGGTCCGTCCGCTCACCGGTTGCCATTCCGCTTCCTGCAGCGCGTCCCAGTTCGCCTGCCGGTGGAGCCGGATGACGCGCGAGCGGTTATGCCCCCGCCGTTCGAACGGCCGGCAATCCACGCCCGAGGACACCAGAGCGGACAGGACGGCGGGCAGTGGCGAGTGACTCAATGCCTCCGCCAGCCGATCAGCGTGCTGCTCACCCAGGGGACGCCACGCGGCCCGCGGGTCGACGGCGATGTTGAGACCAGAACGCAGGACGAGATCCACCCGCTCATCCGTGCCTCCGGCACCGACAGGCACGTCGGGTCGCTGGCAGCATCGCGTACGCCAGCAGGTTGTCGACCAGCTCGGCGGCGCGGGCGTGCCGAGCACGATCCGCTGGACGCGTTCGTCGCGGCCGTCGAGGTCGAGGATGCCGCCGTTGCGGGCGGCGGCCGGGGCGCGCAGGCGCCGGCGGACGTCTTCGACGCGGTCGGCCTCGCGGCGGCCGTGCAGGCAGCCGAACGTGGCCGGATGAGGCCACGAGGGGGGTGACGATTACGGCAGTCCACTCGGAGGCTGATGGGACGGGAGTGGCAGAGCCGAAGCGATCTGCCCCATGCGACCAGGACGAGGCTTTGGGGGCTTTCGACCCGGACCTCGCGGTTTGCGTCGAGGAGACGAGTCCGTGCGGGGCGCTGTTGGTCGCGGCTGAGCGGAAGGCCGAGGCGTAAGAGGCAGCCGCAAATGAAAATGTGAGCCCCACTCTGTTTGTTTCGGTCCAACCTGACAGATTGTGATCATTGTGAGCGCAGTTGCGGCTCTCTTAACGTCAGCGGCATGGCCCTCCCGGGCCGGCCAGGAGGCGCAAGACGGTGACGACGTAACCCCCGCGTAGCGAAGGGATGGCATCGCATGTCACAACCAGACGAGAGCGTAATGATCAAGAGTCTCGGCTCCACATACTGGAGCTGGCGTCAATACCAGGAAAAGACATACTGGTGTTGGAACGCGACAACGGTCAGCATCGCGAACTTCTACGCCAACGCGCGAACATGGACCCAGTGCGGGTTCGCCACCGCGGTCCTCAACAGGAAAGACTCCCGGCTCGCCGCCCAGCAACCGTTCCAGTGCTGCCCGGATGGCGCGTTACGCGGGGACTGCAACCAGGGCTGGTGGCCGGATGCCGGGCCGCTGCAGCAAGCCGGGGTTTACGTCCCGGCCCCCGAAGATGCCAGGAATTACCTCGACTGGGTGGAGGCACCCGGGTGGGTGCAGGTCAGAAGGTTCCCGGCGTTGACGAAGAACGAGGTCAAGGCGGAGATAGACGCCGGACGCCCGATCATGATGAACATCGGCTGGGGCGGCGGCCTCTCCGGCCACATCGTCAACATCTGGGGGTACAGCTACCGCCCGGAGACCGGTGAACTGGTGCACGTGTGGGTGCATGACCCGTGGCAGGGCACTCATGGGACATACGCGGGCCAGGAGAACGATCCCATCATGTGGGTCGCGTGGGAGACGCTCTTCGGCGGCTACCCGGGCGGCCCGAACGGCACCTGGAACAGGACCTTCAAGACTCGGCGAAACTAGCCTCAGGGAGCATGCGATGCCGTTGAACATGCCTGAACCGCCGGGACGGATTCGGGAGGAAACACGCTCCCAGCTCGGCCTGATCGCCAGAGCCGGCGGAGAGGGCCCGAAACTGCTGGGCGAGGTCTCCCCGGATGACGTGGAGGTGTCCACCCCCCACCGGGTGTTCGCCCTGCTCGTCAAAGACATCGAGGCCGGCGGCGGCCTGGCAGTGGCGCAGCCGGTGGGCTGGCGATTCCTGCTGGAGTCCGGCGGCAATGTGCTCGCCGGCGCCGAAGTCGCCGAAACGCCGGACCGAACCTTCCCGCCAACGTTCTACAGAAGCTCGTCCGTCGGAGCAACCGCGACCGCGGTCAGAGCCGCACGAGCCCTGCCACAGCTCGAAAAGGCCGGGTTCGACCTCCGGCTCCTGCAAATCCCCGAGCTCTACCAGACCGCCCTGTGGTTGCACTCACTCGCCACCGATCTGCTCATACCGTTGGCACCCTCCCCGATCGGGCGCGAAGGCCAGGTCACACCACCACCGGTGTTCTTCCGGGAACTCGCCGTCCGTGCCCAGGAGTACAGAGCCCACCAGCCCCGCGAACGGGAGCCGACCTGATGCCATCCGCTCGTCCTCCCTGGAGGTGATCGCAAAGAACCGCCGGTTGGCGTGAGCTGCTCGGGAAGCGGAGGCGACTTCACCACCTCCGCTTCCAAGGCCGTGGTGCCCGCCACCGTCCGGTCGGGGCTCGACCCGGCCAGCCGAACCGGGCCTCTGGCTTGAGGATCTTCTGCGGCGGTCCTCCTCCAATTCGGCCGCGACCCCGGAACCCCGGCGAATCTCGTTCAGCGCCTCGATGACCGCGCGCACCCGGTACAGGGTGTGGCTACGCCTCTGCTCGTGGTCCTGCACGCGGGCCTTCGGCCAAGGGGCGCTGGCAGGCTCGCCCATCATGACGAGACACAGCGACATGGGCGGCTGGTAGCCCGTACGGCATGCGGAAGGGCCGAACCCCGGTAGGGCGGATCCGAGGGGTTGTCGCAACGCAGTGATCGGTTACTGACTGCAAGCAGCAGAGCGAGACGCTCGGCTGGGGGTTCCAGCCGAGCGTCTGTGCGCGCTTCGGTAGCCGCGAGACATCGCGCCTGGGCCGGCAACCCCGGATGGCGCTACGAACGCCGCCCGGCCGGCGTTTCAGGAAGCCGGCCGACTACTTTGCCCTCGGAGTCCAGCACCTTGATCACCGGTTTGTCGTCACCATCGATCTCCAGCACAATCCTTGGACGTCCTCGCGAGTCGCTGAGCACTAGAAACGCTCCTTCTGCAGTGCTGCAGCCGAGCTGGACACGAGGCGGCATGGCGGGCACTTGGTCTATCGGGAGCGCTGGATCAGGCATGTGCTTCATCTCTAGCAGCGCTGCGCCGTGGACGCCCTCCCACCGAGTGACCATCGTGATCGCCTGCGCGTTGGTGTAGTCGAGTGAGAGGCTGGCCCCGACAGAGGAGGCAGTGATTCCTCCTTTCTCGTTGCCGTCCCCATTATTGAAGATCAGATAGGTGCCCTGTGGCCCCTGGCGTTGGTCGGCGGGGTACGTCTTGCCTCCGATGATTATCGGTGGCTAGCTCGAGCTCGCCAGAAAACGCTGTCGGCCGCGGCGGTCTACCACCCGGAACGACTCTCGGGCCTGCTGGCCGGAGGACTCCGCTCGGGCGGGTCCGCTGCCCGCCATCACGGTCACGCCACTCGCCAACAGCGCGGCCGCCGTTCCGATCGCGGCCCGCCGATCACGTTGCTCCATCTCCCGGTTTCCCTTCCTCTGTGGAGGGCAACCAGTTGATCATCTGAGCGTGGCTGTGTCCCTACGGCATGCATGAAGATCACGGGTGGGGATAGCCCCCTACTGATGGATCCATATCGTCACGTCACTTGCCGGGAACTCCTGACACCGGCGCCTACACCCTTGCCACAGTGCGCTCTCACCCCTTTCTGTGAGCGTTTCGCGCTCTCATCCCCGACACCGTTCCTAGGTCAGCCCCTGATGTGCCAAGAGCTCGGCGAGGCGCTTCTGCGGGAGTGTCCCACCCAAGTCATGAGGGATCCCGCCCGGCACATCGGGCACCAGGGCCGCCCCGATCGGGGGTTCAGGTCGGCGCCGCCGCCTCGCCGTGCGGACAGCAGGGCCGCGTGCGCCGGTCGCCGGCGGTGGTGCGGGTCTGCTGGCGGACGGCGTCCTCGCGGACCTGACCAGGTCGGCCAGGTCTCCGCTGCGGGCCATGGCAGTCAGATAGCCGGCGAGGTTGCGCGGGGCGTGCTGGCGCTGGACGGTGACCACGATCTGCCTGGCTTCGTCCTCCTCGACGCCGAGCTCGTCCATCGCAACCTGGACGGGCCGCACAGACCGTCCCGGCCGTGCCGGTCCTGATGATGAGGAGTTTGAGGGCACTGAGGGGATGGGGGCCGGCTCTTCCGGACACTTCGGTCGCTTTCTCCGGACCCTTCGTCCTGGTTTTCCGGACCCTTGGCCGGTGGCGAAGGGTCCGCCTTTCCTGGACCCTTCGCGATGCCGACATCGGCCTGGGGTTCGGCCGTGGTGTCGCGTGGTGTGGGTGGTGGGCGCCAGGTGCGGGATCTCGAAGACCGCCCGGCGGCCGTGATGCTTGGTGCTGACGCGCTGGAGCGCCCTTGCTGATCAGCAAGTTGATCACTTCGAGCGGTCGCGCCCGGCAGCGCGCCGGGCTTGCGGATCAGGACCTCCAGATAGTGGTCCAGCTCCAGGCGCCGGCCGCCCTTGGCGAACAACCGATCGTGCTCGGCCACGACCTGCTGCCCGTCATAGACGATCAAGTGGGAGGCGTGCAGCATCACCCGCAGCTGGCGGCCGATGAACCGGGCCGGGGCCGAGTAACGGTTCGTCCGGACGGTGATCTGGCTGTAGCGATCGACCCGGACCGGGAGCAGCAGCCCCGTCTCGAACGGCTCCTGCGAGACCGTCCGCAGCAGCGGCCGCTCGATCACGAAGTACTCGCCGACGGTCCTGGCCCGCGCCCCAATCCGCCGGCCCTCGTCGGCCTCGTCCCAACGGTCGATCATCTCGTTCAGCTCATCCAGCGAGCCCACCTCTGGAATCGGGACCAGGTGATTGCGGCGGAACCAGCCGATGTCGCCCTCGACCCCGCCCTTCTCATGGGCGCCCTTGATCCCCGGCTGACAGTAGAACGCCTCGACCCCGTAGTGCTCGCGAAACGCCGTCCAGCGGGCGGACTCCGTCCGGGCCCGAGTGAACCCCAGCACCGCGGAGACCGCGGCCTTGAGGTTGTCGTAGCGGACCTTGCCCGTCGGAACTCCGCCCAGCACCCTGAAAGCGTGGACGTGTCCCTCGAAGAACGCTTCCTGCCCTCCGGTGGCCAGCACCCGGTGGACCGCTTGCCCGAATACGACAATCGGAACGAGAACAGGAAGCACTTCACCTGCTCGCCCGCGATCCGCACCGTCACGTCCCCGAAGTCGACCTCGGCCTCGACTCCCGGCAGATGCGACTGCGGGATGAACGCCTCCGGCGGACCCCGGCCTGCCTCGACCCGGATCTCACCCCGCCGGTGAGCGACATGGGCGCGGACGATCTGATACGAGATTTCCATCGCCTGGTGCTCATCCACCAGCCGCGCGAAGATCCGCTTCGCCGTGTGCCGCTGCTTGCGCGGCGCATCCAAATCGGTCCGCAGCATCTCGTCGATCAATGGTTGAACTGATCCAGCCGACTCGCCCGCGGCGCCATCTTCTTCCTCGGCTCCGGCCACGGCTGACGCAACGCCTCAGCCACCGTGTTCCGGCTGACCCGATACTTGATCGCGATCTGCCGACCCGGCAGCCCTGCACGAGAACCCCGGCGAATCGCCGCGAATACCTCCACCTTGGACTGGGGGTGTGTCACCAGCGTCTCCTCACACGGAGTAACGCTTCGATACTCGCACCGCTAACCCTCAGATGGCTCTGGAATTCGCTGACACGGCTCCATCCCCACCGAGCGCCACAGAGCCACTGACCGACATCCGGCTCTCAAATTCACCTACAGAGCCAGACATGCCGAGCTCGCGCACCTCGTCGATACGGCCTTGCTCGACCAGCAGTTCGGTGAGGCGCTCAACGGCTACAACTGTGGCCGTCTCCCGCGTGCGCCGGAGCGACCACCTGGCCGCGGATGGTCGCGTACGGCTTCCGCGGCCGTGAAATCGGCTCGCTGCTCGGCGAGGGGATCGTGTGCAGGCCAGACTGGCGGACGACGCGGCGACCGCGATCATGTTCGTGCTCGGCGCGCCGGCTGTGGCCGGCGTCCTGTGCCTTGGTGAACGCGAGCGCGTCAGCGGGCCGGGTACCTACGCCCCCGTTCAGGACGCGGACGCCAACCGCGTCCGCTCCGGAGAGCTGCTGCTGAGGCCACGATGGAGCTGTGGAGCAGCCGTACGGGTGTGGAGTACGGCTGCAAGGACTCCAGTGCGACTCCTGGTTCCTCCGGAACCTACCGGCCCTGACGCGGTAGCCCGTATTCTGCTGTCAGCTTCCCCCCGCAGCCGGAGAACAGATGCCGACCACGGTCGAACGCGTCGCCGAGGTATGGTCCCGGCAGGCCGACGCGTCCTGGTCGTCCGGCTCCGGCTACCTGATCGCCCCGCGCCTGCTCATCACCTCCACGCACGTGCTGTCCGCGACGGGCCGCCCCGGACCCGGGGCTGAGATCAAGGTCAGGACCGCCGACAGGACGCGCCTGTGGTCCGCCGCGTGCACCTGGTCGGCGGCCGACCCACAGGTGGACGTCGCCCTCCTGGAGATCACCGACGACGACTGGGCCGATCCTCCCGTCGCGCCCGTGCGCTGGGGACGCCTGGTCAGCCGCCGGGCCGAGGTGGTCTGCCAGGCCTCGGGCTTCCCCGAGGTGCTGGCCCAGCCGGACGGCGTGCGCGAGCGCGATCAGGCCGGCGGCCGGGTGAACCCGGAGGCGGGCGCCAAGCAGCGCCGCTATCACCTCCAGGTGCTCAACCCGCCCAAGCGCACAGGTGCCGGGTCGCCGTGGGCAGGGATGTCCGGTGCCGCGCTGTTCGCCGATGACTTGCTGATCGGCGTGGTGGTCGCCGACCACCAGGGGTACGGCGGAGCCAGGCTGCTCGCCACGCGGGCCGAGGCCCTGTTCGCCGAGCCCGGTTTCCTCGACGCGATCGCGGTGCCGGCGGTCCTCGAATCAGCCGAGCTGGCCAGGTTGTTCTCCCCTCCGGCCGACCGGCGCCGCCCGCGCTCTCCCGCGGCGCTCCTGCGCGCCGACGCCGAGGCGGTGCGGTGGTTCACCCCGAGGGACGACGAGCTGGCCAGGCTCGTCGGCTGGTGCTCCACGGACGAGATCTTCGACGCCCGGCTCGTCTTCGGCGCCGGGGGGCTGGGCAAGACGCGGCTCGCGCGCCAGCTCGTCGCCCATCTGCGCCGCGAGGGCTGGGTGACCGGGCAGGTGGTGGCCGAGAACGCGGCGGCGCTGCCGGAGGAGCCTCTGAGCCGGTTACGCTCGTGTGACCTGCCCCTGCTGCTCGTGGTCGACTACGCCGAGACGCGGCCCGACGTCGTCCGCCGGTTGATCGAGAACGTCGGGATCGACGACGGCAGCGCGGTGCGCGTGTTGATGCTGGCGCGCTCGGCCGGGCAGTGGTGGCAGCGGCTGACCGCGAAGTCCGATCTGATGGAGTACGCCCTCGAACTCGCCGAGCTCCACCCGCTCACCGGCCTGCCGACGTGGACGGGAGCACGCGAGACGGCGTTCAGGGAGGCGGTGGTCGACATCGCCGCCCAGCTCCATCGGGTGTCGGGCCTGCAGGAGACGTGCTGGACCGACCTGGCCGCCCAGGTGGCGCCGCCCGATCTGGGCGGCCCCGGCTACGGATCGCTGATGCGCCTTCATCTGAGTGCCCTGGTGGGGTTGCTGCAGGCGGGGCCCGCACCGGCCGCCGCGCGCAGCCGTACGCCGCACGAGAAGGTCCTCATGGTCCACGAGAACCGCTACTGGCGGCGTACGGCGGACGCGGTGGGCCTCGCCTTCCTGTCGGACGACACGCTGCGCAACACGGTGACGATCGCCACCTTGTTCGGGGCGTCGAGCAAGTCCCAAGCCGTGGCACTGCTCAGCCACGTCCTCGGTCTGCGTGACCTCGGGGAGAACGAACTCCTCGTCGTCCACCAGTGGCTGAGCACGCTCTATCCGTCCCAGGAGGGGGAGTGGGGGCCCTTGGAGCCGGACCGCCTGGGTGAGTATCTCGTGGGAACCCACCTGCGCGAGTGGCCCGACCTGATCGACGAACCGCTGGCCGCCGCCGCCCCCACCCAGCTTCACCAGGCCTTCCACGTGCTGGCCCGGGCGAGCGGCGATCACCCCCACGTCGGACGGCTGCTCAAGGAGCAGGTGGTCGGGCAACTGGCCAGATACGGCCCCGTCGCCCTGCAGGTCGTCATCGAGACCGAGCAGCCCGGCTACCTGATCTCGGCGCTGGAGGACGGCGTGGCCGGGGTCTCCGCCTCTGACGAGGCCGCGCTGGTCGCGCTGGCGGGTTCCTTCCCCGCCGGCGCGCCCGCGCTCAACCTGCTGGTCGAGCCACTGACCCGGCTGGCCATATCGGTGTACGGCAGGCTGGTGAGCGAGGGCAGGACGGACTACCGCCCGGAACTGGCCAGGGCGTGGCAGAACCTGAGCGATCACATGCGGGAGGCCCGGCGCCACGATGAGGCGCTCGCCGCCAGGGCCGTGGCGCTGGAGCTGTACCGCAAGCTGACCGGCCTGGGCAGCGCCGCGACGGGAGGAGCCTCTCATGCGTCCTGACCACGGCTACCTCCCCGACTACGCCGCCAACCTCGTGAGCTACGCCGAGCAGCTCATGGAGGTCGAGGATCACGCGGGCGCGTCCGCCGCGGCGCGGGAGGCCGTCGAGGTCTACGAACGGCTGCGCGGCGAACCGCTCGGGCTCGCTCGCGCGCTGACCGTGCGGGCGGAGTCGGCCGCCGCGCTCGGACGGTTCGGTGACGCCATGGCCGACGCACCGTCCGCCCTGCTCGTCCTGTGGGACGCTGTCGCTGAGACGGGCAGCACGCCCGTTCTGCGCGACGCCCAGCTGCGCGTGCTCCTCCTGCTGACCGACGTCCAGCTCCGCGCGGGCCTGGCCGCGGAGGCACTGGCTACGGCCGAAGGCGGCCTCGAGCTGCTCGCGGGGTCCAGGAGCCGCAGGAGGGCCGGCGAGGCGAAGTTCTCCGCGCTGAAGGCGCAGGCGCTGCGCCTGCTCGGGCGCGACGGCGAGGCAGCGGAGGTCATCGAGGAACTGGACGACTCCCGCCATTCTCCCCATGAGGCCGCCTTCTCGTACGAATACCCCGATGAGGCGGTCGCCTTCTATCGTGGCCTCGCCGAGCACACCCCGGAGTCGGCCCTGCCGGCGCTCGCGGCGGCGCTCACCGAACGCCGCGGCAGGCAGCGGAGCCAGGGCGATGACGAGGGCGCTCTCGCGACGGCCCGCGAGATCGTGGACGTCCATCGGCGGCTCGCCGCAACCGAACCGGACCCTTACCAGATCCATCTCGCCTACGCTCTGGCGGCGCAGGCGGAGATCGAGCGGGGGGTCGTCCCGGACGAGGACAGGGCCGGGCTCGACCGGGTCGCCGCTCTTCTGCTCGAGGCCGCCGAGCTGCTGCCGAGCGACCACGAGGACCGCGCCAGGTTCATGGTGGCGGCGACCGTCGAGCAGTCGCCGGACGCCGCGATCTCCGTCCTGACCCGGCTCATGCACGAACAGGACGGCCTCGCGGCCCACTCGCTGTTCGTCTACGCGACGCTCGGCGATCTCCTCGTCGACCGGTTCCAGCGTGTCGGCATGGACGCAGACCTCGAGACGGCCATCGGGGTGCTGCGCGAAGGGCTCGCGGTCGTGCCCGAGGCCGAGCCGGAGCGCGACGTCCTGTGGATCAGCCTGAGCGGGGCGCTGCGGCTCAGGTACGAGCGATCGGGGTCGCTCGCCGACCTGGACGAGTCCATCAGCCTGGTCAGAGCGAGCCTGGAACTGTCCGCCGGCGTGACCGCCCCCGCCGAACTCGGCCTGCTGCTCTTCCACCGGTTCCTGGCGGTCGGCGAGCAGGCCGACCTCGATGCCGCGATCGAGCTCATGCGGGGGGTGGCCGCGGCGATGCCGGAGGACTCCGCGGACGCCCCGCTGATCGCCGGCCGTCTGGCCGACATGCTGGGAGCCCGTTTCGAGCGGTCGGGCGAGCCCGATGACCTGCGCGCCTACCTGGCGGCTGCCACGGAGGTCCTGTCCGGCACCCCCGCCGACGCGCCCGAACATCCCGTGGCGCTCGATCGGCTCCGTCACGCCGTGTCGTGGACGTACGAGGCGACCGGGGAACCCGCCGTCCTGGACCACCTGCTCGACCTGACGCGCAGGCTCGTCGCCCTCGACACGCCCGGCACCCACGGAGCCCTCGCCCTCGTGCAGCTCGGCCACGCCCTGGAGGAACGCTTCGAGCGTTTCGACAACCCCGGCGATCTCGAAGAGGCCGTGGACATGGCCCGCAGGGCGGTCGGCGCGATGCCGGAGGGCGACCCGGACCGGCACTGGGCCTTCGCCCTGCTCGCGAAGGTCCTGCTACGACGCTCGTGGTCCGCCGGGATCGCGGACGACCTGGACGAGGCCGAGGCGCTGATCCGGCTGGCGGCGGCCATCGCCCCTCAGCAGGCGCGCCGGCAGCACGAGGCGTTCATCGACACGCTGCGCGAAGCCCGGTTCCGGCTCACCCGTGACCTCGCCGACCTCGGCGCGCAGCACCGCGGGCGCTGGGAGCGCTCGGGAGACCCGGCTGCCTTCGAAGGCGCGCTGGAGGCGTTCGCCGCGATCGCCGGACGGCTCGACGAGCCGATCGCGGAGCGCGTGCTGGCCTGGCAGGAGTACGGGCGGCTCGCCGTGGCGGGCGGTGCCTACGAGCGCGCGCTCGGCGCGTTCCGCGCCGCGATCGAGCTGGTGCCGCTGGCCATGTCGGACCGGCTCTGGCATGCACGGGGGAGGCGCGAGGACAGCCTGACCGAACTGGCCGGCGACGCCGCCGCGTGCGCGCTGGAGACGGGACGGCCGCAGGAGGCGCTCACGCTGCTGGAGCAGGGACGCGGGCTGCTGCTGTCGCAGGCCCTGGGCGTACAGGAGGATCTTCGCACGCTGCGTGCGCGCGCACCTGAGCTGGCGGAGCGGCTGTCGGCGCTGCGGATCGCAGTGGACGAGCCATCGTCACGCGAACCCGGAGGCCGGGCGGCGGAGGAGTTCGAGCGGCTGGTGGAGGAGGCACGCGCCCTGCCCGGCATGGCGGGTTTCCTGCGCCCGCCGGCGGTCGGCGATCTCCTCCAGGCCGCGGCCGAGGGGCCCGTCGTGGTTCTGAACGTGAGCGGGCACCGCTGCGACGCGATCGCGGTGACGACGGACGGGTTGCTCGTCATCCGCCTGCCTGGCCTCGATCGTGCGGCGGCCACCGAGCGTGCGCGCCGTTTCCTGACCGAGCTCACCACCGCCTACCGACCGCTGCGTGACCGGCTGGGCCGGGAGCAGTCGCTGGCCGAGACGCTGGGCTGGTTGGCGGAGGTCGTGGTCGGCCCGGTGCTGGAGGCGTTGCGGCCGCACCTGCGCGCAGCCGAGGGCATGCCGCGCGTGTGGTGGGTGCCGACGGGGCCGTTGAGCGTGCTGCCGTTGCACGCGGCCGGGTGGCTCCCGGAGACTTCCGCCATCGACTCGGTCGTCTCCTCGTACACGGCGACGATCGGCGCGCTGACGCGTTCCCGTTCGGCCACGCCCGCGGACCGACCGCGTTCGGCCCTGGTCGTACTGCCGCAGGCTGCGGAGAGCCCGATGCGGATGCCGGGGGCCGAGCGGGAGGCGCTCACCGTCGCCCGCCTCCTCAGCCCCGCCGTCGTCCTCGAGGGAGAGCAGGCCACCAGGCAACACCTCCTGCAAGAGCTGCCGGGCACCGACGTCCTGCACTTCGCCGGCCACAGCAGCACGGACGCCGACGACGCCACAGCCGGCTCGCTCCTGCTGTCGGACGGGCGGCTGCGCCTGCGGGACATGGCCGCGCCCAGCCGCCTGACGTATCTGTCCGCCTGCACCACGGCGGCGCCAGGTGCCGCCGGCGAGCCCATCAACCTGGCGGTGGCGGCGCAGCTCAGCGGCTCCCAGCAGGCGATCGCCACGCTGTGGGAGGTCGACGACCGCGCCTACGCCGACCTCGCACAAGCCTTCTACGAGGAACTCGCGGACGCGAACGGAACCCTTGACGTGGACCGCTCGGCGCGAGCCCTGAACGCCGCCGCCCGCCGGCTGCGTGAACGTTACCCGCACATCCCCTCGCTGTGGGCCGCACATGTCCATGTCGGCCGCTGACCACGATTGGAGCCCCATGACCGACGACCAGTTCGCCGACCTCAGCGCCACCATCAGGCAGATCAGGCGGGAGCTCACCCGAGCCATGCACGAGGGCGAGGGTCAGGAACTGCTGTTCGGGCTGGGCCCCGTGGAGCTGGAGTTCCTCGTGGACGTCAAGAACGAGGTCAGCGGCGAGGGCGGCGTCAAGATCAGTGTCATCTCGGTCGGAGCCAAGAAGGCCAAGGGCCGGTCCAGCTCGCACAAGATCAAGCTCACCCTGAACCCCGTCGACGTGGACGGTAACCCAGCCCGCGTCGCAGCGACGGGCAAGTCATCGATCCCCGATGCCTGATCCTCAGAGCCGCGGCGGGGCAGGCGCGCCCGGCAACGTTGCCCGGCTGGAGGACCTGCGCACCGCCCGGCCACGGGCGTTGAGCGAGCTCGGCGACACCCTGCGCGCCTACCACCGGTTCGCGCTCGAGCCGTACTGGCCGGCCATCCGCGCACGCGTCGACAGCGACACCGCCCGGCGCCGTCAAGCCCTGCGCGAGGAAGGCGTGCACCACCTGCTCGCCACCTTTCACCCGATGATGCGCCGGCGTTTCCCGGCACTGACCTCCCCGGCCACCCCTCCGGCGCGCCGTGTAGGGGGCCGAGCCGAGCGCGTAGCCGGTTCCGGGTCCACGCACGACTGCGTAGGCGAGCGCATCCGGGACGCGGCGCACCACGATCCGCGGCGCCCACAGCCGGTAGGGGGTGCGGGCGGCCGGGACACGGTGCGCGTACGGGGGCATCGCCGCGGCCAGCAGCCTCAGCGGCACCGGCCACACCGGGACCGCTTGGGCGCGCACGCCGACGCCCATCCCAGGCAGCACCAGTTCGGCGCTTTCGGCCCGCGGCGGCGCGAGCCCAGGGTCGCCGCCCGGGCCGGTGTCCGGCAGAGGGCTGCCGTCAGGGTGGTAGACCACCAACCGGGCGGCGCCGCCGCTCAAGTCCGCGCTCACCGCGGCGCCCGCCCGAAGGACGGACTCCAGCAGCCGCGCGGCCGCCAGCCAGGTCCCGGCGGAGCGGACACTCCCAGCGCGGGAACGGGCGCGGGGGGCCGGCGTGGCACAGGCGCAGGCTCAACCGGTTCTGGCGCCGCGTCCTCGTGCGTGACCGCGTCAGCCGGTACCGGGACGGCAGGTACCAGCGCCAGACGGGCCAGCAGCGCCCACGCGGCGTCCGGGAACGAGCCGCGCTTGCTGAAGGAGTTCAACGCGCCGAGGGGATCCATGCCCGCGGGCAGCGGCTTGATCGCGGGCACCGCCCGGACAGGGGCGGCCGGCCGTGGCTGGTCTTCGGTGACGATCAGGGCCAGCAACGCGCGGGCCGCCTGCTCGCGGGCCGCGCTCTTGCTCAGCCCTCTCCCGCCGTCTGAAGGTCCCGGCCCCTGGTCCGGCAGGTTGCCTGGCAGGTGTACAGCGGCTGCGTGCCGCTGAACCCGTGCGACACCTTGAGTGTCAGGTCGGTGATCAGCTCGATCTGCGCGCGCTCGTTCAACGCGCTGATCGGATGATGATCGGGCGGCAGCGGCCCCACCTGTGTTGCCGGCGGCGTCCCCGGCTGCGGCGCGGGCGAGGGGGAGCCGGCCGGCGCCTTGCAGGTCATCCCGTGGACGTGCGACGCCCCGGCCACCATCGCGGCCCTCATCGACATGGGGATCGACGGCATCATCACCGACTATCCGGACCGGGTCCGGCAGATCATGGCCGAGCGCGGCATGCGCCTGCCCAAGCCCTACGTCAAATAGAGGCTCTGTTGGGCCGTCGTGCCGGTCCGCGGCCGGCGTGGAGAACCCCCGTCGGCCGCACCCTCACTCTCCGAATATCTCCTTGCGGAGAAGGTGGGACGTCTACCCGTCCGAGTTCAAGGCCGACGCCGCGCGACATCACGACCACCGGCGCCGCCGAGGCCCCGTAACCCCGGGCAGGGCCGGAGGCGGGCGGCGGTGACGTGCGGGGGATGTGACGTCAGCTGAACTGCCACCAGTTCATGTTGAACAGGTAGCCGCTTCCGCCGGTGAACTTCAGGTACAGGTCGCGGGTGCCGGTCGCGCCGCTGACCGGGCAGGACACGGTGGTCCAGGTCTGCCAGCCGCCTGTGCCCGGCACGGTGCACGTCCCGGCCGACGGGCCGTTTAGGCCGTCGAGGCGGAGTTCGAGTCTGCCGCCGCTGGAGGCGGAGGCGACCCGCGCGGTGAAGGTCCTGGGGCCGGCGCCGAACGCGACGCCCTTGACCTTGATGTGGTCGCCGTTGTCGATCCAGCCGACGTTCATTCCGCCTTCGCTGGAGGGCTCGGTCTCGATCCCGGACTCCCAGGCGATCGTCTCGGCCTCCTGGCGGACGTACGGGTTGAGGGTGCCCACCTGGGGCGCCCCGGCCGCGGTCATGTTGATCGTCGGGATCGTGCCGCCGGAGCCGTAGGCGAACTTCTCCACGGCCACCGAACGGGTGAAGCCGCCGCCGCCCGGCAGTGCGCCGTTGTGGTAGAAGAAGTACGAGCCGCCCTGGTAGTCAACGATGCCCGCGTGGTTGGTGAAGCTGCCGCCCTGCGTGGGCATGATCGTCCCCCGGTAGGTCCAGGGCCCGGTGGGGCCGGGGGCCGTGGAGTAGGCGATGAACTCCGAGCAGCACTTGGCCGCGAACACGAGGTAGTACAGACCGTTGCGTTTGTAGACCCAGGGCCCTTCCTCGAACAGCGTCGGGCGGTTGGCGTCGCCCGTCCTGGTGCCGAATCCCGACGTGGTGAGCGGGATCTGCGTCGCGCTTCCCGAGTACGAGGTCATGTCGGCGTTCAGCTTCACGTACCAGAGGTGCGGATTGCCCCAGTAGAGGTAGGCCTGCCCGTCGTCGTCGATGAAGACCGTCGGGTCGATCTCGCCGTTCTCGATCAGCGGCCGTCCGAGCGCGTCCCTGAACGGCCCGGTCGGACTGTCGGAGACGGCCACCCCGATGGCCATCCGGCCGGTCGCCCGGTTGGTCGTGGGCACGTACCAGTAGAACAGGCCGTTCCGGTAGATGGTCTGTCCCGCCCAGGCGTCGGACTTGGCCCAGCTGAAGGTGGTCAGGCTCAGTGGGGATCCGTGGTCGGTCCAGTTCACCATGTCGGTGGAGGACCAGACGCGCCACTCCTTCATGGTGAACCAGGTCGAGCCGTCCTCGTCATGGCCGGTGTAGAGATACACCCGTCCGTTGTGCACCAGCGGCGCCGGGTCGGCGGTGTAGACGGTCTGGATGATCGGATTGTCCGCGCTGGCGGGGTGGGCGGGCAGGAAGGCCACGAGGCCGAGCAGGACCAGCAGCCCTACGATTCCGCGTCCGGCTCTTGTGGTGGCCGGCAACCGTAATGCCGTTCTCACGATCGCTCCCGGGATGACGGGTCAGGTACGGGTCCAGCGCTGGTTGGCGCCGCCGTTGCACGACCAGATGGTCAGTTTGGTGCCGTTGGCGGTGGCGTTGTTCGGCACGTCCAGGCACTTGTTCGCACCGACGGCGGTGATGGAGCCGTCGGCGTTGAAGCGCCACTGCTGATTGCTCTGGCCGTTGCAGTCCCAGATGATGACGTTGGTGCCGTCGGTGGTTCCACCGTCGTACACGTCAAGGCACTTGCCGCCGTAGACGCGCAGTTCGCCGCTCGCGGTGGGCGTCCATTGCTGGTTGGTCTGGCCGTTGCAGTCCCAGATCTGGGCCTGCGCGCCGTTCGCCTGTGAGACGCCGGTGACGTCCAGGCAACGGCCCGAGCCCACGCCTTTGATCTCCGTCCCGCCGGAGGGTTCGCCCTGCGGCTGGCCGATGCTGCCGGGAACCGATTGCAGCGCCGTGTACCAGGCGGCGGCCATCTTGTCGTAGCCGCCGGCGGTCGGGTGGATGCCGTCGATCAGGTCCGAGGTGGTCAACTTGCTGTGCAGGTCGACCAGGTGGACGTGCTTGCCACTGTTCGCCTTGCTCTGGATGATGCCGGGGATCGCCGCGTTGAAGGTGCGGGCGGCGGACTCCTGTCCGGCGTTGGACAGCGGGATGATGGTGGCGACGAAGACGTCGGCGTCCGGTACTGCCGCGGTGATGTGGTCGATCAGCGTGGACAGCCGTTGCGGAGCGCCGGCCACGTTGTAGTTCTGCAGGATGTCGTTGGTGCCCAGGTGGAGCAGCAGCGTGCGCGGCGTGTACGTACGCAGCCAGCCGGTGAGGTTCGCGTCGATCTGGTCGATCCGCCAGCCTGGGTGGCCCTCGTGATCGTGATCGCCCAGGCTGGCGGGCCCGTTGAACTGTGAACCGACGAGGTCGACCGTGTAGCGGCCGCCGGTCAGGCGCTGCCACAGGCCGATCCGGTAGCCGCCCGGCACCTGCGTGCCCTCGGTGATCGAGTCGCCGAGGGGCATGACCCGTATCCCGCCGTTGGACTCGGCTCCGGCGACCCCCGTCCCCATCGCCGTGCCGGTCGCCAGCAACGCCGCCACCGTCAGCACGGCGGCCCGCCATCGCCTCCAGGTACGCATGCTCACCCTCTCACGATCGGCTGCGAGTCGGCCGATGACGCCCGGCTGACGCGTCGCGCGCCCTTGAGGCGGGCGGGCCGGGCATCGACTCCGCTGTCGGCTGGGACATCGGGACCTCCTGTGGTCATGTTCGCTGTCGCTGACATCGCGCCGGCGTCCGGCGTCCGAGGCCCGGCCGGGGCCAGGGGCATCACGTCAAGGTCCACTTCTGGTTGGTGCCGCCCGAGCAGCTGTACAGCTGGAGCCCGGTGCCGTTGCCGTTGCCTGCGCCGACGGCGTCGAGGCACAGCCCGGACTGGAGGCCGGTGATGGTGCCGTCGGAGTTGACGCGCCACTTCTGGTTGCCGCCGCCCCAGCAGGAGTAGATCTGGATCTTGGCGCCGTTTCCGGTGCCGGCGGCGTCCAGGCATTTGCTGCCGTACACCCTCAGCTCTCCGGCTGAGGTCTGCGTCCACTGCTGGTTGGTGCGGCCGTTGCAGTCCCACAGCTGCACGGCGGTGCCGTCGGCGGTGCCGGCGTTGGGCACGTCCACGCAGCGGCCGGAGGCCACGCCCTTGATCTGACCTGCGGGTGGTGGGGTCGGCGTGGTGGTGGACGACCCGCCGTCCAGGCCGAAGAAGCGAATGGCGTACGCCGCCATCCCCGGGTGGGGCAGGTCGTGACCGGCGCCGGTGATGGTGTACGCCTCGACCTGCCCGGAACCGAACACCCGCCGCGTCCAGCCGGACTGCGGGCTGTCGGTGGAGGCGGGGGTCTGGCCCACTCCGTGGACGTTGGTCCACTGGTCGACCTCCTCCTGCAACATCGTGTACGGCAGCACGGAGTCGGCGGTGCCGTGCCAGGCCATCACGCGAGGCCGGGGCCCGGCGTAGCCGGGGTAGGCGTTCCTGACCAGGTCCCCCCACTGCTGCGGCGCCTTGTCGCCGCATCCGGCCGGCCCGAGGCAGCCGTAGGGGACACCGGAAAACGGCGCTCCCGCCCTGAACACGTCGGGGTAGGTGGCGAGCAGGTTGCCGGTCTCCATCGCCCCGGAGGAGAAGCCGGTGGCGAACACCCGCTGCGGGTCGCCGCCGTAGCGTTGCAGCACGTAGTTGGTCATGGAGACGATCGACACCGGGTCGCTGCCGCCGCCGTGCCGCAGGGCCTCGTTCGACCACACGTCGAAGCAGTTGGACAGGCCGTTGGCGGTCTTGTTCGCCTGCGGATAGATGACGATGAAGCCGTACCGGTCGGCCAGCGAGGCGAACTCGGTGCCCTGGTGGAAGCCCGGAGCCCAGCCGTTGCAGCCGTGCATCGCCACCAGGACGCCCGGCCTGGCCGCCACCCTGTCGGGGACGTAGAGGTACATCCGTAGTCCGCCGGGATTGGTGCCGAAGTTCGTCACTTCGGTCAAGGCCGCCGCCGAGGCTCCCGGAGCAGTGGTGAGGAACATGGCCAAAGCGGTGGCCGCCGCCGTGATCACAGCCGCCAGAGCGGCTCCGAGGCCCGCGCGTCTTTTTCTGGGCGATTCGCCTGGTTTCATGCATCCATCTCTCGTTTGTTAGCGCTAACAAATCGCTGACCGGTCGAGCTCTTCCGGGCCGATGGAAGGGACGGAGGGAGCAAATACGAGCCGGAAAGGCACTGTCAAGAGCGCCTTGGCGCGCGGCGGCCGGAGAAGGCGGCCGCCGTGCTCGCTCACCTTGACTTATCGAGGCGGACCGGCGAAAGCGTCGCCATGAAACTTTCATCCCCTCCCGCGACAGGAGCTGACGAACTCCCCGCACACCAAGTGGGACGTTGTAGCTGGCGGCGCTCGTCGCGATCGGGGTCAATACGCTCGGCTGGATGCTGCGGCCGGTGCTGTACGAGAACGTGCCCGGCCTGTTCCTCGACAGGTACGCGGGCGTGCTGGCTGGTCTGCGCGGCCTGCCCTGGCCGCGCTCGCGCTCCAGACCGCCCCCGCCGAAGCCAAGCCCTGGACGACCTGGGCCTGGCCGGCGCGCTGGCGAACGCCCTCCAATGGCATAGGTCGTCGCCATGAACTGCACGAGCTGGTTTGATGGAGGCGCGGCCGCACAATACTGGAAGTGCGCCCTTGATCCAGCGCGCGATCCATACCATCCCTAGCGGAGAACACAATGGCAGCAGGACGTTCTTCAATCGCCCGCGTTCTTCTCACTACGATCCTCCTGATCGGGGGATGTGGGCTCCCGTCCGCGACGATCAGAGTCGATTCGGTTCTTCTCGGTGATGTGCGCACCATCGGCAAGGTGCTTGCGGCAGTGGAAGGTGTCAGCGAAAGTGATCACATAAAGCAGGTTTCAAACTTGCTGGTGATTGACGTTGGGGCAACGAGTGGTTCACAAGCGCTCGACAAAGCCGTCGAATTTTTGATCGCCCGGAAATGGGCGATCGCGACGGAGAACAGGCCCGCCATCGTTCTTCTGAACTCAACGGTGCACAAAAACACTTCGGTGGCTGTGCGCCCCTTTCATCCTGCGTACTTCGAGGATTTTCCCGACGTGCTGCAGCGGCTACGTGGATCGTCTGTTGACGAAAATTCTCTTGTCTATCTCGACGTGTCCGCGATCGATGGATAGCTCGAAGCGGCAACCTCGACACAGATGAGTCTCGCCTCTCCTCATGCCAACGGCACGCGCTTCCGATCAGCTGCAATCGATGCACCGGCGGACGACCGGTTCCAGGTAATCGGCGTGCGGGCTGTTCACGTCCGGTTCGATGCCTTGGTCGTGGTCTGCCGTATCAGTTCACGGGTCGCAGGATGCCCTCGTCAGCGACCGTCTGCCGGGGTGGCGACATCCTCCGCCCCTTCGGCCTGGCCGGGGCCGCGCTCACGGGGTGGTGCCCATGCCGTACTGAGCCGCCTGCAACGACCACAGCTCCGCGTACTCGCCACCGAGCTTCAGCAGCTCCTGGTGGGTGCCGCTTTCGGTGATCCGGCCGTTCTGCAGGACGAAGATGCGGTCGGCGTGCTGCACGGAGTGCAGGCGATGGGTGATGAGGATGACCGTGCGTCCACCGGCCAGGGCGCGTACCCCGGCGAACGTCTCGGCCTCGGCGCGAGGGTCGAGGGCGGCGGTCGGCTCGTCCAGGACCAGCACGGGCGCGTCCCGGAAGTACGCGCGGGTGACCGCGATGCGCTGCCACTGCCCGCCCGACAGGTCGACCCCGCCCTGGTACTCGGGGGCGAGCAGTGTGTCCCAGCCGTCCCGCAGGGAGGCGATGAGATCGGTGGCGCCGGAGGCCGCGGCAGCGCAGGCGAGCGCTTCGGGGGTGGGGCCGGTGGTGTGGCGGCCGATGGCGACGTTGGCGGACACGGTGAAGGGCCATCGTTCGTAGCCCTGGGACAGCAGGGCCACCTGGTCGAAGAGCTGGGTTCGGTCGAGGTCGGTGGTCGGTGTGTCGTCCCAGGTGACCGATCCGGATTCGGGCAGGTAGAGGCCGGTGAGAAGTTTCGCCAGGGTGGTCTTCCCGGAGCCGTTGTGCCCGACCAGGGCCACGATCTGGCCGCGGCCGATGGCCAGGTCGACGCCGTCGAGGGCGGGCTCGTCGGCGCTGGGGTAGCTGAAGCGCAGGCCGCGTGCTTCGATCAGGTCGGGACCATCGGCCCGCCGCAGGCCGGCGCCGTCGCGGGGGATGGCCAGTCGTTCGGCCTGACGGCAGGCAGCGGCCCAGTCCTCGGTGTAGAGGCCGTGTTCGAACACGTTGTTGATCGAATAGATCAGGGTGCTCAGCTGGCTGGTGCCGGTCTGGATGGCCAGGACGGCAGTACCGGCGGCGGCCAGGTGCATGCGTCCGGTGATCAGGAGCCAGCCGAGCACAACGTAGGTGGCGCCCGTCGTCAGGCCGCTCAGCGCCCCGGCCAGCAGCTCGCCTCCGGCGTCGGCGCGGGCGAGGCGGGCTTGCTCCCGCGCCGAGCGCAGGGCCATCCGGTCGTGGTGGCGGAGCAGGAAGTCCCCGGCGGCGTGTGCGCGGATCTCCTCGGCGGGGTCGGCTCCGATCAGGAGCTGGGCAAGGCTGCGCTGCTGCCGTACGGGAGTCAGCCACCGCAGGCGGGAGGCTTTGCGGCGCAGAGTGGAGCGCACCAGCGCCCAGGCGCGCGGCAGGATGATGAGCGGCAGCAGCGGAAGCAGCAGGGGGTGCAGGACACCCAGGACGCCGGCGGCGGCAGTCATGCCCATCAGCGCTTTCAGCATGCGGATGACCTGGTCGATGACGATGTCGATCCACCCGGCCCCGTACTGCGCGGCCTCCAGGAGATCATGAAAGTGGGCGCCCTGGAAGTGCAGGAGTTCGACGTTGGCGGCGCGGCTGAGGAGTTCGTCGTAGGCCAGGTGCTCGACCTTCGGCTGGAGCCGGCCGGAGGCGGCACCGGACCAGGCGGTCAACACCGCGACGCTGATGCCGGCGGCCGCGACCAGGACCAGCGCCGGTATGGCGGCCTTGACGCGGTCGGGGGTGGGACCCTCGGCGAGGATCTGCTGCAGGACCCGGTTGGTGGCCAGCAGGCCGAACGCGGTCGCGGCGCCGACGATGAGCTGGCAGGCCACGACGATCACGAGCGCGGCCGGGTCGGCTCGCCAGGACAGCCGCAGGCAGATGCCGATCAGCGAGGGCAGCTTACGCATGATCACGCCGAAGCCGACCGCCAGGTCGGCTTCGTGCCGCGCCCAGCCCATGCTGTATTGGAAGCCGCCTCCGAAGATCGGATCCGTGGCGGGTTCCTGCACGGCGGCCTGCTGCCCGGTGTGGTCGGCAGGGGGAGGATCAGATTCGGACCTTACCGTCACGGACGAGGCTCCGTTCTCTCGGGGAGTGGTTCTTCCGCTCGCCGTCGGCGTCCCCTCTCGCCCGGGTGGCGACGCGGGCACCCCGTTGTCCTGGCTGCTGGAGGGCCTTGCCGGGTGAGGCGGTCGCAGGCTCACGGTGGAGTGCGGCGGGCAGATCCCGAAGACGAGCGGTCTCGTGATCGATGTCACCCGGCATCTGCTGCGTGGCTGAGCGGGCGCGATCCGGGCCATGAAGGCGGCCCTGGAACGCCCCCACGAGCGCAATGCCCGTACGTCAGGCGGCGCCGCTTCCGCTGTGTCCACCGCCCGCCTGCTGCTTGGTGGGCAGCGTCGGCACAACGGTGACGACCGCAGGGACGTAGGGCGAGCCTGGGATCCACTCGCGAGTCCATGGTGCGGCCCCGTCTGCCGCGACGCGTTGTAGCGCGATGCTGGTCCAGGCCAGTGCCGGCGTCAGCACGATCATTCCCGCGGCGGCTGCCCGGTTGATGGCGCTCATGGGGGTCATGCGATCACCTCAACACGCACGCGCCCCACCCGGAAGACGATGGTGACGGAACCTCGTGGGCACACTATTCACGCGGGCGCGGCACTGACCTGGCTGGACAGAGGAACGGGCCAACAGGCGCAGAGCCGCGCCGAAGGCCGGCGGAACTCTTGCGCCGAGTGCGTTCTGGTAAGCGCCGGCCCGGGTCGTCGGTGGGAAGGGTGATGAGCTGCCTCATCGGCCGGTCCGCCGCCGGACAGCTCGCCGAGCGGGCATGACCGTCCTGATCGGCGCCAGGGACCAGTGGCGGGGCGATGAGGCAGCCGCGGGTCGGTGCAGTCAGGGCTTTCCCTTAAAGGTGCTGCACTCCTGTCATTTCGTTGGATGGACGTGGCGTTCGGGCTGTCGGCGCGATCGGTGACCGCAGGAGGTCTCGCCAGTCGGCGGGCCAGTTGGCCAGGGCGAGGATGCCCATGATGAGGAGTTGAGTCGGCGCGGCCCAGCTCTCCACCGCCGGGTCGTGGTTGACGATGTGGGTGGTGACCGCGCCGGTGAGCACGAACATCAGCGTCGTGGCACCTAGGAAGCGTGCTCGACGGTCGGGGATCACGAGCAGGACGGCGGCGACACCTTCCAGCGCGCCAACCACGAAGCGCATCCAGGACGGGTAACCCCAATCGACGAACTTCACGGAGTACGCAGTGCTGAATATCGTGTCACCCGGCCAGTACTTGGTCACGGCGCCCAGCGCGAACTGAAGGGCCAGGAACCAATACAGGCCGGTCTTAAGGTGTTTCGACATTTCTCATCTCTCCCGGAGAGTTGGCAGGGGTGGACCTCCGCCGGCGACTGCATTGCCAACGGAGTCTTGTTTCGGGTTTCAGCCCCGCAGCGCGGCGATGACTTTCTCGATACGCCGCCGGCGCGTCTCGGGTTTCTTCGCGCTCTCCACGGCGCGCACGTGCTCACGTTTGCGGCTGTCGGTGAGACAGTCGAAAGCGGTGCGGGCGGCCGGGTCGTCGTCCAGGGCCCGGGCCAGGTCGGAGGGCTCGACGACGACGCGCGGCCGGCTGTCGAGCTCCACCTCGACCTCAACCTCGTCGCCGATCGTGACACCCGCGGCCTGCCGGTTGGCGTTGCTGAGGCCGAGCAGATGGCGGCCGCGCATGAGGGCGACCCGGCTCTTCCAGCTATGCCCGTTGACGGTGATCGTCACGGGCGGCCGCGGCCCACCGCCGAGCGCTGCTACCACCTCGGGCGGAACCTTCAGGCCTCGCATGGGCTCGGGTGGCTCGACGTGGGCCCAGAACTTCATGATCCGTCTCCTGTTGTTCTGCCGGCTCACCGGCTGCTCCGCGTAGGACTGGTCGGTTCACCGGGCGCTGTGGCCGAGACTCCAGATGTAGCCGCTGAAGCCGCTGCCTTCCGGGTCCGTGCCCACCTGGTCGGCGAGACCCGCGCGACCGTGGAAGCCGACCGGCGAGGACCGTCCGATGCGAAGAACACCGAGATGCCGTAGTCGTTCTTGATCTGCCGGCCGAGGCCCCCGCTCTCATGCCTTGCTCCTTGCACTTCAGATGTATACGTGCCGGACATCTGGGCCAGGGCCCGGCTGTCACATCGGCGCGTGTTCGCCGGTCAATTGGTATGACAGGACCGGATGGAGGAATGTGACCGATGGTTGAGCAGGATTGGCTGAGCGAACGGTTCGCCGAGCACCACGACCGCTTGCACGCGGTGGCCTACCGGATGCTCGGCTCACCCAGCGAGGCCGAGGACGCGGTGCAGGAGGCCTGGCTGCGGGTCAGCCGCGCCGACACCGGCCAGGTGGAGAACCCGGCCGGGTGGCTGACCACCATCGTCGCCAGGGTCTGCCTGAACATGCTCGAGGCACGCCGGGCTCAGCGTGAGGACTCGGCCGGGACGCTGCCGCCCGAGCCGACCGCACCGCGCCCCAGCACTCACCTGGCCGGCCAGGCCACCCCTGAGGACGAGACGCTGCTGGCCGATTCGGTCGGTGTCGCGCTGATGGTGGTGCTGGACACGCTGGCTCCCGCCGAACGGCTCGCGTTCGTCCTGCACGACGTCTTCGCCGTGTCGTTCGCCGAGATCGGCGCCATCATCGACCGCTCCCCGGCGGCGGCCCGGCAACTCGCCAGCCGGGCCCGGCGCCGGCTGCAAGGAACGGCCGACGCGTCCGATGCCGCGCGTTCGGCGAAGCGGGAAATCGTCGAGGCGTTCCTCGCCGCGGCCCGAGGCGGAAACTTCACCGCCCTGGTCGAGCTGCTCGATCCGGAAGCCGTGGCCGTAGAGATCCGCGGCGCCGAAGCGGTGGCGGCCTTCTTCGCCGGACGGGCTCAGGCCGCCCGGCTCGCCCTGGTCGATGGCGTCCCGGCGGCCGTCTGGTCACACCGTGGCCAGCCGAACGCCGTCATCACCTTCACCATCCATGACGAGAAGATCACCCGAATCGCCATCGACACCGACCTGGACCGGCTCCACGACCTTGACGTCGTCTACCTCTCCGCCGGTGACAAGGAGCGGCGTTGACCGGCACGGATCTCAGACTCTCCTCCTGCGCCGTCGCCGTCCACGACTCGACGAGGCGCTCGCCTTCCACCGCGACGTACTCGGATCCGAGGTACGCGATGACCTGGGATCCGAGGGAACGCGGCGGGTGAGCGTCCGCCCGCCGGCCCAGCCGGACGGGGGGATCGTCCTTCAAGCGCAATCGAGGCCGTGGGTACCGAAGTGATGCAAGAACCGATCAACCAGCCCGCCGGCGTCTCCCTCGCCCCCCGGCGCCGTGTGGACCTGTGGGTCGCCGGTCAGGTGCAGGACCAGCGGCAGAGGCCGCACACGGTTGAATGGTGGTCGTGGTGCGAATGCTCCGTGGCGGTACGGGCCCTGGCAGACCGCCGACCAGTGCATCCGCGCCGCCGATGTGGTTCTGATCGAGCGCTCGCTCAAGGATTGGGTACGTGGGCCTGCTGTGCGTGCCGGGGTGTGCTCGGCCGGGGACGCTCGCGTGTACCGGGCAGCCAGGCCAGGGCGATGAGGACGCCGAGGAGGCCGAGGCCGCCGCTGGCGGCCAGGACGATGTCCAGGCCATGGACGAAGGCAGAGCGGACCGTGTCCGCCAGGGCCGCGGAGCCGGCGGATCGTGCGGCGGCCAGACCTGCGAAGACGCTCTCGCCTGCTTGCTGCGGCACCGCGGCGCGGTAGGTGGAGGCCAGGATCGAGCCGAGGACCGCCGCGCCGAAGCTGCCGCCGAGGGTGCGGATGGACTGGGTCACCCCGGCGCCGACTCCGGCGTTGCCGGGCGACAGGGTGCCGAGCGCCGCGTCCATGACCGTGGGCAGGACGCAGCCGAGGCCGAGGCCGTACAGGGCCGTCCACGCGGCCGCCGACGCGGTGCCGCTGCTCGTATCGGTGGTGGCTCCCCAGAACAGGCCCGCGGTGAGCAGGACGAACCCCAGGCCGGCTGCGAGCTTGGGGCCGATCGTCCTGTTCAGCCTGGCTGCCGCCGACATCCCGATGAGCATCCCGGCGATGAGCGGCAACAGCCGCAGGCTGCTGCCCATCGCGTCCGTGCCGAGGTTCGCCTGGAAGTACTGCGGTAGCGCGAACAGGACGCCGAACATGGTGAAGTTGACGAGCGTGGCCAGCGCGGTGCCGACGGTGAAGCGCGCGTCGGCGAACAGCGACAGGTCCACCAGCGGCGCGCCGGCCCGTCGCTCCCAGAGCACGAACAGCGCCAGCGCGGCCGTCCCGCCAAGGATCGGTCCGAACACGGCTGCGTCGGTCCAGCCCCGCTCACCGATTTCGATGAGGCCGTAGGTCAAGGCCGTCAGCGCCGCGCTCGACAGCAGCACGCCGCCCGCGTCGATCCGCTTGCCGCGCTCGCGCGGCGATTCGGGCAGCCAGGCGGTGACCGCGAGGAACGCCAGGACGACCACGGGGACGTTGATCAGGAAGACCGAGCCCCACCAGAAGTGGGTCAACAGCCAGCCGCCCAGGAGCGGGCCGATGGGGAAGGCCAGCATCGAGGCCATCGCCAGCGTTCCGATCGCCTTCGGCCGCTCCTTCTCGGTGAACATCGTCGGGATCAGCGCCAGCATCGTGGGCATGATGAGCGCCGCTCCCAGGCCCAGCACGGCACGCGCTGCGATGAAGATCCCGGTCGAGGGCGCGTAGGCGGCGGCCAGCGAGCTGATGCCGAAGATGACCAGCGCGACCAGGAGCGTCTTCTTGCGGCCGAGGCGGTCGCCCGTCATTCCCGCCGGGATCATGCCGGCGGCGAGCACCAGCGTGTAGATGGTGACGAACCACTGCAGTTGGGCGTTGTCGGCGTGCAGGTCGTCGGCCATGCTGGGCAGGGCCAGGTTCAGGATGGTCACGTCGAAGCCCACGGCCAGCGACGTGAGCACGAGCGCGGTGAGCGCCCACCATCTGTGTGAGTGGGGTTGGCGCGACATCGTGGCGGCCTACTTCGCGGCGTTCGTGAGGAGCTTGTCGAATTCGCGGTCCGGCAGCGTCCTGTTGAGCTCCAGGAGCTTGTCGGCCATGTAGCCGACCGCGTAGCGCGTCTCGGGCTTGCCGGCTTCGACGGCCTGCCGGATGGTGGTGGCGACGACGCCGGGGTCGCTGGCCGGGGTGTTCTCGCCGAGCTGTGTCTCGGCGCGTTCGGCCATGGCTTCGGCCATGTCCCGGTACGCGGTCGTGCCGGAGATCTCGCGGAGGTCTTGTGCCGTGTGGTCTTCGAACCCGGTTTTGATGATGCCGGGCTGGATGATCACGACGTCGATGCCGAACGGCTCGACCTCCATGCGCAGGCTGTCGGAGTAGGCCTCCAGCGCGTGCTTGGTCGCGTAGTACCAGCAGCCGAGCGGTAGTGCGATCTCGCCTCCGATGGAGGAGACGTTGACGATCGTGCCGGAACCCTGCGCGCGCATGTACGGCAGGGCGAGCTGGGTCAGCCGGGCCGGCGCGAAGACGTTGACCTCGAACTGGTCGCGCGCCAGGTCGATGGGGATGTCCTCGGCCGCGCCGTGCAGGACGGTGCCGGCATTGTTGATCACGACGTCGATGCGTCCCTGTTCGGCGATGACGGCGCCGATCACGCGTTCCAGGTCCTCCGGCCGGCGTGCGTCCAGCGCCAGGACGTGTCCGCCGGCCTCGCGGATGTCGTCCATCTTGTGCACGCGCCGCGCGGCGCCGTAGACGATGTGGCCGGCGCGGATGAGTTCGAGTGCGGTGGCTTTGCCGATGCCGGCGGAGGCGCCGGTGACGAGAATGACCTTTTCCATGGTGGAACCTCCTCTTCGGTCAGGGGGAACGCTAGGGTTGTGTCCGGATATGAGGCAACTCGCAAAACAAATATGCGCAGGTAGAGCCCTGTTTGTTGGTGCAATGAGTTTGCAGCTGAGTGCAACTGTCTTTCAGTGCTGCACTCGCCGCGGCCGGCGGGTGCTCAACCGGGGAGAGGATGACATGCCAGGAGGCCGGCTGACCGCCGAGGATCGTCGCCGCATCGCCGAAGGGCTGGCGTCCGGTCTGACGTACGCGGAGATCGCCCGCCGGCTGGGACGGTCCACGTCCACCGTCACCCGTGAGATCGCCAGGAACGGCGGCCCGCACGGCTACCGGGCGGCGCGCGCCCAGCATGCGACGAACTGGCGTGCTCGCCGGCGCAGGCGCGCTCCCCACGCCGGCGTTCCCCACACCAGCGACAACCGTGACGTCCGCACAGCCCTGGAGTTCGAGGAACAGTTCGTCGCCATGATGATCGAGGGCGGGATGGCGCCCATGACGGCCAGGGTGTTCGCCGCGCTCTTCCTCAGCGAGGGCGGCAGCCTGACCGCCACGGAACTCGTCCGGCAACTCCATGTCAGTCCGGCGACGATCTCCAATGCCATCAAGTGGCTGGAGCAGCGACAGATGGTCGCCCGGGAGCGGGAGGCGCGTCGGGTGCGGTACTTCGTCGAGGTGGACGTCTGGTACCACACGTGGGCGGCCAGCGCCAGGTCGATAGCGATCTGGGCGGACACCACGCGGCACGGCGTCGGGATCTTCGGCACCGACACACCCACCGGTGACCGGCTCCGCACCACCAGCCAGTTCTTCGAACTCCTCGGCCGCGACATGGGCCAGGCGGCCGAGCACTGGCGGCAGGCCCTCTCCATGCAACGCCGGCGGTGAGCTCCGGCATGTCGGGGGCGGCCTGGGTGAGCGGTTCTCGAGCGAAGGGCCGCGTCCGTCCAGCCCAGGACCCCCGGCCCTGGGCGCGCCGGAGCTTGGCACCGGCTCCGCCGCCGCGCCGGCCGAAGGCGGCCGCGTCCTGCCCGTCTTCGACGGCCCGGACGCCATCCCCGCACCCGCACACGTGCCCAGATGATCGCAGCTGGGTCGGCGATGAGGCCGGCCGTGCAACGTCGACCGCGAGCCACGGCACGACGGCAAGTGCCGTGGGCGTGAGCCCGGCAAACGTCGTGCCCTCGGGGTGGATGATGGCCGGGCGGTCGCCGTCAGATCGCGAAGTCCGCCGCGCGCTGGGCGGCCCACTGCGCGTAGGTGAAGGCGGGGCGTCCGGTGACGTCCTCGACGACAGGCAGGACGCGGGCGCTCCGGCCGTCCCTGGCGGCCAGCCCCTCGACCAGGTCAGTGATCGCGGGGGCGGGCATCCCGTGGCGCCGCAGCTGCTCCTCGAACCGCTCCCGGGGCAGCTCCTCGAACCGCAGCGGCCTGCCGATCGTCTCAGCGATGATCCCGACGCGGTCGATCTGGGTCAGCAACTGCGGTCCGGTGAGCTCGTAGGACTGGCCGGCCCGCTGGTCGATCAGGGCGCGGACGGCCACCGCGGCGATGTCGCGCGGGTCGACGGGGGCCAGCGCGGCGTTGCCGTACACGCCGTGCACGACCCCGCCGTGGGCGATCTGGGGGATCCAGGCCAGGTCGTTGGTCATGAACGCGTCGGGACGCACGAAGGTCCACGGCAACCCGGACGCCTCGACGGCCTGCTCAAGACGCAGGTGCTGCTGGCCGACCCACCCCGGCGTGGAGTACGTGACGGCCGCCGAGGACAGCAGCACGACATGCTGCAAGCCGGCCTCCTTGGACGCTTCGAGGAAACCTTCCACCGCGCCGAAGACAGGGAAGAGGAATGCCCGCTCGGCCCCGGACAGCGCCGCCGGCAGGGTCTCCGGCTGGGCGAGGTCGCCGGACACGACCTCGACGTCGTCCGGGAACGAGACCTTGCCGGGATCACGGGTGATGACGCGGACCTTCTCACCTGCGTCAAGGAGCTGGCGGACCACGTTGCCGCCGACGTTTCCGGTGCCACCGGTAACCAGAATCATGATTGACGTGCCCTTTCTACTTCTTCATGGGGTTTGCCGGATGAGCGGCGAGCCTCAGCCCGCCGTCCAGAGCCGGAGCTTGTCGGGGTTGCGTACTCCCCAGATGTGCGTGATGCGGTCAGCCGTGACTCCGAACGCCAGCACCGCCATGGTGGCGCCGTCCACCTGGAGCACCAGGCCGGGCAGGCCGTTGACCGTGCGCTCCAGGATCGCCAGCCCGGGCGCTTTGCCGGCGAGCTCGGTCAGGTAACGCGCCACCTTCTCGCGGCCTTCGACCGGGTGGAGCACGGCGCTGACGAGGCCGCCGCCGTCGCCGATCGCCAGGACGTCGGGGTCCAGGAGGCCGATGAGGGCGTCGATGTCCTTGGCCTCCCAGGCCAGCTTGAAGTCCCGGACGATGCTGCCGAGCCGCGCGGCCGAAGCCGTCGGCGCCTGCGAGGCGCGGAGGCGGCGGCGGGCGGAGGAGGCGAGCTGGCGGCACGCCGCGGTGGTCCGGCCGACGATCTCGGCCACCTCGGCGAAGGAGTAGCCGAAGACGTCGTGCAGGATGAGCGCGACGCGCTCGGCCGGAGTCATCGTCTCCAGCACGACGAGGAAGGCCATGTTGATCGACTCGTCGAGGGTGACCCGGTCGGCCGGGTCGCCGCCGGGCCGGCCGGCGCTCCACTCCGTGCGGTCGGGCACCGGCTCGGGGATCCATTCACCCACGTAGCGCTCCCGCCGGGCTCGCGCCGAGCCGAGGATGTCGAGACAGACGCGACTGGCCACCGTCGTCAGCCAGCCGCCGGGCGACTCGATGGCCTCCTGCTCCTGCCGGGACATGGCATACCAGCGGGCATAGGTCTCCTGCACGACATCCTCGGCGTCGGCCAGGGAACCGAGGAGCCGGTAGGCGAGATTGATGAGCTGCCGCCGCTCGCTCATGATCGCGCTCAGGCTCGGATCGATCCCGTCGTCCGCCGGCCCTGCAGGGGTGGTCATGGTGTCCCGCTTTCCTCTGGTGCGTCAGTCAACAGCGGTACGACGAGAGACTGTCCCGAAATGTGAGGTCGGCACGTCGCCTGACATTTGGCGGGGGTGCCTCGTCGTACGGCTGCAACGCATACGGAAGCCCCTTCCAGGAGTGAACTCAGCATGACGACCACCAGGACCACGCTCAGCGAACTGACCGGCGACTACGTCCTCGACCCCGCTCACACCCGGATCGGGTTCGTCGCCCGGCACACGATGGGCAGCAGGGTGCACGGCCAGTTCGACGAGTTCGAGGGTGGCGCGTACCTGGACGGCGATGAGCCGTCGAAGTCCAGCGCCCGGCTCACGATCCAGGCGAAGAGCATCCAGACCCGCAACGCGCAACGCGACGGGCAACTGAGCGGCAGATTTCTGCGCGCGGACGATCACCCGGCCATCACCTTCACCTCGGCCAGGGTGAGCCAGACCGGCCCGGCCACCTTCAAGGTCGCCGGTGATCTGACCATCCGCGGGGTGACCAGGCCGGTCACCTTGGATTTCGAGCTGACCGGCGCCGAGAACGACCGTTCGGGCGACCGCCGGGTCACCCTGCGAGGCGGCACGGTGATCAGCCGCAGGGACTGGGGCGTGGACTGGAACGCCGCGATCGGCGTCATGGTCGGCGGGAAGGTGAAGCTGGAGTTCGACGTCGTCCTGGTCCCGCTCTCCTGACCAGGTCGGCGCGCCGGGCTGATCATGCTTCGGCCTCAGCTCGCTGGTCGCCGCCTACGCCACCTCCGTCGGCATGTTCATCGCCGCCCGCGCGGTGCTCGGCGTGGGGGCCGCGCTCATCATGCCCATGGTGATCGCGCTCCTGCCGGTGCTCATCGTGGTCGCCGCGGTCCGACGTGGCTGCCCGAGTCACGGGCCGAGCACGCCAGGAGGATCGACTACGGCGGGCGGGCGCTGTCGGCGCCGGGCGGTCGCGCTGGTGGCGTTCGTGATCCGGGAACGGCGGGCCGCCCATCCCTTGGTGGACCTGTCGCTGTTCAGCAGCGCCCGGCTCACCGCCGGCAGGGCACTCGGCACGCTGATCAACTTCACCATGTTCGGCGTCCTGTTCACGATGCCGCAGTACCACCAGGCGGTCCTGGGCAGCGACGCGCGCGGCAGCAGGCCGCCGCCTGCCTCGCGTTCACCCTGCTGGCCGCGGCCCTGCTGCGGCGTGGCACCACCAGCACGGCGAGGTGCTGCTGCCCGGCGGTGGCCGCCTCCGGCGCACGCGACCGTGACGCGGCACCACTCGAAATAGGGACGCCACACGGCATGATCAGAACGCTGCAAGGGACGGCGGAGGCCATGTCCGCCGCCCCTTTCA
This sequence comes from Nonomuraea sp. NPDC005692, assembly GCF_040631115.1. Lineage (NCBI taxonomy): Bacteria > Bacillati > Actinomycetota > Actinomycetes > Streptosporangiales > Streptosporangiaceae > Nonomuraea > Nonomuraea sp. NPDC005692. Next base: position 18,633 of record NZ_JBEXYU010000024.1, on the reverse strand, counting down.
GCTGCCGGGTTCAGCGGGGCCGCGGCGTGAGCAGCTGGGGGTGGGAGAAGTCCGTGTCCTTAATCCGGGCCGCCTTGCCCTTCAGCTGCCACCGGAGGAACAGGGGAGCGGTGAGCGGCATCTTGCTCATGCGCACCATCACCTTGCGCCAGGTGAGCTCGAAGCGGGTGGCCGGGACGAACAAGCTGCGCATCTGCATCCCGTTGTCCTGCAGATAGCTGATGGTGGGGCGCAGCTGCCGCTCCCATCGGGTCAGCGCCTCGGTCACGCCGCGGGGGTGGCGGTCCAGCATGGTGCCCAGCAGGTCCGCCCCGGCCATTCCGCTGGAGGCGCCCATTCCCGCGTACAGCGTCACGCACCAGGCCGCGTCACCGACCAGCACCACCCGGCCGCGATGCCAGCGGTCCATGCGCACCTGCTCGACCGAGTCGAACAGCACCTGCCCGGCCGACTCCAGCGCATCAAGCGCCGCCCCGAGCGCCGGGCCGGCCGGCTCGGGGCCGAACGCCTCGCGCACCCGCTCGGCCATCGGCCGGTTGAACTCGGCGTTCACGTCGTCGGTGTGGTAGCTCAGCAGCACGGTCGGCGGACGGTCCTTGAACGGGAAGACCCACATCGACCGCTGATGCTCCGCCAGGATGACGGAGTCGGTCTGGTCGTGACCGGGGAGCGCGCCGGCCAGCTGGAAGGCGACCGCCATGTAGTTCATCCGGCGCAGATACCTCTCGTGCGGCCCGAACACCAGCCGCCGCACCATGGAGCGCAGCCCGTCCGCGCCGACGACCAGATCGAAGCGCTCGGTGACCGAGGTCCCGGCGGCGCTGTCGGCCAGCGTCACGTCCACCCCGTCGGCGTCCTGCTCGATCCGGGTCGGCACCGTGGAGTAGCGGATCTCGACATCGGACGGCAGCGCCGCGAAACCGGCCGCCTCCACGTCTCCCCGCATCATCATCCACGGCCGGCCGGGAAAGTCCTTGAAACCCAGCCCGGGCCTGCGCCGGCCGGCCCGGTCGATGTCGTAGGCGGCGCCTTCAGGGCCTCGATCGGTCAGATTCTCCAGAATGCCCAGGCGCCGGGCGGCGGCGCGGCCGGCACCGAACAGGGCGATGAAGTATCCGCCGGACCGCCGGCCGGGATCTCGTTCGATGATGACCGGCGTCCAGCCGATCTGCCGCAGCCGCAGCGCGGTGGCGATCCCGCTGATCCCCAGCCCGACCACCAGAGCCCGGCGGCCACGGTTTTTCGTCATTTCCATGAGGCCCCCCAAAGAAGAGAACAGGCATGTCGAAAAGCCGGACGAGGACGCGGGCGTCCTCGTCCGGCTTGACTCAGATGGACAGCAGGACGGCTTACGCCTCTGGCGGGAACCAGGCCTGCAGGGATTCCATGTTGATCGGCAGTGAGATGTGCTCGTGCGTGATCAGCCATTTACCGTTCGACCGCCGGCAACCGACGGTCGAACGCACCCAGATCGAAGTTTCCAGCCCGTTCGTGCGCTTGCCGGAATCCAGGTGCAGCATGTGCGCGAACGCCACGTCGCCACTCACCGAGACCTTCAGCTCGTGCGTCTCCAGGCTGATGGGGCCGTCGTAGCCGTCGAACCACCGCACGAAGTTGCGGCGGACCTCGTCGCTGCCCGCGAACTGCAGAGGGGGAACGACATCGTAATAGACAATGTCCTCCGAATAATGCGTCATGAGCAGATCGATGTCCTTCACCTGGGCCGCATCGACGCGACTCGCCAGGAACGCTCTGAACTCAGAATCGCTCGAAGTCATCGTTTCTCCGTTTCGCCGTTTCGCCGTACAAGAATGAGGACCGCCGCCGGCTCGGCCGGCGACGGTCCCTGTGGTTTCAGCAGTACGACGACGCAGTCCACCGAAATGTGAGGCGCCCCGACGTATTCGGCGCCGCGCACTGGCGTCACCACCGGCTCGGACGTCAGCCGAGCCCTGAAGCCCCATCCCTCGCAGCCTGAGACACCAGGGGATCAGCACCTCGTCAACGACGCCGCGGGCCTGGGAGATCGACGCGACGGGAGCAGCGCTGCGCCAGGCCGAGGGAGCGGCGACCTTTCGTCCGGCAGGGCTGCCCGCGATCGGACTGGAGGAAGTGCAGGGCGGCGTCCGGGATCTGCGCCGTCACTCCGCCTCGGTGACGGCCTGGGCGAACTGCGCCGATTAGAGCCTGGCGTAGGCGCCGCCGACGGCCGGCGCGGCGTGGCCTGGGGCGGCGACCGCACCGAGGCCACCGCTCAGCTGCTGGCCTGGCCCGGCGTTCTCGCAGCCGAGTCGACCGGACCTCCACCGGGCGGTCGGTCATCGGTGGCGGGCACGATGGGCGGCTACGGCCACCAGCGCGCCGACCACGGCAGACACCGTGTCGGCGTCGAGGTCTCGGTGGCCTGTGCCGAGATTGAGGGAGATGTGCTCCCCGCGCAGCACGACGCCGTCGCCGTTGGGCAGCGCCACGCCGAGCACGCCGTCGTCCAGCTCGGTGATCTCCGGGAGTGTGACGTCGGCCGCCGCGAGCCGGGCCTGCAGGTCGGCCAGCCGTTCGTGCAGGCCCTCTGCTCGCGCTTCGGCGACGCGTGCGGTGGTGGTGGTCTCGGCCAGCTGGGCGCGTAGTGCGTCGCAGGTCGCGCGCTGGGCCGCCAACTCCTGGCCGGCCTGGTCGCGCTCGTCGGTCAGGCGGTTCCGTTCCCGTTCGTGGTCGGCCTGGCGCCGTACCAGCTCAGCGCGCAGTTCCTCCAGGCGCGCGTCGACGGCTTGGACGTGCGCGGCGGCGGCGGTCAGTTCGGAGCGCAGACCTGCGGCGGCATCTCGCTCGGCGGCGAGCTCTTGCTCGCTCAGCTCCAGGCGCTGGCGCAGCTGATCAAGAGCGTCGGCCGTCTGCTGCCGTTCGATGGCGACCTGCTCGCGCTCGGCCTGGACCTGCTCGCGTAGCTTGTGCAGCGCGTCCTCGGCGCGCTTGCGGGATGTCTCGGCCGCCTCCGCCCGGCCCTCGGCCTGATTGGCCCGCCCTTCGGCGCGGCCTACCTCCTCGGCCGCGTGGCGGCGGATCGTTTCCATTTCGGTCACGGCGTTGTCGGTGCGCCGCTCGGCGGCCTGCTGCAGGTCGTGGGCGTCTGAGGCCTGCTGACGGGCGACGTCGCGGGCCAGCTCGGCGTTGGCCGCGCGCCGCTCGGCTTGCTCGGTGCGCTCCAGCGCCGCGGCGGTGGTGCTCTCCAGCTGCGTGATGCGGGCCAGCAGTTCGTCGCGCAGCCGGCCGTACAGTTCCCGGTCGGCGGCGGCCTCGGCGAGCATGCGCTCGGCGAGCTGGATGCGCGTGGTGGCGTTCTCGTTCAGCCGGCGCACCCAGGAGGCGCCGTCGACCGGGGCGCCGGGGACCTCAGGCAGCGGCCGGGATCGGGCTTCTTGTCCGCAGTCGCCGCTGCAGTAGGTGCGCGGCTTGGTCTTCGGCTTCTCCAGCGGCCGCGGCCGGCCGTCGACGGTGCGCCAGCGCGCGGCGCAGTTCGGGTTGCCGCAGCGGCCGTAGGGAGCGTCCGGGTCGACCTGCGGCGCGGTGCCGGTCGCGGCGAGCGGCAGGGCGCGCGGCGTCTCGGCAGGCTGCTCACCGCCGGGTGGAGTGGGCTCGTTCACCCTGCGATCGTAGCAGTGTCAGAGATAGCAGAATTCAGAATCAGAAAAAGAAAACTGGAATCTAATAATCTGCGAGCATGGATGTCTTTCACAGAAGAACACTTCTGTGAAAGACTGTGTCGGGAGAGCCGACGGGGGCGATGATGCTCCGGCGACCCGGCACTCACTACCGCCCCAAGGAGCGCATGCCATGCCCAGGCGTACACCCCGGCTGACCCGCACCCACGCCACCGCGCTGCTGCTCCCGGCACCGGCAGGGGAGCCCGACCGCACCGTGCTCGTGCTCACCGACGACGCAACGCTCGGCTACGCGACGCCCGAGGCCGTGCTCACCGGCAGAACCGGCCGGGTGGCCTGCACGCGCATGCCGTCGCTCACCCCCGACCCCAGGTGGGAACAGGCGGACGAGCAGCGGGAACGCAGCCTCCCCGCGCGTGTCCAGGAGGCTCTTCCCTCATGAACGACCGCATGAGCGACGCCGAGCGCCGGGCGGTCGCGCTGCTGCTGGAGCAGGGCGAAGCGTGGGTCGCGATGTGGCGGAGCGCCTGCTCACCGCAGCGCGACGGCTGGCGGTTCGCCAGCCTGGCCGAGCTCCTGCTCAGCCATGGCCGCCGGTTCACCCCGGCGTCCCGGCCTTCCGCGTTCGTGGCCGGCCCGCCGGGGACGTGCTTCGCCACCGCCAGCCGGTGGGCCGACGAGCACGAGGGCCTGCTGTATGTCGAAGGCATGGTGGTGGCCCAGAGGGTGCCTGTCGCCTTTGACCATGCGTGGTGCGTCCGCGCTGAAGCCGATGACCAGGTGATCGATCCCACGCTGCCCGACGGGATGGGCATGGCCTACCTCGGGGTGGCCCTGACCGACGGCTACCGCTGCGCTCAGCAGGCCCGCCGCGGCGTGGATGCCGTCATCACCGGCGGCGGCATCAACCTCGCCGACAACACCGAGGTGCTGCGTGACGGGCTGCCCGGCGACGCCTGGGTATCCGTCGGCCGACCGCTGCCCGCATCGGTGCAGCTGGGGGAGGGGGCATGAGCGGTACGCCCATCCTTCCGGCCGGCTCTGGTCCCGCAGAGGCGCAGGACATCCTGGAACCCACCGCCGTGCATCGGCCCGGCCACAACCCCTCCAGCGACACCGGCCCGGCGCCCGGGCCGCTCGCCGAAGCACGCCAGGCACCTGCTCCAGCGCCGCCGCCCGAGCCGCTGGTGTTCAGCATCGGCGCGATCGCCGGGCTGAGCCCGCGCCGCGAGCGAGGCGACAGGGGAGAGGTGCCCGGCGCCGACGTCGACCTGATCGACGGCCTGGACCGGCCCACCTGGAACGTGGTGGCCGGCTGGCTGCAGCACAGCACCTCTGTCTCGACCCGGCAGACCCGGCTGCAGGTGCTGGCGGCCTTCCTGCGCTGGCTGCGCACCCTGACCCCGCCGGTGGCGCTGCTCGAGGTCACCGAGGATCACCTGATCGCCTACCGCGACGCCGCCGCGACCGGCGCGCTGACCGTCGGCGTGCGTAAGCCCGGCAAGGCGCTCGGCCCGGCCACGGTGGCCAAGCAACGGCACAACCTGTCCAGCTTCTACGGCTACGCCCGCCGCCGCAAAGTGATCGCCTACAACCCCGCCGCCGACGTCGACGCGCCACCGGTCTCCACCGAGGGCAGCACCCGCCCCTTCACACCCGTGCAGCACCGGCATATGCGAGCCGGGGTGGCCAAGCTCGCCGCGACAGGGCAGCTGGCCCAGGCCGCCGCCATCGCTCTGCTGGACGACGTCGGCGGCCGCGTGGGCTTGCTGGCCGGGCTCACGGTCGGCGACATCCGCACCGTCACCGAATCTGACGGCAGCAGGCACACCGTGCTGCGCTTCCGCAACAAGGGCGGCAAATACGCCCAGCTCCCCATCCCGGACGCCGACACGATCGCCATGCTGCAGCAGCTGCGGCAAGGCAAGCCTGCCGACGATCTGCTGTTCACCCGTGAAGACGGCTGGCCGATCGACCGCTGGTGGGTCACCGCGGCGTTGAAGGCCGCGGCCGCGGCCGGTCAGATGCCCACCGAGGAGGGGGAGAAGGCGCATCCGCACCGCATCCGCGCCACCGTCATCACCGAACTCCTGGACGGCGGCGCGCCACCGGAGGAAGTCCAGCAGGCCGTGCAGCACAAGTCAATCTCCACCACCTTCCGCTACAAGGGGCGCAACAAGCGCCTGAGCGGGCACGTGCTGTACCGAGGCACGCGCGACACGGAAGCCACCGGCGATGGATGAAATCGATGGAGAGGTGGCCCAGCCAAGGCGCAGAGGAGCGTGCGCGTCCTGACTCCAGCAAAAACATAGCGCGTCGAGGGCCGACTGAACCAGTGACCCGCACCACGCCGGCGACCGAACTCGCCCGCGTCGCCGAAACCCTGACGGCACCGCACGGGCGTGGCTGGTCTGGAGACTTGAACTGGCAGACGAGCGCGACCATGCCACCGTGGGCGCCCCAGACGCGGTCAGCGCGACACGGGATGGCGAAGATTGTGGCCGACCTGTGCTGGCCAGCGAGCGTCAAGCCCTGATGGTTTGTACGCCAGTAGCATGGCAGTGCTGCTTCTTTGCAGGTCAAAGACGAGTTTAGCGTTTACATGTCACGGTAAGTAGTAGAGAGAAGCGTAGAGTAGTCAAGCATCCCTCACTCCGACAGGAGAGACCATGCGCGCCCTCACAGCATTGGCGGCGCCTCGGCCTCGTCGGTGGTGTGCATGCCCAGAGCGAGCACGCCGGCGGGCGGGATGGGCGCGAACAGCTCCTCCAGCAGAGCTCGACGCTCGCGCAGCGGCAGCCCCGTCACGTCCCGGCCATGCACGCGAAGCACGTCGAAGGCGGCGAAGTGACAGCGTTCGGTGATGGCCAGGGAGGCTGCGCGGCGGCGCCCGGCGATGTTCCTGCGGTGCAGCGCCGTGAAGTCGAGGCGACTGGACGTCGCCCATCGGACGATCTCGCCATCCAGCACCGTCCCGGCAGGCACGTGGTCGAACGCCGACCAGACGATTTCCGGGAACGTCTCGTTGAGACGGGCGCCGCGCCGGGAGTGCAACTGCACGCCACGGTCGCCGTCGACGAGGACAATGCCGCGAAAACCATCCAACTTAGGCTCATACGCCCAGGCGCCGGCGGGCCCTGAGGGGATGTGGTCCATGGCCTTGGCCAGCATCGGCTGGATCGGGGCCCGCACCGGCGAGCGGGCGCGTTCGTGCTGGTCGGGAAGGGTGGCCACGTCCGGTTTCTATCGGCCCCCCAAGCCGGACAAAACCTCTATTCGGTAGAAAAGGAGTCAAAAGTGCTTATGGTGGTGTCCGCCCGGCAAGGGTGTCACAGGATTGCTAACGAGCTGGCTTTAGAGGTCTCCACCAGCACCGCTTGTAGGTCAGTGCTGACACCACCCGGACCAGGAGGGCACCCTAGTGTTGGTGGGAGTTGACACCACCCTGGCGGGCACGCAAGCGGATCTCGTAGAGCAGGCCAAGTGGCGGGAGCACCCCAATCGGGACGCCCCCGAGCACGTCCGCGATCAGGTCGAACTGTGGGCGGGACACGCACGCACTGAATTGGAGTGGGCGAAGAACCTGAGCAAACGACTGTCTGAGGGCGCCTACACCATGGCCGATGATCCGGGTTCGTGGCGAACGGTCCACGATCCCCTCAAGATGCGCTTCTAATCAACCTTGACTAGACGTTTCCTCCGCGTGTACTCTGGCTAAGTAGTCAAACTTGACTAGCTCAACCAATCCGTTCGCAACACCGAGAGTAGGAATCGAACCCATGGGAAAGTTCGCGATCGAGACGAGAGGGTTGAGCGGAGGTGGGCGCACGTCGGCGACGAAGCTCCTGGTACTCGGTATCGTGCACCTCTCCGGCGGCGCGCATGGCTACCAGGTGCGGTCCGAACTGCAGAGCTGGGGTGCGGAGATTTGGGCCAAGATCAAGCCCGGCTCGATTTATCACGCGCTGAAGAAGGCGGCGGCTGATGGCCTCCTCACCGAACACGCCGAGCCGGGCAACTCCGGGCCGGAGCGCGTTCTGTACCGCGCGACAGCTCGGGGACGTGACGAGATAGTCGAACTGGTCCGCGACGGTCTGCGGCGCACCCACGACCCGGCCATGCTCGACGCGGCCATCGCCATGTTGCCCATGCTGACCAGGACAGATGCCATCGCGCACATTAACGAGCGGGTCGCGCGCCTGGAAGCGGAGCTCGTAGGGCAGGCCAAGGGGGGGGAGAACCCGAACCCCGACATTCCCGAACACGTCCGCGATCAGGCCGAACTGTGGGCGGGACACGCACGCACCGAACTGGAGTGGGCGAAGAACCTGAGCAAACGACTGTCTGAGGGCGCCTACACCATGGCCGATGATCCGGGTTCGTGGCGAACGGTCCAGGATCCCCTCAAGATGCGCTTCTAATCAACCTTGACTAGACGTTCTCCTCGCGTACTCTGGCCAAGTAGTCAAACTTGACTAGCTCACAACCAATCCGTTCGCAACACCGAGAGAAGGACTCGAACCCATGGGAAAGCTCGCGATCGAGACGAGAGGGTTGAAGAAGAGCTTCGGCAAGACCCACGCGGTCGCCGGTGTGGATCTGGCCGTGAGCGCCGGGGGCGTATACGGCGTGCTCGGTCCGAACGGGGCGGGCAAGACCACGACGATCCGCATGCTGGCCACGCTCCTGCGCCCCGATGCCGGAGAGGCGCAAGTGCTCGGCTACGACGTCGTGCGTGACGCCCGGGCGGTGCAGAGCAGGGTGGGCCTCACCGGGCAGTTCGCGTCGGTCGACGAGGACCTCACCGGGGTGGAGACCCTGTTGCTGCTCGCCAGGTTGCTCGGCTACTCACGCCGCCGAGGCAGGGAGCGGGCGGCCGACCTGCTCGACGCGTTCGGTCTTGCCGAGGCGGCCGACCGGCCGGTGAAGAAGTACTCCGGCGGGATGCGCAGGCGCATCGACATCGCGGCGAGCCTGGTCGTCACCCCCGAACTGATCTTCCTCGACGAGCCCACGACCGGGCTCGACCCGCGCAGCAGGAACCAGGTCTGGGAGATCGTCAGGGGCATGGTCGCCGAGGGCGCCACCGTGTTGCTGACCACGCAGTACCTCGACGAGGCCGACCAGCTGGCCGACCGGATCGCGGTGATCGACCACGGGAAGGTGATCGCCGAGGGCTCGAGTGGCGAGCTCAAGGCATCGGTCGGTGCCGGCTCGCTGCACGTACGGCTACGTGCGGCCGAGCAGCGGGCCGAGGCCGAACGGGTCCTCGCCGGCGTCCTCGAGGTGCCGGCCGAACCGTCCGCCGACCCGGCCGCGCTGTCCGCGCGGATCTCCGACCCCGAGCGGGTCGCCCGCGCCCTGGCCGAGCTGTCCCGCAGCGGCATCGACGTCACCGAGTTCGCGCTCGGTCAGCCGAGCCTGGACGAGGTGTTCCTCACCCTGACCGGACACGCCGCCGAGGAGGATGCCGCATGAATGCCACGACCGCGGAACAGGCGTCGGCGCCGGTCACCGAGGACGCGCTGCGCAGTGTGCTGTTGGCCGGCGAGCGGCCGTCGCGCCCCGGCCCGGTGCTCACCTCGCTGACGTTCGGCTGGCGCGCTTTGCTGAAGATCAAACACGTGCCCGAGCAGCTCGTCGACGTGACCATGTTCCCGATCATGTTCCCGATCATGTTCACGCTCATGTTCACCTACCTGTTCGGTGGCGCGCTCGCCGGGTCGACTCAGGAGTACCTGCAGTTCCTGCTGCCGGGCATCCTGGTGCAGGCGAACGTCATGATCACCATGAACACCGGCATAACGCTGAACACCGACATCCAGAAGGGGGTGTTCGACAGGTTCAGGTCACTTCCGGTGTGGCGACCGTCGCCGCTGGTCGGCGCCCTGCTCGGCGATGTGATGCGCTACTCGATCGGGTCGGCGATCGTGATCACGCTGGGCCTGGTCCTAGGGTTCCGGCCGGAGGGTGGCGCCGTCGGCGTGGTGCTGTCGGTCGCGCTGCTGCTGGTGTTCTCGTTCTGCCTGTCGTGGCTGTGGACGATGCTCAGCCTGATCCTGCGCACGCCGAACTCGGTGGCGGGGGTCAGCATGATGGTGATGTTCCCGCTGACGTTCGTGAGCAACATCTTCGTGGACCCGAAGACGATGCCCGGGTGGATGCAGGTGGTCGTCGAGGTCAACCCGATCAGCCACCTGGCGACCGTGGTACGCGGCCTGATGGACGGCTCGGTGCCCGCCGGGGAAATCGGCTGGGTGCTCGTCTCGTCCGTACTTCTCGTCGCGGTCTTCGGTCCCATCACCATGGTCCTCTACCGCAACAAGAAGTAGATGCCGCTACCGCGAGCACTTGGTCGAAATCAGCTCCGACAACCCGGCCCACTCGGCCAACGCCATCACCGGTACCAGGCCCGGACACGACGAGGAGAGACGCATGAGCACCCTCCCCAAGAACAACTCGGAAACTGTTGCGCACACGCCCGGGCGGGCGAGCAGCATCGGGGTCTGGATTCTGCAAGTCGTGCTGGCGGCGATAATCGCCGGCGGCGGAATCTCGAAGCTCGCCGGCGACCCGGTCATGGTGGACATGTTCGCCGACATCGGGGCTGGCCAGTGGCTCCGGTACCTGGTCGGAGCGCTGGAGGTCGCGGGAGGGGTTGGACTCCTGATCCCGGCTCTGGCGGGCCTGGCCAGTCTCGGGTTGGCGGCATTGCTGACCGGTGCTGTCATCACCGATCAGTTCGTGCTCGAGCAGAGCCCTTGGCTGCCGCTCGCCTGTCTCGTCGTGGCGGCCGTGATCGCAAGGGCGCGGTGGTCGCGCACCGAGGCCGTCGTCGGCACGCTGCTCAGGCGCTGAGACAAACCTCTCGAACGGAGATGTGAGATGAACGAGATGGCCTTTCGCGTGACATCAAACGATGGCACCACCATCGCCTACGACCGGAAGGGAAGCGGCCCGGCTGTCGTCCTGGTAGGCGGCGCGCTGGACGACGGAGCCGAGAACGCTCCCTTGGTACCTGCTCTCGCCGAGCACTTCACGGTCTACAACTATGCCCGTCGGGGACGCGGCGCGAGCGGCTTCACCGAGCCCTACGCCGTGGAAAGAGAGATCGAGGACCTGGATGCGTTGATCGCGGAGGCGGGTGGCTCGGCACACCTGTTCGGGGCGTCCTCTGGTGGCGCGCTGGCGCTGGAAGCCGCCGCGGCCGGGTCAGCCATCGACACGATCGCCGTGTGGGAGGTGCCCTACGCGGTCGGGGACGACATACGCCCGCGATTCGAGGAGTACATCGCGGACACCCGACGCGCCTTCGACGCCGGGCGAGACGAGGAGGTTCTCGAACTGTTCATGCGCCTGTCCGGCGCTTCCGACGACAACATCGCGGCCAGGAAAGCGGCAGGCAAGCAGACGTCGCATTGGGCGGATTCGGTCGCCCTCGCGCCCACGCTGGTCCACGACAGCGTCTTCCACAACCGCTACCAATTGCCGACCGATCGACTGGCAACGGTCACCCAACCGGTCCGGGTCACCACCGGAGGACCGATCACGGTCCCCTACATGGCAGGCCTGCCCTCGGACTTCTTCGACCGCGCGGCCGACGAGCTCGCAGACCTGCTACCCCACGCTCAACGGGAGACCCTCGAGGGGCCGGATCACGTCGTCGACCCACAGACCGTCGGCCCGCTGTTGCTACGGTTCTTCAGCAGCGAACGCTGAGGGGCCCGCGAAGTGCTGCGGGAAGACCGATTAGGCACCGCGCAAGCAGATCTTCGTCGCGCCAGGGACACGGGGCGGACAGGTGGTGTCGAGGTTGATGTCGTTGGCGGCATCACAGGCCTGATCCTGGGCGTGCTCGTCACCACGCAAGGCCGGGCCGTCGTACTGACCTGGGCTTCAGTGGGACTCGACCTGGCCTCTCGCTGCTCATCGGCTCCGTGCCGTGGCCGAGCTCAGCGGGGGCAATCGTCTCTTAAGTGGCTGCCTCGATGCGTCCGGCTGGAGGACGGAATGCCGGCCTGGGCCGCGAGCCTGACGAGAACGAGATGTTCCTGTCGGTGCGGGCGGAGCTTGGCGCGGCGGGCGTGGCTTGCCCGTCTGCTCGGCGGCTCGACGTTCATCGTTGTGGGCGTTCACCGGCCGTCATCGCCATCGTCGAGGTCTGGTGCGGGATCGTCGCCCTCATCGGCCCCGTTGTTCTCGCCCGAACAGGACGGCTCTGACCATTCGCCGGTCCGGAGGTTGTCGACCAGGGTGATGGTGAGAAAGATTCCGAGAGCGGCGGCGAAGAGCCCCATCAGCACATTCCCAGCGGGAGGAAGGTCTTCGCCCACGCCGTTGATTGCGTGGATCACTCCAGCGATCGTCAGCAGCCCCTCGATGGTCAGTCTGCCGCGACGATCAGACACACCGCTGCGATGCGTTGCCCGGTCGTGGGGCGTGTGGTGGGTGTCTCGTGCCCACGCTGCTTCATGTCGCTCAAAATATGGGCAGGCCGGCGGCCCGCATAGTGACGCAAAAGGCGTGAATCGCTGTCGTCGCCTGCCCTTGCGCCCGCGCGCGAGGCACCCGAGGCAGGCCCTTGTCCCCGCGCATCTTCGCGCCGCCGCCAGCGCCGTGCTCCTGGGGGTTCCCGTAGCAAACGGCGAAAATCCAACGGATATAGCTCTGACCTGCGGTTATGGAGGTTTCGGGGACGATTGTTGATCTCCTCGGCTACGGTTCGTCATGATTCGTGTGTTCTGTGACGTCCGGGGTGGTTGATGTCGACGCGGTTCCTGTCGGACGAGCAGTTAGAGCGCCTGCGGTCGTTCCCGGACATCGGGCGTGAGGAGCTGAACAAGTACTTCACGTTGACATCGCGTGAGCACGGGTTCTTGGACGCGCCTGGCCGCGGTCCCGACGCCCGGTTGGGGTTGGCTGTTCAGCTGTGCACGTTGCCGTGGCTCGGCTTCGTCCCTGATGAACTGCTGCAGGTTCCGCAGGCGGCGGTGCAGCGGTTGGCGACCCAGATGGCGGTGTTTCCCGGGGTGCTCGAGCAGTACGACCGGTCGACGCGGAAGCGGCCGCAGACGCGCAGCGATCATCTGAAGCTGGTTATGAAGTAATTGACGTGGAAGAACGCCACGCCGGGCAGCATCCAGTGGAAGGATCTGGAGCAGTTCCTCCTGGACCGGGCGATGGAGCACGACACTCCATCGTTGTTGTTCCAGCAGGCGGTGGAGCATCTGCAGGCCGCGCAGGTGGTGCGGCCGGGCGCGGTCACGCTCATGGAGCTGGTGACCGCTACGCGGACTGCGGCGGGGAAGCTGACCAGCCAGAAGGTCGGGCATCTGCTGACGTGGCTGATGCGGGCGGATCTGGATCGGCTGCTGGCGGAGGACGCGGAGATCGGGATGTCTCGGCTTCGGTGGTTGACCACGCCGGCGGTCGAGGCGAGCGTTCCGGCGATCGGAGTGTCGGTCGACAAGCTGCTGTACCTGCGGGCGATGGACGCCCACCAGCTTGATTTGTCGATGCTGCCGAGGGAGCGGCGCCGGTTCCTGGCCACGGTGGCACGCCGCTCGACGGTTCAGGGCCTGGAGCGGCGAGAAGAACGCCGCTACCCGATCCTGCTCGCTCTGGTCGCCCAGTCAGCAGTCGACCAGCTGGACGAGGTCATCGCGTTGTTCGACCAGGCGGTGTCGGCGCGGGAGTCGCATGCGAAGGCCAAGACGGACGAGGCTCTGGCCGAGCGGGCCAAGAAGGGCGAGGCTCGTCAGTTGCTGATGGACGTGATCCTGCCGGTACTGAACGACCCAGGCATCGCCGACGAGGAGGTCGGCGGTCTGCTGCGCAGCCGGATCGGCCTGGACAAGATCCGCGAGGTGTCGGCGATCAACTGGAAGCCGCTGCCCCGCGACCACGGTCGGCTGGCCGCGCTGGAGGCCTCCTACAACTATCTGCGCCGCTTCACCCCCAAGGTGCTGACTGCGGTCGACTTCCACGGCGGGCCGGGTGCGCAGGACCTGATGACCGCGCTGGGGATGTTGAAGGAGTTGAACCGGACCGGCGGCCGGAAGGTCCCGGCCGCGGCGCCGACGTCGTTCGTGCCGGCCCGATACGCCGACTACCTCGCCAAGGCCCGCAAGGCGGGCGATGACACGGCGTTCCGGCACTACTGGGAGCTGTGCGTGGTGCTCGGCCTGCGCGACGGCCTGCGGTCTGGGGATGTGTTCGTTCCCGGTTCACGCCGTTACGCCGACCCGGGAACCTACCTGTTCACACCGGAGCAGTGGGAGGGCAAGCGGGCGGAGTTCTGCCAGCTGGTCCGCAAGCCCGCCGCCGCATCCGAGGCGATCGACCAGGTCAAGGAAGAACTCCTCCAGGCCCTCAAGGACCTGGAGGAGACGCTGGCGAACGCCGCCCCGAACGACGTCGGCGCGGTCCGCCTGGACGAGGAAGGGCGGCTGGTCATCCCGCCGCTGTCGGCCGAGGACATCCCCACCGCGGCCAAGGCGCTGCGGGAAGAGCTGGCGGGGATGCTGCCGTTCGTGCCGATCGCCTCGCTCCTGATAGAGCTGGACGTCCGCACCAAGTTCCTGGACTGTTTCACCCACGCCGGCGGCCGGAAGATCAACCTGTCGGTGGAGACCCGCCGTAACATCCTCGCGGTGCTCATCGCGGGCGCCACCAACCTCGGGCTGACCCGCATGTCGGAGGCGTGTGGTGTCTCCGCGATACCCTCGCCTGGACCCAGGAGTGGTACGTGCGGGGCGAGACGCTCCGCGAGGCCAACACGGTTCTGGTCAACCACCACTACCAGCTGGAACTGGCCAAGGAGTTCGTTGGCGGCACCATGTCCTCCTCCGACGGGCAGCGGTTCCCCCTCCGCGGCAAGTCCCTCACCGGCCGGGACATGAACATCCACGGCGGGCGCGTCCTGTCGACCTACACCCACGTGTCCGACCAGTGGTCGACCTACGGGACCAAGCAGATCATCCCCACCACCCGCGAGGCCAACTACACCCTGGACGAGCTCCTCGGTAACGAGACCGACCTGCCGATCCACGAGCACGCCACCGACAGCCACGGCGCTGTTGTTACATGGACACCTCTTGCCCCATCTGCCCAAGTGGCACCAGGATGCGGCGAGTTCATGGGAGATCGGGAAGATTCGGTCTGGAGGTGTCTGTGCGGGTTCGGCAGCAGTACGGCGAGGACGGCGCGCGGCGCGTCGAACTGCTCGGCGAGGACGGCGAGCCGATCGAGGTGGTGGCGGGGTTCCTGCGGTTCCTGGCGGCCCGGGACTGCTCGCCCAACACGCTCGTCTCCTACGCCTACGACCTTCGCCACCTGTGGCGATTCTTCGCCCGTGATGGCCTGACCTGGCAGGAGTTCGCTCCGCGCCACTCGATCGCGCTGCTGGAGTACCTGCGATCGGTGCCCTCGCGCAGGCCCCGCCAGCGCATGGCACTGACGGTCGTGGCGGACGCCGACGGCCCGGCCACCAAACTGGCCCCGAGCACCGTGAACCGGGTCCTGGCGGCCGTCGCCTCCTTCTACGAGTACGTAATCCTGGCCGGGATGTTCGACCGGCTGAATCCGATCGAAAAGCGCCCGGACCCAGCGCTGGCGCGCGTCTCGGAGCGGCATCGGCCGTTCATGGGGCGGGCCAGCCGACAACGTCCGGTCCGCCGGGCGGTGAAAGTCAAGACGGTGCAGCGGGTGCCGCGGCCGCTGAGCGAGACCCAGGTCAAGGCGCTGCTGGAGCAGCTGCGCGGCAAGCGGGACCGGGCGATCGTGCTGCTGATGCTGCAGGGCGGACTACGGCCGGGTGAGGCGCTGGGCCTGCACCTGGAGGACATCGCCTACGGCCGCAGGCGCGTGGTCGTCCGCCACCGCAACGACCATCCCAAGGGCGCTCGATCCAAGTCCCGCACTGAACGCGTCGTCGATCTGCACGAACCCGAGACACTGGCCGCGGTCAGCGCCTATGTGATGGACGAGCGCCCGGCCGACGCCGACAGCCCGCTGGTGTTCCTGATCGGTGGCCGCGGCAAGAGGCGGCTGGAGGCCTTCAGCTACGACGGGCTGGTGAAGATGTTCACCCGCGCCACGACCAGGACCGGGATCCGAACGCCCTGGGTGACACCGCACGCCTGCCGGCATACGCACGCGACCGCCATGTGGGAGGGCGGCATGCGGGAACTGGCGCTGCAGAAGCGGCTGGGCCACGCCTCGCCGGAGTCGACCCGGATCTACACCAGGGTGTCTGATCCGGCGGTGGTGAGCGAGTACAACCGGGCGCTCGGCGGCCTGGCCGTGGCCGGCCCCGGGGACGGGAAGTCCTGATGGCCGGACACGTGTCGGCCGCCGCTCTCGCGGCGACCTCGGTCACCCCGACAGGCCGGCCGAGGCGGCGGCACTGCCGCGAGGCAGAGTATCTCGCCCACGTACGCGCCCAGGACATCAATCCCAACTACCGCAACCAGAAGATCCGCCGGTATCGAGCGTTCATGGACGCATGGCCGCGGATGAGCGACTGGTTCGCCGCCCCGCTGGTCGAGCGGGTCGGACGGCTCCCCGGGGAAACCCACAAGGCCCCCTCCTCCCGGTGTCCTTCCACGCCCGGCCCTACCTGCTGTTTCTCGCTCTTCGCGGCTACGTCACCTTCGATTACGCGTGGATGTTCGGCGCCGGCCAGATCCGGGTCGACGACTGCGCCGCAGTCATGGGCATTGACCTGGGCACCGACGAGCTGATCGAGGAAGCGGTCGCGCTTGGCTACAACGGCAGCTCCGCGCGGCAGGCCATGCGTTGGACGGTCGGCCGGATCGCGCTGCACACCGGCATCCAGCACGCCGGCGAGCTCACCGAAGTCCACATCACCCAGGCACTGGAGGCCGTCCGGCTGTTCAGCGAACGCGACGACCTGCATCTGTTCTACCTTCGACGCAGAACTACCGCGACAACGCGGCCAAGCAGTGGGTCACCCACCTGCATCACTCACGCACCCGCGCATCTTCTACGGCGGCGAGCGCGGCGACCGTCTCCGGCATCACCCGGTCCACGCCCGACACCTCACTGTCGTCCACGACGACTTCGCTGTCGCCGAACTCGCTGACGTCGCGACCGCTGAGTTCGGCCACCAGGTCGCCGAGTTCGTCGATCCACCCCTTGCAGTCGACATACCGCAACTTCACGCGCGCGGGGCCGCCGGACAGAGCTCGTTCGGCTGACTGATCTGACTCTGCCGTGAAGTAGTCGACCAAGACGCCCATGGCCGAACACCTTATCGATCAAGGCGCCGTGAGGACAGAGAACGTCGCTGCTTGACAGTGTCCACATAACCACCTTGGTGAACTTCGGGCTGTTCGACCTGGTCGGCAAAGCCCTGACGCCGCGGATCCGCGACCTGGGAAAGATCACGATGCTGCGGGTCGACAACCCGACCGCCACCAACACGCTCTATCCCCACGCCGGGCCGCTGCTGGCAGATCGGTGGAACGAGGACCTGATCCGCGGCACCTGGGACGACATGCTGCGGATGGCTGGATCGCTGAAGTTCGGTGAGGCGACCGCGTCCCTGGTGGTTGGGAAGTGGTCGGCGGCCTCCCGGCAGAACACGCTCGCCGCGGCGATCAAGGAGTGGGGACGGATCCGCAGGACCATCCATGCTGCCCGGTATCTGTCGGACCCGGTGTACCGCCGGAAGATCTCCCGGCAGCTCAACAAGGGCGAGTCCCTGCACGCGCTGCGCCGGGACCTGCACTACGCGCAGCAGGGCGCCATGGTCCGGCCGCACCTGCAGGACCAGACCGAGCAGTCCTGGTGCCTCACGATCCTCACCAACGCCGTCATCACCTGGACGACCGAGTACTACGCGATGGGCATCAAGGAACTGCGCGCCCAAGGCCGTGAGGTCCCCGACGAACTGCTGTCGTTCATCGCTCCCGGCCACCGGGAGAACATCAACTTCTTCGGCTTCATCGAGGTCGACATCGAAGGCGAGACCGCCAAGCTCGACGACGGCGGGCGGCCCCTCCGCCCGACCTCGGTGAACGAGGCCGGCACCACCTTCCTTCTCAACCCCTGAGCTCGTCCCGTTTTGAACGGTCGGGCAGCGGTCTCCAGAGTCCTTGCTCCTTCAAGAGCTTCTTGGCGGCGTGCTGGGTTCGTTGAGAGGCAGCAGTCTGAGCTGTGGCGATCTTGTGGAGTAGGTCGGCGAACAGCTCGGCCTCCCCGGGCCTCACCCAGCGGAGCGTGTGTGAGATCCAGTGGTCTGACCATGCGCTCAACCCGGTGCTGATGACGAATCGCACCGGTCCGGCAAGGTCGGGGTCAGTGGGGCCGAGCTCCGCGCGAGCCTCGGATTCGACCTCGTCACGTGGTCGTTCGACCAGAGGAAGCAGCCCGATGGACGCCTTGCCGAGCGGCACCGCGTGATGGTTGGGCGGCGCTTCGTAGGCCCACTGTCCGTCGAGGATGATCAGCCAGGTTTGCCCCGGCTTGATCTCAAGGATCTTGCGCATCTCGACCGTCATATCCAGAAGTATGTCGGTCTGCTGATGATGCTCGGCGAGCATGGCCGCTCACGGTGATTCGAGAAGCCGTCTGGTCTCCGGGCCTGCGAAGGCGTACCCAGGAGACTGTGCGTCCAGGTACTTGAGGACCCGGATGATCACACATTCTCGGATCACGTTCGACGGATCGTCACACGTGAGGAGCGCTTCCGTCACTGCGTAGCAGCGTTCAAGCACCGGGACGTCCGCTTTGGAGACGGCAGGCTCGAACACCTCCCACCAGAAAACCTCAGACATCAACCCCGTACACGTTGTCGAGGTACGGCTCATGGTCGTAATCGGCGGTGTCCGCGCTCTCCTTCGCTTCCCACGCAGCTAGTACTACAGCGAGGCTTTGAGATGTTTCAGTCGATGTCTTCTGTAGTGGCTGGCTCGGGCGCGGGTCTGATGGAGGCGCCGGTAGTGGGACC
>NZ_JBEXYU010000023.1:0-183890 GCF_040631115.1 Nonomuraea sp. NPDC005692 | reverse complement strand
CCGGGTCGAGACACCCTCGGAGAAACCCCCCTTGAGCAGATGCGGGATCCCGCACGCGAACTCCACCACCTCCAGCCCGCGCGCCACCTCCCCCAACGCATCCGAATGCACCTTGCCGTGCTCGGCCGAGATCAACCCGGCCAGCTCGTCCCGATGGGCGTACATCAACTCACGGAACCGGAACAACACCCGGCCGCGCTTGATCAGCGAGGAGTCCCGCCACGCCGGGAAGGCCGCCACCGCGGCGGCCACGGCCGCGTCCACCTCGGCCACCGACGCCAGCGCCACGTGACCGCTGACCTCACCCGTGGCCGGGTTGAAGATCTCCGCCGTCCGGTCACCGCCGTCCGTCAGGGCGCCGTTGATCCAATGCTTGACCGACTTCACCGTTCTCCCTCTCCCAGTGCCAGTTCCACCGCGTCCACGAGCGCGCCGTCGGCGCAGGGACGCGCGACCACGTCCGCGGCCGACAGGACGTCCGGGTGGCCGTCGCCGACCGCGATGCCCAGGCCGGCGGCCTGGATCATGTCGATGTCGTTGGGGTTGTCGCCGATGGCGGCGACCTGGTCGAGCGGCACTCCCCTGGCCTTCGCCAGCTCGCGCAGGGCGCTGCCCTTGGTCGCCCCCTCCGGCAGCACCTCCAGGTACGTCGCCTCCGACCGGACGGTGACCGTGCCCGCGATGTCCAGGTCCGGCAGGCGGTCGCCGATCAGCATGCACTTGGTGATCCCGTCGGGGGGCAGCGCCGCCCAGTCGCCGGGGTCGCGCAGCGTGATGCCGTCCCGCCGGGCGTAGTCCCGCAGCTCCGGGACGTCGTCCACGGCCAGCGCCGCCCCGCCGGAGAAGGCCACCGGGTACACGCCCGCGGGCAGCTCGCCGAACAGGCCGAGCAGCGTCTTCCAGGCGGTGGCGGGCAGGTGGCGGGAGCGCAGCACCTCGCCGGTCGCCAGGTTCACGGTGCGGGCGCCGTTGTAGAGGATGGCCGGGCCGTCCAGGCCCAGCTCGTCGTAGTAGGGCCGGGCCGAGCGTTCCATGCGGCCGGTGGCGATGACGACCTCGCCGCCCGCGGCCCGGTAGCGGCGCAGCGCGTCCCGGGCGGCGGGCACCATGGCCAGGTCGCGCCCGACGAGCGTGCCGTCGAGGTCGGTCACGATCCAGCGGATCACGTCGCGCTCCTCGCCCCGGCGACGTCGGCGGCCCCGGCGGCCCCGGCAGCCCCGGCGGCCACGTCGGCCAGCACCGAGGAGGCCAGGTCGAACCCGCCGACGCAGGCCAGGTAGCCGCCCGGCTCGAAGACGCTGCCCGACAGCGGGATGTAGACGCCGCCGGCCTGCCGGACCAGCAGGGATCCGGCCGCGACGTCCCAGGCGTTGACGCGGGTGCCGTACGCGACGTCGGACCAGCCGGCGGCGACGTGGGCGAGCTTGAGCGCGGCGCTGCCCGGCCGGCGGATGGTCGCGAACGACTGGGTCATCCTGGAGAAGCGGCGCAGCGCGCCCTCCTCGTCCTCGGCCAGGTCGCGCGGCGTGGGATAGCTGGACAGCAGCACCGCCTCGCGGTCGGCGCGGGCGCCCGCGCTGCGCAGCGGCTCGCCGTTGCAGACGGCGCCGCCGAGCCAGGCGGTGAACTCGTCGTCGCGCACCGGGTCGTAGATCACCCCGGCCACCACCTCGCCGTCCACGGCGGCGGCGATCGAGGTGCAGAAGAACGGCAGGCCGACGGCGAAGTTGGCGGTGCCGTCGATGGGGTCGACGTACCAGCTGATGGCGCCCTGTCCCCTGGTGCCGCCCTCCTCGCCCACCACGACGCTGTCGGGGCAGAGCCGGTCGAGCACCTCGCGGATGCCCTCCTCGGCCGCCTTGTCGTGCTCGGTCACCGGGTCGTGGAAGTCGCGCTTGGTCTGGATCTCGGGACGGGAGCGGAAGGCGCCGCGCAGCCGGTCGCCGACCGCCCTGGCCGCCTCGGCCGCGATGGCGGCCAGCTCGCGCGAGGTGTTCACGTCCATGTCTCCTCCAGGAGGGTCAGCAGGGCGCGGGGGTCCTCGACCGTGGCCTGAGGGCTTTGCCGCACCCGGTACGGGATCTTGTCGGTGCTCGCGGAGACCATCAGGACGGTCGCCCCCGCCCTGGCCCGGGCGCCGCAGATCACGTCCCGGTCGTAGTTGTCGCCGACGTACCAGGCGTCGGCGGGGTCCACGCCGAGGGCGCGGCAGGCGAGCAGGATCATCTCGGGGTTCGGCTTGCGCACGCCGACCTCGTCGCTGTAGACCTGCGCGGCGAGCAGGTGGTCCAGCCCGCTCCCGGCGAGGTAGTCGCGGTGCACGGCCCCGCACAGCGCGTTGCTGACGACGGCGGGGACGACGCCGTTGCGCAGGCAGGCGTTCAGCAGCTCGGCCATGCCGGTGCGCAGCTTCCTGTCGCTGCGCAGCTCGCCCATGCGCTTGCACAGGGGCGTCGCCTCGACGGTGACCAGCGTGCGGGCCTGCTCGGGCCAGTCGGTGGCGACGAACTCGGCCCAGAACCGGCGGTGGGTCATCTCCTCGGGCGCGAACTGCCGGGACGTGGAGTCCTTCCAGTACTTGTCGGCCCGCGCCCCGGCCCGGATGTCGCTCTCGACGTCCTCGGCGGTCAGGCCGTCGAACCCGGTCCTGGCCAGCATGGTGTGCACCTCGGCGGCCAGCTCGGCCGCCCAGGACGGCCGCTTGGCGGTCTCGACGATCACGCCGCCGAAGTCCAGGAGCAGCGCCTTGGGGCGGATCACGCGGTCACCTCCGCCCGGTCCCAGGAGGAGATGCGGGCGCCGTCCGCGCCGAACAGGTGGAGCTGCTCGGTCCAGCAGGGCAGCACGTCGCCGGGCGCGGCCCGCACCGGCGTGTACGACAGGGCGAACAGCTCGGTGTCCAGGACGCGCAGCCGTACCGTCCAGGAGGAGCCGGCCGGCAGCACGGCCTCGACCAGCGCCTCCTCGCTCCAGGCGGCGGCGGGCGGCGCGCCGAGCCGCAGCGCCTCGGGCCGGATGCCGACGGCGGACGGGGTGACCCCCGAGCCGCGCGCCTCGACGAACCGCAGCAGGGACGCGGCCAGCCCGCCGGGCGCGGCCCCGGTGTCCACGATGGCCATCGGCGGGCTGCCGACGAACTCGGCGACGAACCGGTTGGCGGGCCGCTCGTACATCTCCATGGGCGCGGCGAGCTGCTGCAGCTCGCCCTCGTTCATGACGGCGACGTCGGTGGCCATGGTGAGGGCTTCGAGCTGGTCGTGGGTGACGAAGACGATCGTCGCGCCGGACTCCTCGTGGATGCGCTTGAGCTCGGCCCGCATCTCCAGGCGCAGCCGGGCGTCGAGGTTGGACAGCGGCTCGTCCAGCAGCAGCACGGACGGGTTGACCGCGAGCATCCTGGCCAGGGCGACGCGCTGCTGCTGGCCGCCGGACAGCTGGGACGGGTAACGGTCCATGGCGGCGTCGACGTGCACCATCCGCAGCGCCGCCTCGGCCCGCGAGCGCCGCTCGGGGGCCGGCACCTTGCGCATGCGCAGCCCGAACTCCACGTTGTCGCGCACGGACAGGTGCGGCCAGAGCGCGTAGTTCTGGAACACCAGCCCCATCGCCCGCTTCTCGGGCGGGACGTAGACCCCCTGCTCGACGGAGTCCAGGACGCGCTCGCCGACGGCGATGCTGCCCGCGGTGGGCTGCTCGAGGCCGGCGATCATGCGCAACGTGGTGGTCTTGCCGCAGCCGGAGGGGCCGAGCAGGCACATGAAGGCGCCGTCGGGGACCACGAGGTCGAGGTTCTTCACCGCGTAGTCGCCGCCGCCGTAGCTCTTGGAGACTGCGCTCAAGGTGATGTTCGGCATCTATCCTCCTAGGCCGGACGCCAGGCTGCTCTTGGTCAGCCGCTGGGTCAGGGAAGTCATGGTGAAGGAGAGCAAAGCGATCATGAGGACGACGCCGTTGGCGAGCTGCGTGTATCCGTAGTCGACCAGGCCGATGGAGAGCGTCGTGAGAAGCTGGGTGCCGGTGGTGGTCAGCATCACGACGATGCTGAGCTCCTTCAGCCCCGAGATGAACGGCAACACGATCCCGGTGACCAGGGCGCCCTTCTGGATCGGGAAGATGATCCGCCGCATCCGGTGCCACCAGGAGGCCCCGGCGATCTGCGCGGCCTCCTCCGGTTCCCGGCCGAGCTGCATCATCGCCGCGATGCCCGAGCGCGAGCTGTACGGCAGGTGCGTCACGGCCATGACCAGGATCAGCAGGAACGTCGTCCCGTACAGCGCCGGGACGGGCCCGCGGGCGACGGCGAACAGCGACAGCGAGGCGGCGGCGAAGGCGATGCCGGGGATGAGGTACGGCAGGAACGACACCTGGCGCAGGAACCCGGCGATGCGCGGCGCGGTGCCGCGGACCACGACGTACCCGATGAGCAGGCCGGCGACCGCGCAGATCAGCGAGGCCAGGCCGACGATGCGCAGCGAGTTCCAGGCGGCCTGCCACAGCTCGGAGCCGCGCAGGATGCCGTGCGGGAACCCGACCGCGCCGGGGAGCCGGTCGGCGATCCAGTAGTCGAGCGTCAGGGTCGACAGGTCCAGCGGCGTTCGGGTGAGCGTGGACAGCAGCAGCGTGAGCACCGGGATCAGCACGCTGACCACGAAGACCACCGCGCCCAGCGCGAAGGCGGGCCAGCGCCAGCCGCGCAGGTCGCCCAGCCGGTCCATCGCGCCCTTGCCTCCGACGGTGACGAACCTGCGCTGCTCGCGCATCAGCCGCATGTCGGTGAAGACGATCAGCACGCCGATGATCACGATGACGGTGGCGAGCACGGACGCCACGCCGGTGCTGCGGTCCCTGATCGACTGGAACAGCCCGGTGGACAGCACCTGGTAGTCGGCGGGCAGGCCGAGCACGTACGGGGTGCCGAACGTGCCGAGCACCCGCCCGACCACGAGCAGCACGGCCGAGGAGAGCGCGGGCAGCATCAGCGGCACCACGATCCGCCGCACGACGACGCGCCGCGGCGCCCCGAGGATCCGGGCCGAGTCCTCGAGCTGGACGTCGATCCTGCGCAGCGCGTTGCCGACCAGCAGCAGCACGAACGGGTAGTAGTGCAGCCCGAGCGTGACGATGATCGGCAGCGGGCCGTAGGCCAGCCAGTCGGGGGTGCGCACGCCGGCCGACTCCAGGAAGCCCACCTGACCCCCGGCCCGCTCGTTCTTGAACAGCGTCAGCCAGGCCAGCGAGAACGTCCACGACGGCAGCATGTACGGCACCACCAGCGCCCCGGCCAGCCACTTGCGGCCGGGCACGTTGGTCCGGGTCACCAGCCAGGCCATCCCGCCGCCGAGCAGCAGCGCGAACAGCACGGTGCCGACCGCGACGACCAGCGTGTTGACCAGCGGGCCCCAGAACAGCAGGCCGCTGATCTGGGAGCGGAAGACCCGCCACAGGTAGTAGCCGGTCCACTCGCCCGGCTGCTGGCCGGCGTGCAGCTCGTCGCCGAACTGGAGGCGGAAGGCGTCCGACAGGACCGCGATCAGGGGGGCGACGACGAGGTAGGCGAGCAGGACGACGAGGATCAGGCCGAGCGCGGCGGTCGGGTCGTGCCGCAGGACCTGGAGGCGGTAGCGGAGTCGGCGCCGTCTCGGCGGGCGAGGCGGCGGTTCCGTCTTGGTCAGAACAGCCATGGTCTTCCTTCGGGGGGTTTTCAGTGGCTTCGTTTGAGCATGGCGTCGGCGAGGGCGTCGGCGGCCTCGCCGAGCCGGCGGCCCACGGCGTCCAGGCGGGAGAGCAGCTCGCGTTCGCGCAGGGTGTCCATGTCCAGCGGGCCGGCGAACAGCTCGGTGAGCCGGGCCTGGTAGAGCTGGCGGACGCGGCTGCGGGACTTGCGGGTGGCGAGCACGGCCACGGTGACCGAGCCGGGATCGCCGGTGATCTTCAGCAGGGCCCGTTCGAGCTGGTCCAGGCCGTCGATGACGGCGCGCAGCGGCTCGGCGGCGAAGGTGAGGTCGGCGGGCCCGAACAGGTCGGCCTCGCGGACGAAGTCGCGTAACTGGTCCAGCACGTCGTCGATCGAGCGGGAGAGCCGGAACAGGTCCTCCCTGTCGATGGGGGTGGCCAGCACCCGTCTCAGCGCCCGGACGAGCTCGGCGCGGGCGGCGTCGCCCTCGTGCTCGACCTCGGCCATGCGGGCGCGGGCGGCGGCCTGGCCGGTCGTGCCGGAGGCGGCCGAGCGGGCCAGCACGGCGCCCTCCCTGGCCACGGCGACCTGGCCGCGGATCAGGTCGATCACCCGCCGCCCGGACCGGCCGCGCAGCTCGTCCCAGGCGCGGGCGAGCCGGCGGGGCCGTCCGCCGCTCACAGCAGCCTCAGGCCGAGCCCGGCCAGGACGCCCAGGGCCATGGACGACGGCAGCGTGACCAGCCACGCCGTACCCATGTTCAGCACTCCTTGCCATCGCACCCTCCTGCTTCCTTCGCTTGCCACCACGCCGACGACCCCGGCGGTCACGGACTGGGTCATGCTCACCGGGCTGCCCAGGGCCGAGCTGCCGAGGACGGCTCCGGTGGCCGCCGTCTCGGCCGACAGCACGTGCAGCGGCCGGGTGATGACCAGGCCGCGGCCGACCCGCTCGCCCACCCGGGGCAGCGTGGTCAGCGCCCCGGCGAGGAACAGCGCCACCAGCACGGCCATCCACCCGGGGGCGAGCTGGACGGGCCCGACCCGGCCGAGCCCGTTGCGGCCCACGTCCACGGCGACGCTCACCACGGCGATCATCTTCTGGCCGTCGTTGACGGCGTAGGCCAGGCACTGGGCCGCGTACGCCACCAGGTGGGCGGCCAGCACCAGCCCCGGCATCCGGCGCGAGGACGGCACCCGCCGGGACGCGGTGCCCAGCAGGTAGCCGAGCCCCAGCCCGACCAGCGGCGCGCACGCCCCGATCGCCAGGACGGTGACCAGGCTCGGCCAGGCCACCGGCAGGCCGGCGCCGAGCCCGGCGCCCGCGATGCCGCCGATCACCGCCAGCGTCAGGCTGGTGGGCAGCCCTCTGCCGGTCAGCGCCGCCACCACCACGACGGCGATCACCACGCCGGCCAGGAACACGGCCGCGCCGCTCCCTGAGTCGAGCCCCGCGAGCCCCTCGGTGAAGGTCCGCGCGACCGCGACGCCCAGCACGTACGGCCCGGCGAACAGGACCGCCACCAGCAGCGCGGCGGCCAGCCAGCCGGGCGTGCGCGGGAACCGCAGGCCGAGGCCGATCAGCGTGGCGCCGTCGTTGGCCCCGCTGATCAGCACGAACAGGACGGCCACCGCGGCGAAGGCCAGCGTCCAGCCCATCAGAGGTAGAGCCGCTGGTCGCGCTTGGCCTCGTCGTAGCGCTCGCGCGCGGCCCGGACCTCGGGCAGGCCGGACACCTGCGCGACCGGCACGTCCCACCAGGCCTGCGCGCCCGGACCGCCGCCGGGGACGGGTTCGACGTGCACGACGGTGGTCCTGGCCGACTCCTTGGCCTTGACCAGGGCGGCCCGCAGCGACTCGGGGCCGTCGGCGCGCAGCACGTCGGCGCCCAGGCTGGCGGCGTTGGCGGCCAGGTCCACCGGCAGGGGCTCGCCGTCGAGCTCGCCGCCGGGCCCGCGGGTGCGGTACGCGGTGCCGAGCCGCCGGGCGCCCACCGACTCGCTGAGGTTGCCGATGGAGGCGAAGCCCCGGTTGTCCACCAGGACGATCACCAGCTTGATCCGCTCCTGCACGGCGGTCGCGATCTCCTGCGCCATCATCAGGTACGACCCGTCGCCGACCAGCACGAACACCTCGCGGTCCGGCGCGGCCAGCTTCACCCCGAGGCCGCCGGCGATCTCGTAGCCCATGCACGAGTAGCCGTACTCGACGTGGTACTGCTCGGGGTCGGCGGGCCGCCAGAGGCGGTGCAGGTCGCCCGGCATCGAGCCGGCCGCGTTGACCACCACGCCGCCTCCGGCGACCTCGTTGAGTATCCCGAGCATGACGGGCTGGGTGAGCTCGGGGCCCGCGTAGGTGTGGCCGATCTCCGACTGCCAGGCGGCGGCCAGGGCGGCGGCCCGGTGGGTCCATTCCGGGTCGGCCAGCCAGTCAACCTCGTCGAGGGCGCGCAGGGCCTCGCGGGCGTCGGCGACGAGCGTGGCGCCCGCGTTCTTGGCCGCGTCGAACGCGGTGACGTTGACGTTGAGGAAGGCGGCCTGCCCGAACAGCGTCCTGGAGGCGGTGGTGAAGTCGGTGTAGCGGGTGCCGACGCCGATGACCAGGTCGGCCTCGCGGGCCAGGGTGTTGGCCGCGTCGGTGCCGGTGTGGCCGATCGCGCCGGCCGCGCGGGGGTGGTCGTAGGGCAGCGCGCCCTTGCCCGCCTGCGTCTCGCCCACCGGCACGCCGTGGTTCTCGGCGAAGCGGGTCAGCTCCGCCCAGGCCCCGCTGTACCGGACGCCGCCGCCGGCCACGATCAGCGGCCTGCGGGAGCCGCGCAGCAGCTCCTTCGCCCTGGCCAGCGCGGCCGGCTCGGGGACCGGGCGGGGGACGTGCCAGACCCGCCGGGCGAACAGCTCCTCAGGCCAGTCGTAGGCCTCGGCCTGCACGTCCTGGGGCAGCGCGAGCGTGACCGCGCCCGTCTCGGCGGGGTCGGTGAGCACCCGCATCGCCGCCAGCAGCGCGGCCGGGAGCTGTTCCGGGCGGTTGATCCGGTCGAAGAAGCGCGACACCGGGCGCAGCGAGTCGTTGACCGACACGTCGTAGGACCGGGGGTCCTCCAGCTCCTGCAGCACCGTGCCGGGGGCGCGGGTGGCGAAGACGTCGCCGGGCAGCAGCAGCACCGGCACCCGGTTGATCGTGGCCAGCGCCGCGCCGGTGACCAGGTTGGTGGCGCCGGGCCCGATGGACGTCGTGCAGGCGAAGGTGGACAGCCGCGCGCGGGTACGGGCGTAGCCGACGGCCGTGTGCACCATGGCCTGCTCGTTGCGGGCCAGATAGTACGGCAGCGCGTCGCCCGTGCCCGCGCCCTGCTCGGCCAGCGCCTGGCCGACGCCCGCGACGTTGCCGTGGCCGAAGATCCCGAGCACGCCGGCGATCAGCCGCTGCTCGACGCCGTCGCGCTCCGACCGCTGGGCGGCCAGGAAGCGGGTCAGCGCCTGGGCCGTGGTCAGCCTCATGAGGCACCTCCTTGCACGAGATCGGGCACGCCGCCCTCCAGCAGGCCGAGCGCGGTGTCCACGGCGGCGCCCACGTCCCCGTCGGGCGGGTAGAGCAGCGCCCGGCCGACCACCAGGCCGCGCACGCCGGGCAGGCGCAGCGCCTTGCGCCAGGAGTCGTACATCTCGCCGGTGTCCTGGCCGGAGTCGCCGCCCAGCAGCAGCACGGGCAGGGTCGTGGACTCCACGACGCGTTCCATCTCCGGCACGACCGGGATCTTCAGCCAGGTGCGGGCGGAGGTCGCGCCGAGCCCCTGGCCGACGCTGATGGCGTGGATCACGGCCTCGGGCGACAGGTCGTGCCGCACCACGCCGTCCTGCCGCCTGGACCAGAACGGCTCGACCATCGCCATCAGGCCGTGCCTGGCCAGGTCGGTGACGGCCTGGCCGCAGCTGGCCAGGGTGGCGGCGGTGGCGCTGTCCTCCAGCGCGATCCGGCACAACATCTTGCCGCCGTCCAGGCCCATCGCGGCGATGGTGGGGGCGTCGTAGGCGGTGAAGCGGTCGTCGAACTCGAACACCGAGCCATGCACGCCGCCGCGGTTCATCGAGCCGATGACGATCTTGTCGTCGAGCGCGCCGAGCAGCAGCAGGTCCTCGACGATGTCGGGGGTGGCCAGCAGGCCGTCCACGCCGGGCCTGGCCAGGGCGGTCATGAGCCGGTCGAGCAGGTCGGCGCGGCTGCGCATGGCCATCGGGTGGCCGGCCACGCCGAGGGCGCCGCGGGCCGGATGGTCGGCCGCGATGATGAGCAGCTGCTCCCTGCCGTTCCTGAGTGGCCGGCGCCGGCGGGCGGCCGCCGCCTCGGCGACGCGCTCCGGCTGCCAGGCGCGCTGGTCGAGCAGCCGGCGGTAGTCCTGCTCACGCATGCGTGACGGCTCCTTCCGAGAGGGTGGCGGACAGGACGGCCTCGACCTCGTCCGCCGTGGGCATCGCGGGCGCGCAGGCCAGGCGTCCGGCGACGATCGCGCCCGCGGCGTTGGCGAAGCGCAGAGTGCGTTCCAGCGGCCAGCCTTCGAGCAGGCCGTGGCAGAGCGCGCCGCCGAAGGCGTCGCCGGCGCCGAGCCCGTTGACCACCTCGACCGGGACGGGCGGCACCCGTACGGTCTCCGTGGCGGTCATGCCGAGCACGCCGTCCGGGCCCTGTTTGACGATGGCCAGCTCGACGCCCGCGGCCAGCAGGGCCTCCCCGGCCGCGCGCGGGTCGCGGGTGCCGGTGGCCACCTCGACCTCGTCGAGGTTGCCGGCCGCGACGGTGACGTGCGCGAGCGCCTCCCGCACCCGCTTGCCGGCGGTGGCCGCGTCGGCCCAGAACATGGGCCGGTAGTCCAGGTCGAGCACGGTGTGCCGGGCGCGCCCGCGGGCCTGCCAGGCGGCCAGGTGGGCGGCGTGGGACGGCTCGGCCGACAGGCCGGTCACGGTGGCCCAGAACAGCCGCGCCTCGGTGACGGCCGCCAGGTCGAGGTCGCCGGGCGCGATCTCCAGGTCGGGCGCGTCCTGGCGGTAGAAGTAGAGCGGGAAGTCGTCCGGCGGCCTGATCTCGCAGAACGTGACCGGCGTCGGCCGGCCGGGCGCGGCGCCGACCAGGCGGTCGTCCACGCCGTAGGAGCGCAGCGCGTCGCGGACGAACGCGCCGAACGGGTCGTCGCCGGTCCGCGTGATCACCGCGCTGGAGCGGCCCAGGCGGGCGGCGGCCACGGCCACGTTGGTGGGGCTGCCGCCCAGGTACTTGCCGAACGTCTCCACGTGCCGCAGCGACACGCCGCTCTGGAGCGGGTAGACGTCCACGCCGACCCGGCCCATCGTCAGCACGTCGAGGGCGCTCACGCCAGGCCCCGCAGGAACGCCACGCCCGCCCGCACGTCGTCGGCCGGGCCAGCGCCCGCCGGGGGCTCGGCGTCGAGGACGACGTCCTGCTCCATGACGTACCAGCCGTCGTAGCCGGCGGCGGTCAGGCGTTCGACGATGCCCCGGACGTCCACGTCGCCGCGGCCGAGCCGGCGGTAGATCCCGGCGCGGACGGCGTCGGTGTAGGTCAGCTCGCCGGCCCGGACGCGGGCGGCGAGCGCGGCGTCGACGTCCTTCAGGTGCACGTGGGCGATCCGCTCGGGGACGCGGGTGACCAGGTCGAGCGGGTCGCCGCCGCCGATGAGCAGGTGGCCGGTGTCCAGGCAGAGCGGGACGGCGCTGCCGCCGAGCACCCGGTCCACCTCCTGGCCGGTCTCGACCATGGTGCCGACGTGGGGGTGCAGGGTGAGCGCGCGGCCGTCGCCCTTGGCCTCGTGGAAGGCGCGGTCGAGGTTGCCGAGCAGGGTGCGCCAGCCGGTGTCGTCCAGCTCGGGACGGGCGTCGTAGCCGTCGGCGCCGGTGGCGGCGGCCAGCACGACGACCACGTCCGGGTCGAAGGCGTCCCAGGTGGCGCGGAGGGCGGGCAGCGGGTCGTGGGCGGGGTCGTGCAGGACCGCGGGGACGAATCCGCCCACCGCGCGCAGCCCGTACCGGCCGAGCAGGTCGCGGTCGGCGGGCAGGAATCCCTCGGGGCCCAGCTCGGTGGCGGTCAGGCCGAGCCCGGCCATCTCGGCGAGCACCCGGTCGGCGGTGAGCTGGTGTCCCCATCCGGGCACCTCGCACACGCCCCACGAGATGGGTGCGGCGGCGATCCTCACTTGGCCACCTCCAGCACGCGCACCGGACGGCCCTCGCGGCGCGCCAGGTCGGCGGCCTCGGCCAGGTAGAGGGCGGCCAGGGCGTCGCGGACGGTGCAGGGGCTCTCGCTCTCGCCCCTGGCCATCGACAGGAACGCGCCCATCTCGGCGACGTAGGCGGCCTCGAACCTGGTCTGGAAGTCCGGCCACGGCGGCCCGTCCGGGCTCAGGCCCTCGGCCGAGCGCAACGGGGCGCGGTCGCCGAGCCCGACGGCGCGGGTGCCCAGGGTGCCGGCCAGCTCCATGCGCACGTCGTAGCCGGCGCCGTTGTAACGGGAGCCCTGCAGGGTGACCAGCGTGCCGTCGTCCATGACGATCAGGGCGGCGCTGGTGTCGACGTCCCCGGCGGCGGCGAAGTACGGCTCGCCGCGGTTGGCGCCGACCGCCTGCACCGTGTCCGCCTCGCGGCCGGTGACCCAGCGCAGGATGTCGAAGTCGTGGATGTGGCAGTCGCGGAAGATGCCGCCGGACTGGGCGACGTACTCGGCGGGCGGCGGCGCGGGGTCGCCGGTCAGCATGTGCACGCGGTGCAGTTCGCCGAGCTCGCCCGCCAGCAGCGCCTCGCGGGCGGCCTGGTAGCCGGCGTCGAAGCGGCGCTGGAAGCCGATGTGCACGCCGATCCCGGCCCGTTCGACGGCCTCGGCCACCCGTAACGTCTCCTTGACGGTCGGCGCGGCCGGTTTCTCGCAGAACGCCGGCACTCCCCGCTCGCACGCCCTCAGCAGGCCCTCGGCGTGGGCGGAGGTCGGCGTCGCGAGCACCACCGCGTCCGCGTCGAAGGGATCGCCGGTCCGGGCGCCGAGCCGCCGGGCCACCTCCTCCGCCCTCGCCGTGTCCACGTCGGACACGACGAGCTCGTCAACCAAGGTGGACAGGGTGGTGGCATGGAACATGCCTATACGTCCAAGGCCCAGCAGACCCACACGCATGATCGCTCCTCATCCAGGGGGGCCTCCAGTTCTAGATGAACAAGAGATGAACAGTCAAGACTTTGTCCTGACATAAGGATGAACTGTCGTAGCTGGGACGCGGGGCCGTGACCGGAGCTCCACGTAAGAATGTCTTGACAAATTATTCACGTGACGTTCATCGTGAGCACACAATGGCGCCGGTCGGGGCTGGCGCGGCGCCTTGCGTACCCGAGAGGCAAGAGGAGTGACGCCATCATGAGGCGTACCGGGAAGATCATCTCCATGGCGTTGCTGGCGACCGCCGCAGTGGCGTGCGCGCCCTCCACCGCAGGCGGAGGACCGTCGGCGGCGGCGACGGCCAAGGCGCTGCCCGGCCCCTCGCTCGATGCGAACTTCGACCTGGAGGCGCTGGTCGCCGCGGCGAAGAAGGAAGGCAGCGTCCTGGTCTACGACTCCAGCGGCGACATCGAGGAAGTGGCCAAGGCGTTCACCGCGAAGTACGGCATCGCCATGGAGGGGGTCAAGTCGGACACCCCGCAGACGGCCGAGAAGATGACCAGGGAGCACGCCGCCGACAACGTCACCATCGACGCGGCCATGTACGAGGACGGCGGCGTCCTGGTCGGCCAGCTGGCGCCGCAGGGCGTCACCCAGACGTGGATCCCCGGCGACCTGAAGGACCAGATCCCCGCCGAGAACCAGAACCCGCTGCTCGCGCTCTCCAAGGCGACGGTCTTCGGCTACAACACCAAGCTCTCCCCCGGCGGCTGCCCGGTGAAGAACGTCTGGGACCTGACCGATCCGGAGTGGTCCGGCAAGCTGGTGATGCAGGACCCGCTGGGCAAGCCGACCGTGCTGTCGTTCTTCACCCAGCTCGACGCGTACGGCAACCAGGCGCTCGAACAGGCCTACCAGGCCAAGTACGGCAAGCCGCTGAAGACCGAGGAGAAGAGCGCCGCGCAGGAGTGGATCAAGCGCCTGTCGCTCAACAAGCCGGTGCTGACCGGCTCCGACGAGGACATCTCCGCCGCGGTGGGCGCGCCGGCCGCCACGGACAAGAAGATCGGCTTCATGTCGATCTCGAAGTTCCGCAACAACGAGGACAAGGGCTACCACCAGGCCGCCTGCGAGGGGATGACCCCCTTCACCGGCTTCAGCTACCCCAAGTACGCGGCGATCGCCACCAAGAGCAAGCACCCCAACGCGGCCAAGCTGTTCGTGCACTTCATCATGACCGAGGAGGGCGTCAAGCACGAGATCGGCGAGGGCGGCGTCTCGGGCAACAGCACGGTCAAGCCGATGGTCACCCCGCCGGGCCTGTCGGACTGGCAGGGCCAGCTCTTCCACACCGACCCCAAGGGCCTGCTCGGCGACCTGCAGAACCGCCAGGCCATGTCGGACTTCTGGCGCGTCAACCGCAGCTAGCGCGGGCCGTCGCACAGCCCGGCCGGGAGGATCCCCGGCCGGGCGCTCCGGCATGCCCTGGCATCCATGCAACACCTAATGTCCTGACATAAGGACGACCTATTGATTTCTTGTAAACTGGTCGTTACCTTTTGGGACAACATCAACACCCCGAACGAGGAGGCGCAATGCGTCCCCTGTCCAGGCTCTCCCTGGCAGCCCTGATGTTGACCGTGTTGGGCGGGATCGCCGTCCCCGCGGCCGGTGCCGGCGTGGCGACCGTGTACCCCGAAGTCGAGACCCCCTCCCTGTACGACGACGAGGCCGGCGGCGACGCCAACGGCGACGACCCCGCGATCTGGGTCGACCCGTCCGACTCCGAGGACAGCGTGGTGATCGCCACCGCCAAGAAGGGCGGCCTGTACGTCTACGACCTCGACGGGCAGCAGCTCCAGCATCTGCCGGCGCCCGCCGCCCCCGGGCCCGACGACGAGGCAGGCCGCTTCAACAACGTCGACGTCGCCTACGGCTTCGGCGGCAGGGACCTGGCGATCGTCTCCGACCGCGGCCGGGACACGCTGCGCATCTACGCCATCTCGCACGGCCACCTCACCGACGTGACCGACCCGGCCGCGCCGTTCGTGTTCAGCACGACGCAGCAGCAGGTCAACGACGCCGAGACGGCCTACGGCCTGGCCGCCTGGAAGGACTCCACCGGCACGTACGCGCTGGTCAGCCGCCGGCACAAGACCTCGGTCGGCCTGGTCAAGCTGCTCGCCAAGCCGGGCGGCAAGATCGGCTACCAGCTCGTGCGGACGCTGACCCTGCCGGGCTCCTTCACCCTGCCGAACGGCCAGACCTGGTCCCCCTGCCTTGAGCCGGACGAGCAGGCGCAGGTCGAGGGCATGGTCGTGGACCAGCAGCGGGACGTGCTCTACGCCGCCCAGGAGGACGTCGGCATCTGGCGGATGCGCGCCGACCTCACCGGCACGCCCGTCCTGGTGGACAAGGTCCGCGAGTACGGCGTCCCGGGCACCTACGACCCCGCGACCGAGGAGTGCACCCCCGGCGCCGACCCCGGCTACGGCGGCACGCACCTCACCGCGGACGCCGAGGGCCTGACCATCTACTACCGCGAGGACGGCAAGGGCTACCTGCTGGCCTCCAGCCAGGGCGACAACACCTTCGCCGTCTACCGCAGGGAGGGCTCCAACGCCTACCTCGGCCAGTTCCGGATCGGTGAGGCGAACGGCATCGACGGCTCGGAGGTGAGCGACGGCTCTACCGTGCTCAACGTGCCGCTGGGCGAGTTCGACGAGGGCATGTTCATCGGCCACGACGGCGTGAACACGCCGGCCACGGCGGACCGGGAGAACACCAACTTCAAGTTCGCCGACTGGGGCGACATCGCCGACGAGCTGGACCTGGACGTGGACACCGACGGCTGGGACCCGCGCGACTGATCAGCGCCGCCCAGCGGTCCCGCGAACCGGGGCGCCGTCCAGCCGGACGGCGCCCCTTCGCCGATTTGGGCATCCCTTCGCAGGGCGGGGAGAATGGGCTGCGCGTGCGGAGGAGGAGCGGTGACCGAGAGCCAGTCGCTTGACCACCTCGCCCGCCGCCTGGAAGAGGTGGTCGGCGAGCTGCGCGGCATCCCCGTCGACGTCGAGCGGCTGGAGGACCCCGAGCTCGTCCGCCGGCAGATCCTGCGCGCCACCCGGTCGTCGGCCGAGCTGCGGGCCATGCACCCGGTGGGCTCGCGCGAGCAGGGCCGGGACGAGCAGCGCAGCAGGCGTACCGTGCTGGACGCCCTGCGCGAGGGCCTGGCGATGCGCACGATCGTCCATTCGAGCGTGCTGGACGACCCGCGCAAGGCCGCCCGCATCAAAGAGCTGCACGCCGCCGGCGACCTGCACCGGGTCATCGACGAGCCCATCCAGCAGCTGCTCATCTTCGACCGCTCCGTGGCGTTCGTCCGGATCACCCCGATCGCCTACACGCCGGGCGCCTTGATGATCAGGCAGCAGGGGTTGATCGCCACCCTCATCGACCTGTTCGAGCTGTCGTGGGCGCGGGCCAGGGAGGTCACCGAGCCGGCCTACCGGCTCTCGCCCCGGGAGCGGGAGGTGCTGGCGCTGATCGCCGAGGGCCGTTCCAACAGCGCCGTGGCCCGTGCCCTGTCGATCACGGAGGCGGCCGTCGGCAAGCACGTGGCCTCCGTGTTCGCCAAGCTCGACCTGCCCGCGACCGACGACGACAACCGGCGGGTGCTGGCGGTGCTGGCCTACCTGCGCGGCGTGGTGAGGTAGGGCCAGGGCTACCCCGTCCTCGTCCCAGCACCCGTGCGGGCGGGCCGCGGCGGGCGCTTCTATGGACGTCATGCAGAAAATGACTGGATTGCTGGTCGGCGCGGTGTTCGGCGCGGTGTTCGTCGTCGTCAACGCGCACGGCCCCCTCGGCCCCGTGACCGCGAACCTGCTGCGGGCCGTCGCGTGCCTGGCGGCGGCGGCCGTGCTGGCGATGTGGTTCCGTGCCGTGCGCGCGGAACGTCCCGCCCCGGCCGGCCGGCGGGGCATGTTCGGGCCCGGCTACCTGGCCGTGGTCGTGGTCGAGGCGGTCCTGCTGTTCGGCGGGCTGCGGGTGCTGGCCGCGCTCGGGCGTCCTGAGGAGGGGAACGTGGCGTGGGTGGCGTTCGTGGTGGGCGTGCACTTCGTCGCGCTGGCGCCCATCTGGAAGGACTGGAGCATCGCCGTGCCGGGCGTCGCGCTCACGCTGCTCGGCGCCGGCGGGCTCGTCCTGGCCGCCACGCCCGCGGTGGCGTGGGTGCCGGTCGTCAGCGGGGTGCTGTCCGGCGTCGTGCTGCTGGCCGGCAGCCTCACCCTCGGCCTGCGCGGTACGGCGCGGGCGGCGGCCTGACCGTCCGGCGGGCGTGCCTTCTCCCCTCGCACAGACCCTCTGATACTCTCTGTGCTGAATTGATTACTTTCTGTCGCTAGGGGAGCTAGTGTGAAGGTCGCCTGCGTCGGCGGTGGGCCCGCCAATCTGTACTTCTCGATCCTGATGAAGCGGGTCGACCCGTCCCACGAGGTCACCGTCTACGAGCGCAACCCGGCCGGCACCACCTACGGCTGGGGCGTGACCTACTGGGACGACCTGCTCAAGAACCTGCGCGCCGCCGACCCCGAGTCGGCGGACGCCATCCGGGAGAACTCGATCCGCTGGGACAGCTGGGTCACCCACGTCCAGGACCGCGCGACGGTGACGCTCACGGAGTCGGACGAGGGCTTCGGCATCTGCCGCCACCGCCTGCTCGACATCCTCGCCGACCGCGCCCGCTCCCTGGGCGTGCGCGTCGAGCACGGCCGCGAGATCGCCTCCCGCGAAGAGCTCGACGCCGACCTGGTCGTGGCCGGCGACGGCATCAACAGCACGCTGCGCGAGCCGCACGCCGACCATTTCGGCACCGAGATCGCGGTCGGCCGCAACCACTACATCTGGCTCGGCACCACGAAGGTCTTCGACGCCTTCACCTTCGCCTTCACCGAGACCCCGCACGGCTGGATCTGGTGCTACTGCTACGTCTACAGCGGGGACCACAGCACGTGCGTCGTCGAGTGCTCCCCCGAGACCTGGAAGGGGCTCGGCCTCGACCAGGCCGCCGAGGCCGACGGCCTGGCGCTGCTGGAGAAGATCTTCGCCGACGTCCTGGACGGCCATCCGCTGATCGGACGGGCGCACACCGACGGCAGCGCGTACTGGCTGAACTTCCGCACGCTGACCAACCGCACGTGGTACCACGACGACCTCGTCCTGCTCGGGGACGCCGCGCACACCACCCACTACTCCATCGGCGCGGGCACCGCCCTTGCCTTCGGGGACGCCGCCTTCCTGGTCAACGCGCTGAACCAGGAGCCGGAGCTCCCGGCCGCCCTGGCCCGCTACGACCGCGAACGCCGCAAGGCGATCCGTCCGCACCAGAAGTCGGCCCGGCTCAGCGCCCAGTGGTACGAGAACCTGACGCGCTACATCGACCTCTCGCCGGTCGAGTTCATCGCGCTGCTCGGCCAGCGGCACTCCCGGGTGCTGCCGCACCTGCCGCCCCGGGTGTACGTCCAGGTCGACCGCGTTCTCAGCTTTTTCGGTGGATTCGCCGGTTCCGGCAAGGACTGACCGGGAGGCGCGCCCGCTCAGGCCCGGATCAGGGGAAGTCCTTCGGGTTCACGGGGCTGGTGCGGGCGTTGCCGCCCCTGATCGGGTTCAGGGTCAGGGTCCAGATGGTGTACTGCGTCGAGGTCGTGCGGAAACGCAGCCGGTCGTTGAACTTCTGGTACGTCGCGCCCCTGGTGAAGCGGCCCTTCGACGTGCTGAACCGGTAGCCGGTGGTGAAGAAGATGCGGTACGTGCCGTCCCTGACGTCCCGGATGCGGGCCGTGGAGCGCGCGCGGACGTAGACGCTGACCGCCTTGGTCCGGCCCTTGACGATGGTGACGACGCCGTCCTTCGACGTGCCGTTCTTGATCTTGAGTATGCCGCGGCCGCCACTGAGACGGTCGTAGACGATCCGGC
Organism: Nonomuraea sp. NPDC005692; assembly: GCF_040631115.1. Taxonomy (NCBI): domain Bacteria; kingdom Bacillati; phylum Actinomycetota; class Actinomycetes; order Streptosporangiales; family Streptosporangiaceae; genus Nonomuraea; species Nonomuraea sp. NPDC005692. The sequence goes on along the minus strand of NZ_JBEXYU010000023.1, from coordinate 165,095 downwards.
CGTTGGCCGGACGGGAGGCGGCCTCCTGGACGGCCGAGGAGGTCTGGGCGGCGGCGGCCTGGAGACCCGCCGTGGCGGCGCCGGCCGGGGCGGAGGTCAGCAGCGTGCCGGTCAGTGCGACGGCGGCGACGACCCCCGCGCGTAACGGGGTCGCTTCGAGAAGTCTCTTCACCATGGTCTTCTCCTTGGGGACATGGTCGGACTGATCGCGTACCCGTGTATATCAGGACAGACCGCTTCTACGCTCGTAGACTTTAAGCCGTCCGTTCGGCTCCGAGAGGCGGCACGATGAGCTACGTCCCCGTTCCCTACGACCCTGAGCTGGCGGAAGGTCTCGCGGCGTTCCTGGCGGCGGTCGAGAGCGTTCCGCTGCGCGCGGACACCATCCAGCGCAACCGCGAGATCTTCGCCGATCTCATCCCGCCCATGGAGGCGATCGTCGCCGGCCGTCCCGTCGAGTGGTGGGACGTGGACGTGCCCGGCCCCGAGGGCGCCCCCGACGTCACCCTCACGGTCGTACGTCCCAAGGGCGGGCCCGCGCCCGGCGCGGCCGCCGTGTACGAGATCCACGGCGGCGGCATGATCCTCGGCACCCGCTTCTTCGGCATCGAGGGCCTGATCCAGGCGGCTCTGGAGCACGGCATGGTCGGGGTGACGGTCGAGTACCGGCTCGCGCCGGAGCACCCGGCCCCGGCGGCGGCCGAGGACTGCTACGCGGGCTTCGTCTGGACCGCCGGGCACGCCGAGGAGCTGGGGTTCGATCCGGGGCGGCTGCTCGTGTCCGGCTTCAGCGCGGGCGGCGGGCTCACCGCGTCCGTCGGCATCATGGCCCGCGACCGGAACGGCCCGGCCGCCGCCGGGCTCTACGTCGGCGCGCCCATGATCGACGACCGGAACTCGACCGTGTCGAGCCTCCAGTACGACGGCATCGGCGCCTGGGACCGCAACAACAACGACACCGCCTGGACCGCCCTGCTCGGCGACCGTCGGGGCGGCCCGGACGTGCTGCCGCACGAGGTCCCGGCGCGGGCGGCCGACCTGTCGGGGCTGCCGCCGGTCTTCATCGAGGTCGGTGCGGCCGAGGTGTTCCGGGACGAGGCGGTCGAGTTCGCCGGCCGCATCTGGGCGACCGGCGGGCAGGCCGAACTGCACGTGTGGGCCGGGGGCCACCACGGCTTCGCGGGCACCCCCGGCGCCCGCGTCTCCCGCGCCGCCCTGGAAACCAAACACTCCTGGCTACAACGCATCCTGGCCATCTGACCCCTCCGCCGCATGACGCGGGGGGCCGATGGGTGGGGGTGGTGGGGTCAGGGGGTCAGGGTGCGGTGGAGCCAGGAGAGGCGGGTGGCGAGGGCGGCGCGGGTGATCTCGTGGTCCGGCGCGAAGATGTCGAACCCGTGGAAGGCGCCGTTCCAGATGTGCAGCTCGGCCTGCCCGCCGGCCGCCCAGATCCGCGTGGCGTACGCGACGTCCTCGTCGCGGAACAGCTCGGCGGCCCCCGCCTCGATGAACGCGGGCGGCAGCCCCGACAGGTCGGCCGCCCGCGCCGGGGCCGCGTGACCGGGCACGTCGGCGTCCGGATCGCCGGCCCGCTCGCCGAGCAGGGCCCGCCAGCCCAGCAGGTTCAGGGCGCGCGGCCAGGTGCCGAGGCCGTCGTACTGGTGGCTGGAGACGGTGGTGTTGAGGTCGTCCAGCATCGGGCACAGCAGGAGCTGCCCGGCCAGGCCGGGGCCGCCGCGGTCGCGGGCCAGCAGGGCGACCCCGGCCGCCAGGCCGCCGCCGGCGCTGCCGCCCATGACCACCACGCGCCCGGGGTCCACGCCGAGCTCGGCGGCGTGCCGCGACATCCAGGCCAGCCCGGCGTAGCAGTCCTCGACCGGCGCCGGGTGTGGGTGCTCGGGGGCCAGGCGGTACTCGACGTTGACGGCGACGACGCCCAGTTCCTCGACGAGCGCGACCAGGCGCGGCGTGTCCATGGTCCGGTGGCCGCTGATCATGCCGCCGCCGTGAATGTTGTACAGCCCGGGGACCGGGGCCCGCAGGCGGCGCGGGCGCAGCACCGTGACCTCCAGGTCCGGCGCGCCGGCCGGGCCGGGGACGAGCAGCTCCTCGGCGTCGATCTCGCGGCCGCCGATCACCTCGGCGACCGGCGGCATGGGCATGGCCGCGCCGGCGGCGCGCATCAGGGGGATGGTCTCAAGGGTGGGGGCGGGGCCGTCCGGCCGGGGCATGCCGTCCAGGACCAAGGCCAGCGCCGGGTCGAACGGCACAGGAGTGGGGGGCACAGGGATGGGGGGCATGGTTCTCCTGGTCACTGCGGTTCTGCGAAGGCGAGCGCCCGTGCCGGGTTCTCGACCATGATCATGTGGATGGCCTCGGGGCTGACGCCGAGGCGGCGCAGGGCGGGCAGGAAGTGCCGCGGGATGTAGTCGTAGCCCTTGCCGCCGTACCTCTTGAGCTGGATCTTCTGGCACACGTCGTGGCCGAGCACGATCTGGCCCGCGTAGCCCCGTTCGACCAGGTCGGCGATGCCGCGCAGGACCTTGTGGTCGCTGCCCAGGACGAGGTGCCCCCACGGGCTGCCCGGCGCGGCCAGGAAGTCGAACTCGACGAAGACGCCGCGGGCCAGCAGCCGCTCGGCGAACTCGGGCCCGGACAGGACGTCCATGCAGTGGCCCAGGACGACGTTGCCGGGCGCGACGCCCTCCTCCTGGAGGATGTCGAGCACCCGGAACTTCTCCTCGCCGACGCCGCCGACGTGGAAGGTGACCGGCGCGCCGGTGACGCGGGCGGCCCGCCCGGCGGCCCGTACGCTCTTGAGCTCGCCGCCGGTCAGCGGCACCGACTCCGCGCCGACCTCGCCGATGATGCCCGTACGTACGCCGGTGCCGTCGGCCCCGAGCACGACGTCGCGCACGATGACGTCGGCCAGCTCGTCGACGGTGCGCTCGTCCATGTCGGCCGGATGGAAGGCCGGGGTGTACCAGCCGCCGCCCATGACGATGTGCATCCCGCTGGCCCGGGACAGCCGCAGCAGCGCCTCGGGGTCGCGGCCGAGGCCGATGGGCGAGACCTCGACCATGGTGCGCCCGCCGCCGTGGGCGAAGGCGAGGGTCTCGGCGAGCATCTCGTCGAAGTCGCCCAGCAGGTCGTTGTCGGCGTTCGGCCCGCCGTGGCGGGTACGGGCGAGGTTGGCCAGGGTGAGCGGCTCGGCCGCCGCCGGGGCGTCCTCGCCGGGCCGGCGGGACCGGGCGGGCCTGCGCAGGTCGATGAAGATGTGCTCGTGCATGGACGTCTGCCCGAGCAGCGCCGGGTCCACCGGGCCGGCGACGGTGAGCGCCTGCCCGGCCAGGTCGGGGATGGGGAAGGGGTAGCGGCTCACGAGCCCGCCTCCTCGGTCCGGAGCGTGAGCAGCCGCCGCGGGTTGCGCACGGTGACGGTCTCGATCAGCTCGTCGTCGGCGCCGAGCATCCTCAGGTACGGCACGAACTGCCGCAGGACGAAGGCGTAACCGCCGCCGCCGTAGGCGAGGAGCTGCGACTTGGCCCGTACGCCCTGCGAGAGCAGGAGGCGTCCGGCGTGGCCGCGGCGGGCGAGTTCGAGCACGGCCGCGGCGACGTCCTGGTCGTCGGAGACGCTGAGCGCGGTGGGCAGCCTGCCGAGCCGGTCGAACTGCACGAAGACGCCGCGTTCGAGCAGCGGTTCGAGGTCGTCGGGCCGCGGGGAGAGCGCGTCGCAGTGCCCGACGGCCACCCGCGCGAGGTCCGCCCCCTCCTCGGCGAGCAGGTCGAGCACGCGCTGCTGGACGGCCGCGTCCTCGTTGCGGGCCAGCGAGACGGCGGCGCCGGTGGCCGCCGCCGCGCGAGCCGCGGCGACCAGGAGCGCGCGCTCGGCGGGCACGCCGGGGTCGAGCGCGGCCAGCTCGCCGATGATGCCGGCCCGCACGCCGTCCACTCCCTCGGTGAGGTCGCGGACCAGCTCCTCGGTCAGCTCCTCGGCCGGCCCGGCGGCGGCCCGGCCGCAGCCCATGACGACGGTCACGCCCGTCTCCTCGGCGAGCCTGCGCAGCCCGGCCGGGTCGCGGCCGAGCCCGTCGGTCGTGAGGTCCACCACCGTGCCGCCACCGGCCTCCCGGAACGCGGCCAGCTCGGCGGCGGCCAGGCCCGCGTCGCCGAGCAGCAGGTCGTCCCGGTTGACGGCGCCCATGCCGACCTCGCCGAGCAGGTCCATCGTCAGCGGCGCGCGGTAGAGCCACAGGGCGCCGGCCGCCGTGGGACGGGTACGGCCGGTGCGCGCCCAGGACTCGGGCGTGTCGTCGGGCGGGGCGAAGTCGCTCAGCAGGTGCTCGTGCGGCAGGACCGCGCCCAGCGAGGCCGCGGGGACCTCGCCGGTGACGGCCACGACCGTGGCATCGGTGGTGGACACACGAGCAATATAGCCCCAGATCGTCTACAAGTGTAGATAAAAAGTCAGGCGACTCCGTCCACCGTCCGGGGGACGCCGAGCGGGTTGGCCTCGCGCAGCTCCGGCGGCAGGAGGGGGTCGGGGGTGTCCTGGAAGCACACCGGGCGCAGCCAGCGCTCGATCGCGGTGCCGCCGACCGAGGTCGAGGTGCTGGTCGAGGCCGGGTACGGCCCGCCGTGCTGCATCGCGGGCGCGACCGACACGCCCGTGGGCCAGCCGTCCACGACGACCCGCCCGGCCAGCCCGGCGAGCCTGGCCACCAGGCCGGCCGCCGCGCCCTCGCGCTCGTCGGCCCCCAGGTGCGCGGTCGCGGTGAGGTTGCCGGGCAGCGCGCCGAGCACGGCGTCCCGCTCGGACTCCGAGCCGTACCGGGCCACCACGGTGACCGGTCCGAAGCACTCCTCCAGCAGCTCGGCGTGGACGTCCCCGTCCGCGAGCCGCTCGGCCGCCACGGTCAGCACGCCCGGCCGGACGGCCAGCGGCGCAGCGTCGTCCTCGCCCGCGGCCAGCGCCTGCGTGACGCCGGGCAGCTGGGCGCGGGAGCGCACGCCGTCCAGGAAGGCCGCCCGCATGCGCGGGTCGAGCAGCGGTCCGGCGGGCACGGTGGCCGTGACCACGGCGTCGAGCACCGCGTCGCCCGCCGGGCCGGCGGGCAGCAGGACCAGGCCCGGCTTGACGCAGAACTGGCCGAGGCCCTGGGTGTAGGAGGCGGCCAGGCCGGCGCCGATCTCGGCCGCCCTGGTCGCGGCGGCCCGCTCGGTCACCACGACCGGGTTGAGGCTGCCCAGCTCGCCGTGGAACGGGATCGGCCGCGGACGCGCGGCGGCCAGGTCGTGCAGCGCCCGCCCGCCGCGTACCGAGCCGGTGAAGCCGACGGCGGCGGTCATCGGGTGCCGGACCAGCTCCGGGCCCGCCGCGAAGCCGTGGACCAGGCCCACGACGTCGGCCGGCAGACCGGCCTTCGCCGCGGCGGCGCGCAGCGCGCGGGCGGTCAGGACGCTGGTCGCCGGATGGTCCGGATGCGCCTTGACGACGACCGGGCAGCCGGCGGCCAGCGCGCTGGCGGTGTCGCCGCCCGGCACGCTGAAGGCCAGCGGGAAGTTGCTCGCCGCGAACACCGCGACCACGCCCAGCGGCACCTTGTAGCGCCGCAGGTCGGGGCGGGGGGCCGGGCGGGCGGCCGGGTCGGCGTGGTCGATGATCACGTCCAGGAAGGCGCCCGACTCGGCCACGTCGGCGAAGGCCCGCAGCTGGTAGCAGGTGCGGGCCAGCTCGCCGGTGAGGCGGACCCGGCCGAGCGCCGTCTCCGCGTCGGCGGTCACGATGATCTCCTCGCCGCCCTCCTCCAGCAGCGCGGCTGCGGTACGCAGCAGGTCGGCGCGTACGGACCGGTCGGCCAGCGCGGGGGCGGCGGCGGCAGCGGCGCGCACGGCGCGGTCCACGTCCTGCGGCGTCGACTCCGCCGCGACGCGCTCGCGGGCCTGTCCGGTACGCGGGTCGACGCTCAGCACGTCACTCACGGTCTCGTCCTCTTTCGTCGTTCTCGTCAGGGGTTTCGTCGGCGAGCGCGGCCAGCTCGCCCAGGGACACCGGGGCCGCCAGGCTCCGGGTGGACAGCGGGCGCAGGTCGCCGGCCGTGCTCTCGCGGCGGCTCAGGCAGGCCGCGACGCCGGCGGTGGCGAACCCGCACACCCGTCCCTGGCACCAGCCCATGCCCGGCCTGGCCAGCATCTTCAGCGTGCGCGGGTCGTCGGCGCCCAGGTCGTCGTGGGCGCGGCGGAGGTCGCCGTAGGAGACCTCCTCGCAGCGGCAGACCAGCGTCTCGTCCCGCAGCCAGGACGTCCAGGCGCGCGGCACGGGGTAGGTCCGGTGCATGGCCGCGGCGAAGCGCCGCCCGCGGGCGATCGACCGGCGCAACCGGCCCATGAGCGCCGGGTCGGCCCGGCGGCCCAGCGTACGGACCAGGGCCAGGGCGCTCAGCCGGCCCTCCTGCCGGGCCAGCACGGCGCCGCCGACGCCGGTCGCCTCGCCCGCGACGTACAGGCCGGGGACGCCGGTGCGCTGGAAGGCGTCCACGGTCACGACGAGCGAGCCGTCGACGTCCTTCCTGGTGTCCGCGCCGAGCATGAGCGGCAGTTCGAGGGACGGCGTGAAGCCCCAGCCGAGCGCGACGAGGTCGGCGGGGATCTCACGGGCCGGCCCGGCCGGGCGGCCGTCGCGGCCGAGCCGGGCGAGCCGGACCGCCTCGACCCGGTTCTCCCCCAGGATCTCGGTGACCACGGTCCCGGTGCGGTACGGAACACGGTGACGGGCCATCAGCGCGGCGTACTGCAGCGCCTCCAGCCCCTTGGCCGGCACGGACGCGGCGCCGCGCAGGTCGCGCAGCCAGCCGAGCGTGGCGTTGGCCTCGGCGACCGCCGCCACCCGCGCCCCGGCCGCGGCCAGGCCGGTGGCGACCGGCAGCAGGAACGGCCCGGTCCCGGCGACGACCGCGCGGCGGCCCGCGAGCGTGCGCTGCCCCTTGAGCAGGGCCTGCACTCCCCCGGCGGCCATCACGCCGGGCAGGTCCCAGCCGGGCACGGGCAGCTGCCTGTCGTAGCCGCCGGGGCACAGGATCAGCGCGCGGGCGGTCACCGTCGTGCCGGCGGCCCCCTCCTCGGGGACTGTGGGCGTGGTGCGCAGCGTGAACGTGCCCGCGCCGTCGCGGGTCGCCAGCCAGACCTGGTGGCCGGGCAGGTAGCGGACCCGTCCGGCGGCGGTCAGGGCGCGCAGCCGGTCGCGCAGCCGGGTGAAGACCGGCCAGTCGTGGTGCCCGGCGGCGTCCTCGGGGCGGGCGTGGCGTTCGTCGTAGTGCCGCCAGAACTGGCCGCCCGGCTGGCGGGCGCCGTCCACGAGGGCCACGTCCAGCCCGGCCTCGGCGGCCTCGACGGCGGCGGCCAGCCCCGCCGGGCCCGCGCCGACCACGGCGACGTCGTGCGTCTCACGCATGTGGACCTCCCGGCCCGCCGTCTGCGGGGGCGTCGTCGCCGAGGCGCATGCCGTCGCGCGCCGGGACCAGGCAGGCGCGCAGGTCGGGGACACCGTCGACGGTGATGAGGCAGTCGAAGCAGATGCCGATGCCGCAGAACAGGCCGCGCGGCCGGCCGGCCTCGCGGGTGGTGCGCCAGTCGAGGACGCCGGCCGCGACCAGGGCGGCCCCGACGCTCTGGCCGGGCTCGGCGGGGACGCTCTCGCCGCGGAAGGTCATCTGGTGGGTCATCGGGGCCCCTCCCCGGTCGCGGCGGACCCGGTGCCGGGAAACTCGGTGCCGGGAATGTGGTCGGGGGTGGGGAAGCGGTCGGGGGCGAACGGCTTGAGGTCGAGGTCCGGGGTGCGGCCGGTGAGCGCCTGGGCGACGAGCTTGCCGGTGCCCGCGGACAGTCCGATGCCGGCGCCCTCGTGCCCGCAGGCGTGCCACAGCCCGGGCGCGCGCGGGTCGGGCCCGATCACCGGCAGATGGTCCGGGCAGTACGGCCGGAAGCCCAGGTACGTGCGCATGGCCCGGACGTCCCGCAACATCGGGAACAGCGCGATCGCCTTGGCCGCCAGCGCGCCGGCCGCTTGCGGGGAGAACGTGCGGTCGAAGCCGACACGCTCCCGGGAGGCGCCGATGAGGATCGTGCCGCTGCCGGTGCCCTCCACGACGGGCGAGGTCTGCAGGGCGGCGTCGGAGCTGGCCACGTCCCCGACGTACTCGGCGGCGTAGACCTTGTGGCGGATCGTCCGGGGCGGCATGGGCTGGGTGACCAGCACGAACCCGCGCCGGGGCAGGACGGGCACGTGCACCCCGGCCAGGGCGGCGACGTCGCCGGCCCACGTGCCGGTCGCGTTGAGCACCGCCCCCGCGGGCAGGTCGCCGGCCGTGGTGCGCACGCCGGTCACGCGGCTCCCGTCGCGCAGGAAGCCGATGACGCCGGTGCGGGTGCGCACCTCGGCGCCGTGCGCGCGGGCCAGGCGCAGCAGGTGGGCGACCACCAGCATGGGCTGGACCTGCGCGTCCTGGGGGTAGAAGGCGGCTCCGGCGAGTCCGGGCGCGAGGTGCGGCTCATAGTCGCGCAGCTCCTCCTCCGCCACGTCGCGCACCTCGACGCCGTGGCGGCGCTGGTGCTCGCCCAGCTCGCGCAGCGAGGCCAGGCCGGGCCCGGACGCCGCGACGACCAGCCCGCCCTTGGCCTCGAACTCCCACAGCCCGACGTGCTCGGCCAGGTCCTCGCGCCACACCCGCTGGGAGTAGAGCGCGAGGTCGAGCTCGGGCCCGGCCTCCTTGTCGGACACGAGCAGGTTGCCCTCGCCCGCGCTGGAGGTGCCCCCGGCGATGGCTCCGCGCTCGACGACCACCACGCGCAGCCCGGCCAGCGCGGCGAAGTACGCGCCGGCCGCGCCCACCACGCCGGCGCCGACCACGACGAGGTCGGCGCTCACGGCGTGCCCTTCGCGCCGCCCGCCCGCGGGCCGGGTGCCTGGGCGGGACGGCTCACAGCAGGAACCCCGCCGGGAAGGGGTCGGTCGGGTCGAGGTGGAACTGCGAGGTGCCGGTGACCCAGGCGCGGCCGGTGATCGAGGGCAGCACGGCGGGCAGCGGGCCGACCGTGGTCTCGCCGAGCAGCCGTCCGGTGAAGCGGGTCCCGATGAACGACTCGTTGACGAAGTCGTCGCCGAGTGCCAGCTCGCCCCTGGCGTGGAACTGGGCCATGCGGGCGCTGGTGCCGGTGCCGCACGGCGAGCGGTCGAACCAGCCGGGGTGGATGGCCATGGCGTGCCTGGACAGTTGCGCCGTCGAGCCGGGAGCGGCCAGGTAGACGTGGTGGCAGCCGTTGATGTCGGGCCGCTCGGGGTGGACCGGGCGGTCGTGCTCGTTGACGGCGTCCATGATCGCGAGCCCGGCCGACAGCAGGTCGCCGGCGCGGGCCCGGTCGAAGGGCAGCCCCAGCTCGGCCAGCTCGACGAAGGCGTAGAAGTTGCCGCCGAAGGCCAGGTCGTAGCCGATCTCCCCGAAGCCGGGCACCTCGACCTTGCGGTCCAGCGCGTACGCGAAGGAGGGCACGTTCTGGATGGTCACCGAGGTCGCCGCGCCGTCCTCGACCGCCACGGACGCCACCACGAGCCCGGCCGGCGTGTCGAGCCGGATCGTGGTGACCGGCTCGACCACGGGCACCATCCCGGTCTCCACCAGGACGGTCGCCACGCCGATCGTGCCGTGGCCGCACATCGGCAGCAGCCCGGAGACCTCGATGAACAGCACGCCGTAGTCGGCGTCGGGCCGGGTGGGCGGCTGGAGGATCGCCCCGCTCATCGCGGCGTGGCCGCGCGGCTCGTACATGAGCAGCGTGCGCACGTCGTCGCTGTTCTCCATGAACCACAGCCGGCGCTCGGCCATGGTCGCCCCCGGGAGGGTGCCGACGCCGCCGACGATCACGCGGGTGGGCATGCCCTCGGTGTGGGAGTCGACGGCGTGGAAGGTGCGACGTGATCTCACTTGTAGCCCTTCTCCAGGACGGCCTCGGTGTCGGCGGTGATGCGGGCGACCAGCTCGGGCGCGAGCGGCAGGCGCGGCGGACGGCAGGCGCCGCCCCTGCGCCCGGCCAGGTCCATGGACAGCTTGATCGACTGCACGAACTCGGGCTTGGAGTCCCAGCGCAGCAGCGGGTGCAGGTCGCGGTAGACGCGCAGCGCCTCGGGCAGGTCGGCCGGGTCGCCCGAGGTGGCCAGCCGGTACAGGCGGGTCGTGGACTCCGGGATCATGTTCGGGTACCCGGCGATCCAGCCCACGGCCCCGGCCAGGCCCAGCTCCAGCAGCACGTCGTCGGCCCCGATGAGCAGGTCCAGCTCCGGCGCCAGCTCGGCGATCTCGTACGCCCTGCGCACGTCGCCGGTGAACTCCTTGACGCCGACGATCAGGCCCTCGTGGTACAGCTCGGCCAGCAGGGCGGGGGTCAGGTCGACCTTGGTGTCGAACGGGTTGTTGTAGGCCACGACCGGCAGCCCGGCCTTGGCGACCTCCCGGTAGTGGGCGACGACAGCCTCGCGCGGGGCCCGGTAGGCGTTCGGCGGCAGCAGCAGCACGGACGTGGCCCCCGCCTCGGCCGCCTGCTCGGCCCAGCGGCGGGCCTCCATGGCGCCGTACGCGGCCACGCCCGGCATGACGCCGAACCCGTCCGGCGCGGCCTGGACGGCCGTCTCGACGACGCGGGCCCGCTCCTCCGGCGTGAGCGTCTGGTACTCGCCCAGCGAGCCGTTGGGCGTCACACCGTCACAGCCGCCTTCGGCCAGGAATCGCACGTGCTCGGCGAACCCGTCGTAGTCCACGGAGAGGTCGTCGGCGAAGGGCAGGGCCGTCGCGACGTGGATGCCGCGCCACGGCGTGGCGGAGGTGGTCATGCTGAGGTCTCCTCACATGGGGATATTCGAGAGATTATGCGGTGCAATGTCACAGCCACTACCTACCCGGCGGCCATCCACTTCTCCAGCCCGTCGGCGTCGAGAGGCAGCGCGGCCGACAACACGTCGGCGCCCTGCTCGGTGACCACCAGGTCGTCCTCGATCCGGACGCCGATCCCGCGCAGCTCCGGCGGGACGGTGAGGTCGTGCGGATGGAAGTACAGGCCGGGCTCCACCGTGAGCGCCATGCCGGGGGCCATGACGGCGTCCTGGTAGGACTCCTGGCTCGCCCGGCCGCAGTCGTGCACGTCCAGGCCGAGGTGGTGGCCGACGCCGCAGACCAGGTAGCGGCGGTGGTGCTGGCCGGCGTCGGACAGCGCCTCGTCCACCGAGACCGGCAGCAGGCCCCAGTCGGCCAGGCCGTGCGCGACCACCTCCATGGCGGCGTGGTGGAAGTCGCTGAAGCGGCGGCCGGGGGCGACCGCGGCGAGCGCGGCCCGGTGGGCCCGTTCGACCAGGTCGTGCACCTGCCGTTGCGCCGGGGTGAAGCGGCCGGAGACGGGGAAGGTGCGGGTGACGTCGGCGGTGTAGCAGCTCTCCGCCTCGACGCCGAGGTCGAGCAGGAGCAGCTCGCCGGGGGTCACCGGGCCGTCGCAGCGCACCCAGTGCAGGGTGGGCGCGTGCGGGCCGCCGCCGACGATGGAGGGGTAGCCGGGGCCGTTGCCGTAGGCGCGGGCGTACCGGTCGAAGGTGCCCTGGAGCCACCGCTCGCCGCGCCCGGCCACGGCGGCGGGGATCTCGCGGACGACGGCGGCGAACCCCTCGACGGTGCGGTCCACCGCCTCGCGCAGCTGCCCGACCTCCCAGTCGTCCTTGTACATGCGCAGCTCGGCCAGGACCCGGGCGGCCTCCTGGTCCTCGGTCACCTCCGTGGTCAGTTCGGCCAGCGGCCGGACCCGCACGCCCAGTGCCTTCGCCCAGTCGTCCAGGCCGGGGACGGCGCCCACCCACAGCTCGCCGTACCTGGAGTCGGTGAAGAACGCCGGGTCGCCGGGGCCGGCGGGCGGCGGCACGTAGAGGGTGGCCTCGGCGCCCTCCAGCACGACGACGGCGTTCTCGATCTGGCAGCCGGTCAGCCAGACGAAGTCGCTGCCGGCGCGGAAGTCGTAGGCCATGTCGTTGCTGCGGATCGGGGCCTGCCCCGCGGCCAGCACGACGGTCCGGCCGGGCAGCGTCTCGGCCAGCCGGGCCCGGTGGGCTGCGGCGGCCTCGGCCGCGCCGGGCACGACGCGCGGCGTGCGGTCGGCGGCGCCCCAGCCGGTGTTCATGTACGCGGCGAAAGCGGGGATCTCGGACAGTTTCGGGGGCCTGCCGTCACGCACGGATGATCACTCCTTCCATAGGGCTCAGTAATGTGTGGCATTGCACTGAACACTAGGACGGCAGGAAGCCGCCGCCAAGAGGTGACCAGAAAAATCCGCATATCGTGACAAAGGCTCGGCTACTCTGCGGGAGCCACGCGATCAACACGCACACGGAGCCCCCGCGGCGGAACGAGAGCGGCGGGACGAGAGACGGGAAGAACGATGACCTCTTGGATCCTCATCGTCGTCGGCGTACTGCTGGCCCTGGTCGGTGGGCTCTGGGCGCTCCAGGGACTGGGCGTGGTGGGCGGCAGCGTGATGACCGGCGACGCCACCTGGGCGGTCATCGGGCCGGTGGTCCTGCTGGTGGGCGTCGCCGTCGTGGTGATCGGCCTGCGCCTGCGGCGTTCACCGTCCCGCTGAGCGCGGCGGCGATCACGGAGGGTTCTGTCGCAAATGGCCTAGAATCCGACAGATGTCCCCCGCCTCCGCCCGGCTGGCCTGGCTGGACGCCCTGCGGGGGCCCGCCGCGCTGGCCGTCACCGCGCACCACGCGGGCTGGTCGTTCGTCCCCGCCGCGTGGGCGGTCGTGGACCGCAGGATCGACCTCGGCACGTGGGGCGTCTTCGTCTTCTTCCTGGTCAGCGGCTACATCATCCCGGCCTCCCTGGAACGGCGCGGCGACCTGCGCGCCTTCTGGACCGGGCGGGCCTTCCGCCTGCTGCCGCTGCTGCTCGCCACCCTCGGCCTGGCGTTCCTGCTCGCCCTCGCGGGCCTGTTCCCGCTGGATCCGGGCCTCGGCGAACGTCCCGCGCCCCTGGTCGCGCTCGGCAACCTGACGATGTTGCAGGAGCTGCTCAACCTGCCGCCCGTCATCGGCGTGACCTGGACGCTGTCGTACGAGATGGCCTTCTACCTGATCAGCGTGGCGCTGTTCGCGACCGGCCAGTCCCGCAGGTCGGCGGGGATCGCCGTCGCCCTGGCGGCGCTGGCCGTGCCGGCGGGGCTGCTGCTGCCGGGCGCGTCGATCAACGGCGGGGCCGACCTGACCGCCGCGCTGCTCGCCCTCGCGGTCGTGGCGGCGATCGCGGTCACCGTCCTCGGGGACGGCCGGGCCCGTACGGCGGCCGCCGCGGCGGGCGGGCTGCTCGGGCTGGCGCTGGTGGTCCTGGGCAGCCGGGCCGGCACCTGGCAGGGCGTGATCATCCTGGCCGCCATGTTCGCCGGGACCGCGGTGCACCGCGCCGAGCAGGGCGTGATCTCCTGGCGGACCGCCGGGCTCGCCTGCCTGGCGGTGGTGGCCTGCGGCGTCCCCGCCAAGGACGACCCGGGATGGGCGCCCGCGCTCGTGCTCGCGTTCGCCGTGTTCGGGGTGGGGCTGGCGATGCGCCACAGGGCGTTCCCGCGCGTGCTGACCCGGCTCGGCGTGATCAGCTTCTCCGTCTACCTGCTGCATCCCCTGCTGCTGCGCCTGCTGCCGAACCTGGTGCTGTACTACCTGGTCCTGATCCCGCTGTGCCTGGTGACGTACCACGTCATCGAGGCCCCGGCCCAGCGGCTCGGCCGCCGGCTGAGCGGGTCGCGCGCCCCCGTCCGGAAGTAGGGACCGACGCCGCGGGCGGGCACCCCCCAGCCCCCGCCCGCGCGTCCGGTGCCGCGAGCGGGTCCCGCTCGCGGAGGTGGCCGCCGCCGTCAGGCGACCACGAGTGACTGCGCCCTGAACTCCCTTCCGGCCACGATCTCGGAGACGAACCCGTCGGGTCCGACGGGACGGTCGCCGATCAGCGTGACCCGGTGCAGCCTGCGCGGCACGTCGAGGTGGTCGAGGTCGGACGGGGCGAGGTGGGCGGTGGCGCGGTTGTCCCAGAAGGCGACGCTGCCGGGCTGCCAGCGGAACCGCACGGTGTACTCGGGCCGGGTGAGCTGCTCGTACAGCAGGTCGAGGATGCGGCGGCTCTCCACGGCCGACAGGCCCACGATGTGGTCGGTGAAGCCGGGATTGACGAACAACGCCCGCTCACCGGTCTCCGGATGCACCCGCACCACCGGGTGCACGGAGATCAGCAGGTTGTCGTTGATGCGCTTGACCAGCTTGCCGTCCTCGTCGGCGGCCTGGTAGCCGGCCAGGAAGCGGTGCTCGGCGCGCAGGCCGTCCACCAGGTCGCGCAGCGGCGCGGACAGGCCCTCGTACGCGGCCACCAGGTTCGTCCACTGCGTGTCGCCGCCGAACTCCGGCACGGTCTCGGCCCGCAGGATCGAGGCGGCGGGCGGGTTGACGGCGGCGGTGACGTCGGTGTGCCAGCCGGAGAAGTAGGAGTAGCGCCTCCTCTGGTAGAGCTCGCGGTAGTTGACGCCGTAACGCTTCTCGTACCGGCGGGGGTCGATGGTCAGGATCTGCGGGAACTCCTCGGGCGGCGCGTCCTCGTGCGGGTGGGCGTGGGTCAGCTCGCCGAACTGGCGGGCGAAGGCGATCTGCGCGGCGTGGTCGAGCTCCTGCCCGCGGAAGAACACGACTTTGTACGCGAGCAGCGCCTGGCGGATCTCCTCGACCACGGACGGGTCGAGCGGGTGGGCCAGATCGACGCCGGTGATCTCGGCGCCGATGTGCCCGGCGACGCGCCGGACGGTGAGCACGCTGGTGGGGGTCGACATGGTTCGGCCACTCCTCTGAGCTTCGGGGAAGATCTGGGGGAAGGACGCTCGGGCGTCCGAGGAGAGCGGGGACCCGGAGGTCACCGCACGGCACAGAGCGCGCTCGCCTGCCGCCGGAGGTCGACGTGGAGGCGGGCCACCAGAAGGCTCTTCACGCCTCTGATCCTGCGCGAAATTTCCCACAAAAGCAATAGGTAATACATGAAAGACGGTCAGCTCCGGCCAGGGCCGCCGTCCGTCACCGTGACCCGGCCCGAGTACGCCGAGGTGCCGTCCGGGTTGAGCTGGAGGATCGGGATCTCCTTGGTCTGGCGGGCGCCGCCCTCGACGATCCTGATCGGGCCGCTGGCGCCCTCGACCGTCACCGTGCCGCTGGTCAGCATGTTCGCCATGTCCTGCGGCGAGGGCACGTCCGGCTCCCGGGCGAACGCCTTGGCCGTCTCCAGGGCCACGAACATGGCGTCGTGGTGCATGATGGCCATGCCGTCGTCGAGGCTCTCGTGCGGGAACATGCGCCGGAAGCTGTCGGGGTCGTCGCCCTCGAACCTGGCGCGGATCGCCGTGAGCACCCCGCCGCCGGGCAGCGCGAGGCTCGCCGGGTGGGCCAGGGCCGTGTAGAAGAGCCGGATCCGGGTGTCCCCCCACATGCCGAGGTCGACCTTGCGGTTCATCTCGCTGGCGTCGTCGCCGGTGATCACGGTGACGCCGGGCCGGACGCACCGCTCGCGCTGGCTGAGCGCCTGCATCAGCGCGGGCAGCTGCTCGCTGCGGCCGGCGTACAGGACGGTGTTCGCGCCGGAGTTGCAGACGCGCTCGGCGATGACGTCGAGCACGGTGCCGGAGAACCTGGTCGAGGAGTCGAACGACAGCTCCATCACGCGTTCCCGGCCGGCCAGCGAGCCGGTGTAGAACCGGGCGAGCGTCTTGACGTAGCTGTCGGCCGGGTTGAGGTCCTTGATCACGACCGCCTTGAGCCCGGGGTTGACCTTCCTGGCGTGCACCACCCCGGCCTGGGCCTGCTCGCTGTTCAGGGCCGCGACGCGGGCCAGCCCCGGGAAGCCGGTGAGCTCGTCGGAGGTGATGACCGCCGAGACCATCGCGTACCGGCTCGCGCTCAGGCTCGCGACCGTGCCGCGGGTCGCGCCGGTGCTGGCGCCCAGCCCGGTCACGGCCACGATGTGCTCCTCCGCGGTCCGGTCCCGGACGGCCTCGACCGTCGGCTCCCAGTCCTGCGGCCCGTCGCTGGCGACCAGCACCCGCACGTACGGCGGCGAGGACGGCTGCCGGTTGCGCCACACCTGCGCCAGATGGACGCCCTCCAGGCCGTGCCTGATGCTCTCCCGGTTCAGGGCGATGTCGGTGAGTGAGCCGGTCATCGGGAACATCGCGACGACGGTCACGTAGTCGTCCGGGTGCTCCTTCTCCACCGCGGCGTTCTCGGCGGCGATGAGGCTCATGACCGGGGCCAGGTCGGGGCCGAAGGCGTCGCTGTCGTCGGTGAGCCGCGACGTCCTGACGTAGAGCCCGAGGACGACGACGGCCGCCACGACGAGCACCCCCGCCAGCGCCCTGCGCAGGAGGAGGCGGTTGCGGCGGCCCGCCGCCCAGTTCGCACCGACCTCCGCCGGCGCCGGATCGCCCGCACCGGCCGTGCCGAGGTCGTCAGCGTCTTCGCTCATACCTGTCGGCCTCCCGTAACAAGATCGCCGGACTGGTGGTCGACCGCCTGGCCAGGTCCCGCAGCCCGCGCGCGACCTGCTCGGCCCGGCTCCCGGACGGGTCGAGCAGCGGGTCGAGCCAGAACCAGCGGTCCACGACCAGGGCCCTGACCACGGTGAGCCAGTCCCCGCGCTCGTGCGGGGCGGCGGTCGCCACCAGGGAGTCGTACAGCTCGTCCAGGGGCGTGACCAGCGGCAGCCGGTTGGGGGCGGTGGTCACCTCGTTGAAGCCGGCCAGCCATTCCGGCAGCCGGCTGCGGCCGTCCTCGCGCACGTCGAGCCGGTCGAAGAGCCGGTGCAGGTGCTCGGCCACGTGGCTCAGACGGCCCTCGGGGTCGTCCCGGCGGACGCGGGCCAGGCGGTGGTGCAGGCTGCGCGGGGTCTCCTCGCCTCCGGGGCCGAGGTGGAAACGTTCCAGGTCCCGGTGCACGTCGTCCCAGCGGCCGGTGACGGCGAGCCGGTGCAGCAGCAGCCGCCGCAGCCACGGATGGATCACGGTGACCTGGTGGCCGCGCGCCCCCTCGTAGCGGCCGTGCGGGTCCCGTTCCTCCGGACGGCGGTCGAGCCAGAGCTGGTCGGCCAGCTCGTTGCGCAGGTTCGGCGTCCGGCCGGCCCGTTTGAGCAGGGCGCTCTCCGCGTCGTCCACGTTCCTGGCCGCCGACCAGTCGGTCAGCTCGTCCAGGTGGGCCAGGTGCAGCCGGTCGGGCCAGCGCAGCAGGTCCTCGCGGCACACGACGGCGCGGAAGGCGTCGTCGTCCTGGGCGGCGGCGGCGAGCCTGCCCAGGCGCCGGGTCACGGCCGGATGGCCGCCGGTCAGCTCCCGGACGGCCGAGGCGTAGGCGCGCGACCGGTCGGCCTCCAGCGGCGGCATCAGCACGGGGTACCACCACGGCTGCTCCCGGGTGTCGTAGCCGGCCCGCCAGTCGCGGTAGCTCGCCTCCGCCAGCGTGGGCGGGTGGGCCGCGCCGGGCACGACCGTGCCGGGACGCGCCCACGACCCGCCCATCGGCAGCCATTCCTTCGACTCCGCCACCACCAGCAGCGGATCGGCGCCCTTGGCCGGGCCGAGCGCCCTGAGCAGCGCGCGGCCCGCCGCGGTCTCGGCCCCCTCCAGCAGCAGCAGGCAGCTGCGGGCGTGGCGGTGGCTCTTGGACCAGGAGTCGGTGAGGTCGGCCACGAGGGCCCGGCACAGGATCGCCCCGGCGGACCCGGACGGGTCGCCGCCGTGGCCGTCCCGCCGCCTGGCCAGGTCGATCACGTTGCCGTTGGCCATCTGGGCGGCCAGCCAGGTCCTGCCCTTGTCGTTGAGCAGCCTGACCACGCGGCGGCGCTGGCCCCGCGCGGCGTACTGGAGCACCGAGGTGAGCGCGGCCAGCGGCTCGGCACCCGGGATGCGGCCGAGCAGGTCGCGCAGCAGGGAAAGGGCGTCGGACAGTCGCTCGGGGTCGCCGCCGTCCACGAGGTCGTCCAGTTCGCCGGCCAGCTCGTTGTCGGAGCGGTCCCGCGGGTCCAGGGCCAGCACGTGCAGCGCGAAGACCACCCGGGGCAGCCGGACGCTGGAGGTCTCCATCAGGTCGTGGGCGATGCGCTCGACGGTCTTGACCACTGGCGCGTCGCGCAGCCCCGGCAGCCGGAAGTCCACCCGCACCCGGGGCGACTCGGGCCTGGTGACGCTCCTCCAGACGCGGGTGAGGCACACCTCGCGGTCGGTGCCGTCGGGGCCGAGCAGCACGATGACCGGGAGCCGGTCGCCGCTCCCGAGCGGGAGGCACTCCTTCGTCACCAGGCGAAGGTGAGCGTCGTTGAACGAATCCGCCATCGCAGCAACCTGCCGGGTCGTCGTCAGCTGGTGCGTGCCCGAGTGAGCATCGCCCCGCGGACGCTCGTTTCCATCATAGAAACGAAACATCGGACGACGCGGAAAAATCCGGAGGAATCCGGAGCCTCCGGCCTTGGCCGGAGGCTCCGGCCCGGGTCAGGGGTGCGGGCGCTCGTCCACCACCTGCAGCACCTTCCCGGTACGCGGGTGCGTCACCAGCTCCGACGGCCGCACCCATTCGACGGTCAGCGGGTGCACCAGGCCCTCGGCGACGGACTTCGGGTAGAGCGGCTTGGCCGCGTACACGGCGTCCACGAGGCGCTGGGTCAGGCCGGGCGGCGGCTCCTGCGCGCAGGCCAGCCGGAGCAGCAGGCCGTCCTTGCCGTCCCAGCGGCGCTGGACCATCTGCATCGCCGACATCGCCCGGTCCGGGTCGGCGGCGACCAGCACGGCCCGGACGGCCTCGCTGGACATCGCCACCGTCTCCACCCTGGCCCCCTCGGACGTCCTGCCGACCAGCCGGAAGGCCCGGCATTCTGCGTCGGTCCACTCGCCGAGGTCGCCGACCGGGTAGCGGATGACCGGCATCAGCGTCCTGAACAGGTTGGTGACGACCACCCGCCCGCGCACGCCGGGCGTGGTGACCGGGTCGCCGGTCACCTCGTCGATCAGCTCCACCAGGGTGCGGTCGGGGAACGCCTCGTGCACCCGCACGTCCGCGCCCGCCACGGGGCCGCCGATCAGCCCGGCGTCCACGGAGGCGTAGCCGAGCGAGGCGATCGCCGCGCCGGGGAAGGCCTTGGCCAGCTGCGGACGCAGGTCGTCGAAGAGCAGGTCGCCGGCGAACAGCAGCAGCTCCACGGTGTCCGCGCTGCGCCCGCGCGCGATCACCGCCTCGGCCACCTTGCCGAGCTTCATCGGCGGCCCCGCCAGCACGTGCACGCCGAACAGCTCGATCAGGTCGGCGATGTAGCCGTCCTCGGCGTGGCAGGCGATGGGCAGGCGCACGTTCTCCACGGGGGCGTTGTGCAGGGCGTGCTCGATGTAGAGGAAGCCGCCGTACATCTCGCCGGCGGAGAACAGGTTCGCCACCCGGTGGCCGGGCCGCAGGCCCGCCCGCACCATGCCGGCGCCGAACGCGGTCACCGAGTCGGCGTGCTCGGCGCGCGTCCAGGGGGAGAACTTGGGCGCTCCGGTGGTGCCGCCGGAGGCGTAGACGCCGGCGTCGGTCAGGGGGCCGGTCAGCAGCCTGTTGTCCGGATAGGTGTTGGCGGCCCAGAAGGCGTTCTGGTCGATGATCGGCAGCGCGGTGAGGTCGTCCACGCCGTCGGGCAGGTCGCGGTAGAGCTCGGCGTAGAACGGCGAGTGCCGCCGGGCGAAGTCGATCAGGTCACGCAGGGATTTGGCGGGCATGGGTCACTCCTTGGTCGTCGATGCTCAGATCCGGCTGTGAGCGAGGCTCGGGACCCGCGCCAGCACCCGGCGGCGGTAGAACCACCAGTTGGTGGCCAGGAAGACGGCGTAGGCGCCGATGAACACCTGGAGGGCGGGCGCGACGGAACCCGACCCGGCCAGCGAGACGGCGAAGCCCCGGGGGATGAGGAACCCGCCGAACGCGCCGACCGCGGAGGCGATGCCGATGGCCGCCGCGGCCTCGCGCCTGGCCCGCAGCCGCGCGTCCGGCGACCCGTGCCGGGCCTGCGCGGTGAAGATGGCCGGGATCATCCGGTACGTGGACCCGTTCCCCGCCCCCGAGGCGACGAACAGCAGCAGGAACGCGCCCAGGAAGAGCGGGAAGCTGTGCCGTCCGAGCGCGGCCAGCGCGGCCACCGCCCCGGCGGCCATGGCGACGAACGACCACGAGGTGACCCTGGCGCCGCCGTGCCGGTCGGCCAGCCAGCCGCCGACCGGCCGCGCCAGCGACCCGGCCAGCGGCCCGAGGAAGGCCAGGTACGGCGAGGCGGACTCGGCGAACGCCGACCGGGCGACCAGCGGGAACGCCGCCGAGTAACCGATGAACGAGCCGAAGGTGCCGATGTACAGGAAGGACATGACCCAGGTGTGCGGACGCAGGAACGCCCTGCCCTGGGTGCCGAAGCCGGTCCTGGCGACGGCCAGGTTGTCCATGAACAGGTACGCGCACAGCGCGGCGGCCACG
Source organism: Nonomuraea sp. NPDC005692 (assembly GCF_040631115.1). Taxonomy (NCBI): domain Bacteria; kingdom Bacillati; phylum Actinomycetota; class Actinomycetes; order Streptosporangiales; family Streptosporangiaceae; genus Nonomuraea; species Nonomuraea sp. NPDC005692. The sequence continues at coordinate 144,503 of NZ_JBEXYU010000023.1, read as the reverse complement.
ACCAGCGGCATCCACACCAGCCCGGCGTACGCCAGGCCACCCGCCGCCACCAGCGGGATCAGCAGTTGCACGACCGCCACGCCCAGGTTCCCGCCGGCCGCGTTCACGCCGAGCGCGAACCCCTTGCGCCGCTCCGGGTAGAAGTAGGAGACGTTGGCCATGGAGGAGGCGAAGTTGCCGCCGCCGAGCCCGGCCGTGGCCGCGGCGGCCAGGAACATCCAGTAGGGCCTGGCCGGATCGGTGACCAGCCAGGCCAGCAGCCCCGTCGGCGCCAGGAGCAGCAGGGCGCTGGCCACGTTCCAGTTGCGCCCGCCGAAGGCCGAGACGGCGAAGGTGTAGGGCAGCCGCAGCGTGCTGCCGACCAGGTTCGGCACCGCGACCAGCCAGAAGAGCTGGTCGACGGTGAACGGGAAGCCCGCCTTCGGCAGCAGGACGACGACGGCGCTCCAGAGCAGCCACACCGCGAAGCCGAGATGCTCGACGAAGATGGAGAAGATCAGGTTCCTGGTGGCGACGCGGCGTCCGACGGCCGCCCAGAACCCCGGGTCCTCGGGTTCCCAGTGCTCGATCCAGCGTCCGGTCCGCCGGTTCATGAGGTTCTCCCTTCGCTGGCGGGACGGCCGGCGACCACGACGCCGTGGCCGCGGAACTCTGCGACGATCTCGCCGGCCGGGCGGCGTACGGTGACGTCGTAGACGCCATGCCTGCCGTGCCTGGCCCGTTCGGTGGCCTCGGCCACCAGCACGTCGCCCGCCGCGGCCGGGCGCAGGAACGTCACCTGGGCGCTGTGGGCCAGCATGACCGGGCCGCGGCTGTTGCAGGCGTGGTCGAAGGCGGCGTCGGCGAGCAGGAACAGGTAGCCGCCGTGGGCGACGCCGTGCCCGTTCACCATGTCCTCGGTGACGCGCATGCGCAGCCGGGCCCGCCCGGCGGCGGCCTCCTCCAGGGCGATGCCGAGCGCCCGGCAGGCCGGGTCGGGGCCGGTCATGGGGCGCCGCCGATCCAGGATTCGGCCATCTCCTGGACGGCCGAGCCGTCGGGGTCGGCGAGCTTGCCGGCCACGTACCGCGACACCCAGGGGCCGGTCGGGATGCGGAAGGGCGGGTCGGCGGCGGTCAGCGCGTCCACGATCACGTCGGCCACCTGCCAGGAGGTCTGGCCGGCGCCCTCCCAGCCGGGGCCGCGCACCCAGTCGAGGTAGGCGTCGAAGGTGGGGGCGTACGGGCCGGAGGCGGCCCGGATCGTCTTCCGGTTGATGTCCGGAAAAATCCCGAACCGGGTGTCGGAGACGAAGCCGGGCACGACCACGCTCACCCGTACGCCGTGCGCGGCCGCGACCGGCGCCAGGCTCTCCATGAACCCCTCGACCGCCGCCTTCGCCGCCGCGTACGCCTCGTTGAACGGCTGGCCCACGACGCCGTGCACGCTGCCGACCGTCACCAGACGCCCTCCGGCGGCCCGCAGCAGCGGCATCGCCACCCGGCTGACCTCGATCACCCCGAAGAAGTTGACCTCGAAGTTGGCGCGCAGCGCCTCCGGCGTGGACATCTCCATCGTCGGGTCGAAGTTCGACACGCCCGCGTTGTTGACCAGCGCGTCCAGCCCTCCGTACGTCTCCCGCACGCCCTTCACGCACGCCCGCGCCGAGGCGGGGTCGGTGACGTCGAGGTGGCGGACGTCCAGGGTGACGCCGGCCCGGTCGGCCGCCGCGCGCAGGTCGCCGTCCCGGCCGGGGTCGCGCATGGTGGCCACCACCGTCATCCCGGCCCGCGCGGCGGTCACCGCCGTGGCCAGCCCGATCCCCGACGAGGTCCCGGTGATCAGCACAGTCGTCATGACGCGCTCCCCGCCAGGTGGGCCTGCGGCTCGGCCCGGTCCATGAGGGCCTGGATCCCCGAGGCGGGCAGGAACGAGAACGCGGCCAGCAGCGTGCCGCCGGCCATGACGGCCTGCGCCGCGCCGAGCACGCCCAGCGCGGGCGTCAGCAGGGTGACCGCCGACCCGCCCGCGAGCGCGGCCAGCGGGATCACCCCCCAGGTCGCCGTGCGGAACGCGGCGTGCATGACGCCCTGGTTCTCGGCGGCCATCCGCGACTGCCGGATCGGCGCGCTGCACACGTTGATGCACGACATGAAGAAGCCGTAGCAGCCGAACGTCACGCCGATCACCGGCGCGGCGGGCAGCGCGGGCGCGGCCAGCACGCCGAGGCCGACCAGGCAGTGCAGCAGCAGCGCCCAGGCCATGGTCCGGCCGAGGCCGAGCCGGTCGCTGATCCTCGGGGCGGCCAGCGCGCCGAGCACCGCGCCCACGGCCGCCGCCGACATCGCCGCGCCGAACACGCCCACCGAGACGCCGAGCCCCTGGTAGGCCAGCACCGGCAGGACCGTGACGAAGACCGGCCCGCCCGAGTTGAGCACCACCGCGGCCAGCACCACCCGGCGCAGCACCGGGTCGGCCCAGTTCAGCCGGAAGCCGAGCATCAGCCGCGAGCGCACCGGCACCCGCTCCCCGGTCGTGACGCCCCACGGCTTCATGGCCCGCAGGCACGCCGCCGAGACCAGGTAGGTGGCCGCGTCCACGAGCAGCGAGGCGACGCCGAGCAGGTGGTACAGGCCCGCCGCGATCGACGGCCCGGCCACCTCCGACACCGTGCTGCTGCCCTCCAGCCGCGAGTACGCCCGCACCAGCCGGTCCTGCGGCACGGTCGTGGGCACGGCGACGAGGTAGCCGATGTTGAAGAAGATGGTCGCGCCGCTGATCAGCGCCACGCACACGAACAACACCGGCGTCGAGAGCACCCCGAACCAGTACGCGACCGGGATGACCCCCACCGCCACCAGCCGGACGAGGTCGCACACGACCATGGTCAGCCGCTTGTCCCACCGGTCCACGAGCACCCCGGCGATCGGCCCCAGCAGCGGGATGCCGAGGTACTGGGCCATGGCCACGATGCCGACCTCCAGCGCGGAGGCGTGCAACACGAAGATCATCAACGTCGGGACGACGAACACGGTGATCCGGTCGCCGAGCAGGCTCACCGTCTGGCCGCTCCAGTAGAGGCCGAACTCCCTGCCGAGCGACCCCGGCATCCTCACTGCTCCTCCCGCACGACGAAGGAGGAGGTCTTGCCGGTGCGGTCGTTGCCGATCAGCGCGTCGACCGTGCGCACCCGGAAGGAGCCGGGGTCGTGCTGGAAGGCCGTGCTGAGGGTGAAGGTGCCGGCCAGGAGGTCGCGGCGCAGCCGTTCGGGCAGGTCGGGCGGGGTCGCGGGGCCGGTCAGCAGCAGCACGTCCACGCCGGAGACCCGGCCCTGCCGCTCGGTGACCAGGACCTGGGCGCGCAGCACGCCGGGCTCGCGTTCGGCCTGGGCGACGACGTCGTCCACGTGCAGGCCGAGGCCGCGCACCTGGACGACCGAGTCGCGACGGCCCAGGATGCGCAGCGCCCGGCCGTCCCGGCCGCACGGGCAGGAGACGAGGCGGCCGGCGTCGCCGGTGCGGTAGCGCAGCACCGGGTTGAGCATGTCGGGGTTGAGCGTGGTGAAGTCCAGCAGTTCGTCGGCGTCGCTGTGCACGAGCTGGTCGGGCAGCGGGTGGAAGACGTCGGCCGGGCAGTCCGGGGTGTTGGTGGCGGCGACCCAGGTCTCGGTGCTGCCGAACATGCCCCAGCGGCGGGCGTCCGGGGCGACCTCGGCCAGGTCCTCGTCGAGCTGGGGATGCCAGGCCTCACCCAGCCAGAGCACCTTGCGCAGCGCGGGCAGGCGCAGGCCGGCCGCCCGCGCGTGGGCGAACCACAGCCGCAGCACGCTGGGCGTGCCGCCGAACGCGGTCACCCTCCGGTCGGCGAAGAAGCCCAGCCAGTCGCCGTACTCCTCCTTGCCGACCGAGCCCAGGGCGATGACCCGGCAGCCGGACAGGTCGGCGAGGGCGGCGGCCAGGAAGTGGGCGCCCCACATGCGGCCGGCGCCCCAGGCGTTGACGAAGACGTCGTCCGGTTCCAGGGGCTGCCAATGGCGGTGCACGCCCTCCATGTAGAAGCCGGTGGGGGCGTAGCCGACCTTGGGCGCGCCGGTGCTGCCGCCGCTCTGGAACAGCCAGGTCGCGCCCTGCCCGGCCTTGGGCTCCAGGTGCGCGAGCGCAACGTTGAGGTCGTCCTTGACCAGCGGCGGCAGGGCGGCCAGGTCCTCCAGCGTGAGCACCTTCTCGTGGCCCTCGTAGCGCGGCGCGAGCGCGGGCACGCTCCTCAGCCGCTCCAGCGAGCGCCTCGGGACGCGCAGCAGCGGCTCGGCCGCCGCGGACGTCAGCGAGAACGATTCGGTCATGGGGGTCACCAGCTCTCGGGTTCGTGCGAAAGGCGGTCTTGCGGAAGGCGGTCTTGCGGCAGGCGGTCTTGCGGCAGGCGGTCTTTGAGGAAGCGGGCGTGGCCGTCGCGGTAGGCCGTCCAGCGGGCGCGGGTGACGTCGCGCTGGAGGGTACGGGCGGGGTCGCCGAGGTCGGGCGCGATCACGCCGTCGGGCTCCAGCTCGGAGAACCAGTAGCGCTCGCCGTCGTGCAGGAAGTCGACGCAGAAGAACGGGATGGGCAGCCGCTCGTAGAAGTACGCCGTGGCCGCCGCCAGCTCGGGCGGCACGGGCGGGAACTCCATCGTGCCGCCCCTGCTGGCGTTGGCGACCGGCGAGCCCGGCTCCGGGATGCGCTTCATGACCGCGTACGGCTCGCCGTCCACGACGTAGACGCGGTAGTCCACGGTGCCGTCGCCCAGGTAGGGCTGGACGACGAGCGTGGTGTCGCCGCCCTGGGCGAGGCTGGCCAGGCCGCGCAGCTCCTCGGAGTCGCGGGCCAGGTTCACCCCGCCGCCGCCGCACCACCCGGACGGCTTGACCAGGGCCGGGTAGGTGAGGCCGGCGATGGCGGCCTCGTACAGGTGCTTGCTGGTGTCCCGGCCGGTGCCGATGCGCAGGGTCGGGATCGGCGGCACGGGCGAGTCGCTCAGCCGCAGGACGGTGGCCAGCTTGTCGTTGGCCACGGGCGACAGGGACGGCGGGAACGGCAGGTAGAAGCCGGCCTCCTCCAGCACGGCGTAGAGGGCGTACTGGTTGAAGACGTCCATGGACTGGTAGGGCAGGGAGTACAGGGCGGTGATGAAGAGCGTGTCCTCGGGGGTGACGGGCTCGTCGTCCACGAAGACGCGGGGCCTGCCGGGCTCCAGCGCGTCCACGGTGACCGAGTCCGGGGAGTTCCTGGTCCAGCGCAGGCCGAGCTCGGCGGCGACGTCCTCGTACAGGTCCCAGAAGAACGGGTGCCACATCGCGGTGGCCCTGGTGGACTCCCGGTCGGGGAAGATCCAGCACAAACGGCGCAACGGGGTCATGACTCTCCCTTCTGGCTCGCCCACCAGCGGCGGCCGGGCTCGGGCAGGGTGTCGATCGGGTCGTAGAAGGGGAAGCGGCGCTCCGGGCCGGGCGGCTCCAGCCCGATCCCGTGGCTCCTGGTCCAGTACGAGACGCCGCGTTCCCGGTCGTAGGCGGCGGCCTGGTGCACCCAGCGTTTGCCGACGTAGGGCACGTCGCACACGATCCGGGGCGTGGCGTAGCCGGGCAGGTGGCCCATGATGGCCTCCTGGAGGTGCCGCGCCTGGTGCAGCGGGGTGCGCCAGTGCTCGGCGTTGGGGATCAGGTCGCAGACGTAGAAGTAGTAGGGCAGGATGCCGGCCTCGCCGTGCAGGGCGAAGCACAGGTCGAGCAGGTCGTGCGGGGTGGCGTTCACGCCGCGCATGAGCACCCCTTGGTTGCGCACGTCCCGCACGCCGGCCGCGAGCAGGGCGCCGGCCGCCTCGGCGACCAGCGGCGTCACCGAGCGGGCGTGGTTGGCGTGGGTGTGCACGGCCAGGTTCACCCCGCGGGCCCGCGCGACGGCGGCCACCCGGCCCACGCCCTCGACCACGGCCGGCTGGAGCCAGTGCTGCGGCAGCCCGACCAGCGCCTTGGTGGCCAGCCGGATGTCGCGTACGGACTCCAGCTCCAGCAGTCGCAGCAGGAACGCCTCCAGCCGCGGCCACGGCATGTTCGCCAGGTCGCCGCCGGAGACCACCACGTCCCGGACGGCGGGCGTGCGCTTGAGGTAGTCCAGCATCAGCTCCTGCCGGTCCACCGGCCTGAGCGTGAGCCTGGCCTTGACGACCTGCGGGGTGGAGGTGCCGACCAGGTCCATCCGGGTGCAGTGGCCGCAGTACTGCGGGCACGTGGCCAGCAGCTCGGCCAGCACCTTCGTCGGGTAGCGGTGGGTCAGGCCCTCCACCGCCCACATCTCGGCCTCGTGCAGCGAGTCCCGCTGGGCCCGCGGATGGCTGGGCCAGACCGGGTGCCGGTCGGAGGCGACCGGCAGCAGGTAGCGGCGGACCGGGTTGGCCAGGAACGCCGCCGTGAACGCGGCCGGATCGCCGGCCTCGTCCGGCGCCATGACGTTGAGGAGCTGGGGCGTGACCAGGATGGACATGGTGGCGAACCGGGCCACGTCGGCGGCCAGGTCGGCGAGGAAGGCGTCCTGGAGCAGGTCGCCGGTCACGGCGCGGAGCTGTGCCGCGTTGCGCACGCAGTGGGCGCGCTGCCACTGGGCGTCGCGCCACTGCGCCTCGGTGACCCCGCGCCACCCCGGCAGCCGCCGCCAGTCGGGCTCGGCGAGCGCCCGCCGCGCGTACACGTAGGGGCGGCCGGCGGCCCCGGACCCCGCGGCCCCGGACCCCGCAGCCCCGGACCGGGCGGTCTCGACGTCGGCGGCGGGGCGGCGGGACCTGTCGTCGTTCGGGCTCATCCGGCGAACAGCGCCGCGTGCCGGGTGCGCAGCTCGCGCTTGAGCACCTTGCCTGTGGGGCCGAGCGGGTAGTCCTGCTCGGTGCGCGCCAGGATCACGGCGGCCAGCGTGGCCAGGCCCGCGTCGGCCAGCGCCTTGTTGGCCTTCTCCCTGATCTCCTCGGCGGTGACCGCGGCGGCCTCGGCCTGCGGCCGTACGACGGCGATCGGCACCTGCCCCTCGGGCCCCGGCACGCCGACGACCGAGCAGTCCTGGACGAGGTCCGCGCAGTCGGCGATGAGGACCTCCTCGACGGGCAGGCTGTAGACCGGCCCGGCGGCGGTGTCGATCACGTCCACGGTGCGGTCGAGGTGGTAGAAGTCGCCCTCGGCGTCCCGGCGGGCGACGTCGCCGGTCAGCCAGTAGCCGTTGAGCTCGAAGCTGCCGGTCAGCCTGGCGTCGTTCCAGTAGCCGGGGGTGCGCGACGGGGTGATCACGCCCAGCAGGCCGACCTCGCCGTCGGGCAGCTCTCGCCCGTTCTCGTCGAGCACGGCGGCCTTGATCACCGCGTCCTGGGGCTTGCCCACGCAGCGGTCGGCGCGCGGCGTCTCGGGGGAGGTGACCTGGCCGAACAGCGCCATGCCCATCTCCGAGGAGCCGAGGCCGTCCACGAACTGGGAGCCGGGCAGCGGCTCGCCGGCGGCCTCGCCGCGCGGCAGCAGCCACGACCTGATCAGCCCCGCGGGCCGCTCGCCGAGCTGGACGAGCCGCCGGATGTGGCCGTAGTGGGCGCTGTCGCCGGTGTTGAACCAGGAGTGCACCCTGGCCGCGCCCCTGACCGGCAGCTCGCCGGTGGCCAGCTCGACGAACGTGCGCGGGAACGAGGCCACCATGGTCGGCTGGAACGCCTCCATGACCGGCTCCACCCCGGCCCGCCGCCAGTCCGACATGATCACGGTCGGCAGCCCGAGCAGCACCGCGGTGAGGAAGTAGCTGAGCCCGCCCGCGTGCGTGTGCGGCATGAGCGACATCAGCCGGTCGTACGGCTCCGCCGGGAAACGCACCATCCGGAGCTGCTTGCCGTCCCAGAAGCTGCGATGTCCGAGGATGGTGGACTTGGGGGTGCCGGTGGTGCCGGAGGAGTGGATGAGCGCCACCACGTCGTCCGGCTCGTGCCGGTACGGGTACTGCTGCGGCAGCCCGCCCGACGCCGCGTCGTGGGCCCGCACCTCGGACGCCAGGGCGACGAACCGGGGCCGGGCCCGCGGCGTGTTGCGGTAGGCGAGCTGCAGCCGGGTCGTGTCGTCGGCGACCACGCCCACCACGCCGACGTGCTCCAGGTAGCCGGCCATGACGTCGGCCCGCATGGCGTCGTTGACCATCGCCGGGATGGCGCCGAGCGCGGTGAGCGCCAGGAAGTGCAGCAGCGGCTCCAGGCCCTCGGCGACGACGACGCCCACGGGCTCGCCGGGCCGCACGCCGTTGGCGTGGTACCAGGTGGCGTACCGGTCGCGCAGGGCCGCGAGGTCGGTCAGGCTGTGGCCGCGTAAGACGACCTGGCCGCGGTGGTCGGTGTGGTGGCTGTGGACGAACGGCACCGACCGGTTGGGGTTGGCCGCGAGCGCGTGGTCGAGGAAGTTGCCCGCGCCGAGGCCGGGCTCGGTCATGAAGCCCTGCCGTACGGCCAGGGGGGCGATCGGGGTCCGGTCAGTCATGGTTGTGCCTCCAGGTCGCGTCGATCTCCGCGGCCACCCGGTGTCCTGAGCGGATGGCGCCTTCCATCAGGCCGAAGAACTCGGTGCTCGTCTCGGTGCCGGCCCAGTGCACCCGCTGGTGGGGGGTCGTCAGCCGCGGGCCGAGCCGCAGCCAGTCGCCCGGCCCGAACAGCGCCGCGTAGCAGCCCCGGCTGTGCCGCTCGCCGAGCCAGTCGGTCACGTGGCAGGCGTCCGGGGCGGGCAGCCCGGGGAACAGCCGCGCGACCTGGGCCCGCGCCTGACCGGCCTGCTCGTCCGGGGGCAGCGCGGCGAACGCCTTGGCCTGCGCGCCGGTCACGAACCCGGTCAGCACGCCCGCCGAGCCATTGGCGGGCGAGTCGTCCACGGTGGACAGCAGGGGGCCGTCCGCGCTGACCGACCATCCCGAAAGGCCCTGCTCGCGCCAGAGCGGCGCGGGGTAGACCAGGTGCACCTTCACCGCGCAGCCGGGCGCCGTGCCTGGGCCCGACCGCGGCGCGGGCAGGCCCGGCCGGAACTCCACGGCGTCGGCCAGCACCGGCGGCACGGCGACCACCACCGCGTCCGCCCTGGTGACGCCGGTCACGGTGACGACGTCCACGCCGGTCGCGTCCTGGTGGACCGCGCGCACCGGCTCGCCCAGGCGCACCCGGTCGCCGAGCCGGGTGGCCAGGCGCAGGCACACCTGGTGGGCGCCGCCGTCGATCCGGTCCTCCTGCGCGCCGCCCGCGAAGGCGTTCAGGTAGCGCAGGCCGCCGCCCGAGCGCAGGTAGAAGGCCAGATGCAGGACGGACACGTCCGCCGGGTCCGCGGCCATCATCTCGCCGGCGAACAGCGGGAAGAACAGCCGCGCGTCCGGATGCGTCAGGTGCTCGGCGGCCCAGTCCGCCGCCGTGGTGGCGTCCAGGCGGGCGGCGTCCGGCGACAGCCAGGGTGCCTCGGGGCGGACGGCGGCGGCCAGCTCCTCCAGCGCGTCGAACAGGCCGCCCAGCGCGACCGCCGACAGGGGCGGGAACCGGCCGGTCCCGGGCTCGCCGCCGAGCGCGAACCTGGCCGCGCCGCCCACGGTGGCCGGGGTGGTCTTCAGGTCCAACTCGGCCAGCAGGGTCGTCAGCGCGGTGTGCCGCTCCCCCAGGTACGCCGCGCCCGCGTCGGCCCAGCCGCCGGGGGCGACCTCGATGCCGTGCGTACGCCCGCCGACGCGGTCCCTGGCCTCGATCACGGTGACCTCGGCGCCGGTCGCGGCCAGGTCGGCGGCGGCGGTGAGCCCCGCGAGGCCCGCTCCCACGACGACGACCCTCATGCCAGGCTCGCGATCTTCTTGGCCAGCGCGGCCGGGGTGGGCGCGTCGAGGAAGTCGTCGAAGTCCAGCTCGGCGCCGCAGTCGCGGGCGATCGCGCTGAGGACGCGGGTGGCGAGCAGCGAATCCCCACCTAAGACGAAAAAGTCGGAATCATCCGTTATTTCGGGGTTTTCCAGTACCCGCCGGAAGATGTCAGAGACGGCGGTGACGTCCACGTGCATGATCTCCTTCAGTTGGTGGTGTAGCGCCGGTGCGAACCGGCGCGGTCGACCTTTCCGCTGGTGGTGTAGGCCAGTTCGGGCACGACGGTGATCCGGCTGGGCACCAGGTGGCCCGGCACCCGGTCCCGCAGGTAGTCCCGGACCTCGGCGGCCAAGCCGTCCCCGGCGTCCCGGCCGGGCTGCGGGCTGGGCACGACGTACGCGGCGAGGGTGGTGTGATCGGCGACCGTGACGCCCGCCACCGCCACCGCGCCCACGCCCGGATGGCCGGCGATGTGCGCCTCGACCTCGGCCGGGTCCACCCGGATGCCCCGGATCTTGAGCTCGTGGTCGAGCCGTCCCTCGTGGACGAGCGCCCCGCCGCCGGTCACGGTGACCCGGTCCCCGGTGCGGAAGAACCGCCCGGCGCCCGGCTCGGGGGTGACGAAGCGGGCGGCGGTCGCCTCCGGCAGGCCCAGGTAGCCCAGCGCCAGGGCCGGTCCGCCGACCAGCAACTCGCCCTCCGCGCTCACCCGCTGCTCGACGTGCGCAAGCGCCCACCCGATCGGCACCCGCTCCCCCGCCGCCGAAGCCCGACCCCCCGCGACCCCGCCGGCCATCGGGCCGTGCAGGTCGATCGCGTGCGTGATGAGCGTGGTCTCCGTGCACCCGTAGGTGTTGAGCAGGCGGACGCCGCCGGTGTCCAGGGCCCGCCAGTCCGCCAGGCGCGACGGGCTGACCGCCTCGCCGCCGATGATCACCAGCCGGACGCACGGGGGCAGCGCGGCCCCCTCGTCGGCCAGGTGCCGTACCAGCTCGTGCCAGAACGCCGTGGGCAGATCCAGCACGCTGATCCGCTCGTCGGCGACCGCGCGCAACATCCGGCGGAACGAGCCCGAGTGCGCGCCGTCGTGGAAGACCAGCGCCGCCCCGCCGGTCAGGGCGGGCAGGATCTCCTCCAGGCAGGTGTCCCAGTTCAGCGAGGCGAACTGGAGCACCCGGTCGGCCGGGGTGATGCCGAACAGCTCGCGCAGCGCCCCGGTCACGACGGAGATCGCCCGCCTGGGCGTCACCACGGGCTTGGGCGCGCCGGTCGAACCGGAGGTGAACAGGACGTACGCGGGCGCGTCCCCCGCGACGGCCGGGAGCTCGCCCGCCGGGCCGCCGTCGGGGTCGCCGTGATCGGGCGGCTCTATCACCCGCACGCCGTCCGGGGCCCATGCGTCCGGTCCGGACGCGACCAGCGTGCGGCAGCCGGCCGCCGCCAGCATCGCCTGCCGGCGGGCCCGCGGGTGCGCCGGGTCGACGGGCACGTACACGCCGCCCGCCGCCAGCGTGCCGAGCAGCGCGGCCACGGTCCCCGGCGTGCGGGACGCCGGCACGGCCACCGCCCCGGGATCGGGCCCGAGCCGCCGGGCCGTCGCGCGGACCCACGCGGCCAGCTCGGCGTAGGTGACGGTGCGACCGTCGTGGACCAGGGCCGGACGGCCGGGATGGCGCCCGGCCGTCCGGGCGAACTCCTGGAGAACGTCGTGGTGCGGTTCGGACAACGCTGCCTCTTCCCCGGGTGACGCGACGGGGCCGGCCGCGCGTCCGCGCGTCTGTCAGCCCGTGTCAAGCGAATGTGGAGCGAACCCAAGCGAGATCGCGTTCAGAGTGCAGCAGGGCGCTGCACGGGGGCTTGATGGCGTCAGGATTTCGGCTGTACTGCCTGTCATGTCTCCTGTATGGCGGCCTGCGACGTGGCAAAGGGGAAATGCGATATGTCAGACGAAACAGCACGGGCGGGTCTGGCGGACGTACTGAAGATCGGGCTCCTGGGGGCGGTGCGGGCATGGCGGGGGCGCCAGGAGATCCCGCTCGGGCCGCCCCGGCAGCGCGCGGCGCTGGCCCTGCTCGCGCTGGACGCGGGCCGGCTCGTCTCGGTGAACCGGCTGATCGAGGGCCTGTGGGGCGAGCGTCCTCCGGCCGGGGCGCGCAACCTGGTGCAGGGGTACGTCTCCCGGCTGCGTCCCCTCCTGGCGGCGGCCGGCGTCACCATCGCCTACCGCCCGCGCGGCTACCAGCTCGGGCTGGACCCCGGGCAGGTGGACGTGCACGAGTTCCGCGCGGCGGTCACCCGGGCGCGCGCCGGGGAGACGGCCGAGCGGCAGGCCACCGGGCTGCGCCGCGCCCTGACCCTGTGGCGCGGCGAGCCGCTGACCGGCGTCTCCGGCGGCGAGCTGCTGGACCGGCTGCGCGACGCGCTCGCCGAGGAACGCCTCGGAGCCGTCGAGGAGTGCCTGGACGCCGAGGTCCGGGCGGGCCGCGCGGCCGTGCTGGTCCCCGAGCTGATCGCGCTGGTCGCCGAGCACCCGTTCCGCGAGGGGCTGGTCGGCCTGCTCATGCTGGCGCTGTGCCGGGCCGGCCGCCGCGTGGACGCGCTGGAGCGGTACGAGCGCACCCGCCGCCGCCTCACCGAGGAACTGGGCCTCGACCCCGGCCCCGAGCTGCGGCAACTGCACCAGCGCATCCTGCGCGGGAACGTTCCGCCGATCAGGCGGGCCGATTCCCGGGAAACGGTGACGCCCGCGCAACTGCCGCCCGGCCCCGGCCAGTTCACCGGCCGGACGGCCGAGCTCCGGCTGCTCGACCCGCTCGCGGACGGCGGCGACCCGGCCGGCGGCGGGACGGCGATCTCGGTGCTGACCGGCGCGGGCGGATCGGGCAAGACGGCCCTGGCCCTGCACTGGGCCCACCGCAACCGCCACCGCTTCCCCGACGGCCAGCTCTACGTGGACCTGCGCGGGCACTCGGCCGAGCGGCCGCTGCTGCCGATCGAGGCGCTCGGCCGGTTCCTGCGCGGGCTGGGCCTGCCCGCCGAGCGCGTGCCCGGCACGGTGGAGGAGGCCAGCGCGGCCTACCGCAGCCTGCTGGCCGACCGGCGGGTGCTGGTGGTGCTGGACAACGCCGGCAGCGAGGAGCAGGTCCGCCCGCTGCTGCCGGGCGGACGGCGCTGCGCCACCGTGATCACCAGCAGGGACCGCCTGGACGGCCTGGTCGCCCGGGACGGCGCGATCCCCGTCCCGCTCGGCGTGTTGTCCACCGGCGAGGCGGTCACGCTGTTCGGCGGGATCCTCGGCGGCGAGCGGCTGGCCGCCGAGCGGGACGCGGCGTTCGACCTGGCCAGGGCGTGCGGCCGGTTGCCGCTGGCGCTGCGCATCGCCGCCGCGGGCATCCTCGGGCGGCCGGGCGGGGACGCCGTCGGCGACATCGCCGGTCAGGTGCGCCGGCTCACCGGCACCCGATTATCGGCCCTGGCGGTCACCGGAGATCCGCACGCGGCCGTGCGCGGCGCGTTCGACCTGTCCTATCACCGCCTGGATCCGGCGGCGCGGCGGCTGTTCCGGCTGCTGGCGCTCGTCCCCGGGCCCACGTTCACCGCGGGGGCGGCCGGCGCGCTGGCCGGGACCGTGCCCGCCGAGGCCGACCGGCTGCTGTCCGGGCTCGCCGCCGCGCACCTGGTCGAGGAGCCGGAGCCGGGCCGCTACACCTTCCACGACCTGATGCGGGAGTACGCCCGCGAACGCGTGCTGGCCGAGGAGGCCGCGCCGGGACGGGCCCGCGCACTGGACGCGCTGATGGCCTGGTACCTGCGGATGGTCCGGGAGGCCGGCGACGTCGCCTACCCCCATCTGCTGCGCGCCCCCGCCGACGGCTCCGGCCGCCCGCCCGCCTTCACCGCCGCCGCCCCCGCGCTGGCCTGGCTGGACGCCGAACGCGCCAACCTCGTCGCCGCCGTACGGAACGCCCCGGACCACCCGTACGCCTGGCGGCTCATCGACGCCATGAACGGCTACCTCGACCTGACCGGCGGCCAGCCCGGCTGGACCGACGTGCTGCGGGACGCGCGGCGGGCCGCCCGCGCGGCCGGCGACCACCTGGGCCAGGCGGCCGTCGGGCACTGCCTGGCCGCCACCCGGTGGCGGGCGGCCGAGCTGACCGAGGCGGTCGCGGAGCTGCGGGGGGCGTTCACGGCCGCCGAGCTGGCGGGCTGGCCGGAGGGGAAGCTCGCGGCGCTGGCCGCGCTCGGCGTGGTCCACCTCCAGCAGGGCAGGCTCGGCGCGGCCCGGCGGCTGCTGACCCTGGCCGTGGACGGCTCGCGGCGCTCCTCGCGGGTGGGGGCCGCGCCGCTCGTCGACCTCGGGCTGGCGCTGACCCAGATGGGCCGGCTCGACGCCGCCGAGGAACGCCTGAGCGAGGCGGTGTCGCTCTGCCGGGACCGCGGACTGACGGCGACCGAGGCCGCCGCGCTGGCCAGCCTCGGCAACGTGCTGCGGCTGACCGGCCGGCTGGGCGAGGCCGTCCGCTGCCTGACGGCGGCGCGCGGGCTCGGCGCCGCGATCGGCGAACGGTACCAGGCCGACCTGTGCAGGGAGCTGGCCGACGTGCACCTGGACGCGGGCCGGCGGGCCGACGCGCTCGGCTACGCCGAGGAGGCGCTGCGGCGGGCGCTGGCGGTCGGCGATCCCAAGCTGGAGCTGGACGCCCTGCTCGGGCTCGGCCGGATCGGCTGCCAGACCGACCCCGTGGCCGCCGTCGGGCACCTGAGCGCCGCGCTGGAGCGGGCCCGCGGCATCGGCGCCGCCGTGGGCCAGGCGGACGCTCTCGTGGGGCTGGCCGTGGCGCGTACCCGCCTGGACGAGCACGTGACCGCCATGCGCGACACGCTGGCGGGGCTGGCGCTGGCCAGGAAGGCGGGCGCGGTGCTGGTGCAGGGCGCGGCGCTGGCGGCGGGCGCGGAGGCGGCGCTGGCGGCCGGCGATCCGGGCCTGGCCATCTCCTACGCCGCCCGCGCGGCCCGCGTGCACGCCGGCAGCGGCTACAAGCTGGGCGAGGCGCGGGCCCTGGTGACGCTGGGACGCGCCCACCGCCGCACCGGCGACGAGCCGGCCGCCGAACGGTTCCGGGAACGGGCCGGCGACCTGTTCACGGCGGTCCTGGATCCGCCACCGGCCCGGCCCGCCGAGGTGGCCGCGGGCCGATGACCGGCCCCGCCGAGGCCCCGGCGGGATCAGTGGAGTACGCCGTGCTCCGCGGCCCAGGCGGCGACCTGCGTGCGCGAGCCGAAGTTGAGCTTGAGCAGGATGTTGGCGACGTGCCGGGCGGCGGTGGCGGGGCTGATGAACAGCTCCTCGCCGATGGCCCGGTTGGACAGCCCCCGGCTGATCAGCACGACGATCTCCCGCTCGCGCGGCGTGAGCACCGACGCCGGGCCAGCCGCAGGCCGCGGCGCGCCCTGGGCCGGCCGCTCGCCCTGGAGGCCGTAGCGCAGGGCCTCCTCCTCCGTCATGCCGCCGCCCATCGTCCACCAGAGCTGGACCTGCCCCTCACCGGCCTCCGCGCGGGCGCGGGCGAGCAGCGGCTCGGGCGTGGCGGACGTCCAGACGGGCAGCCCGAGCCGCTCCTCCATGGCCTTGGCCGCGGCCCAGAGGCGTACGGCGGTCTCCAGGTCGTGCTGATTCTCGGCCAGGACGGCCAGCGCGACCAGCGCGGAGATGATCGGCAGGTGCTGCCCCATGGACCGGCTCAGCGTCACGCACCGGGCCAGCCGCGCCCTGGCCCGCTCCGCCTCGCCCTGGCGGGCCAGGACCGCGCCGAGCAGGCCGAGGCTGGTCGCGAGGACCGGCTTGGCCGCCATCTCCTCGGCCAGCTCGGCGCACTCCTCCAGGTGGCGGCGGGCGCTGTCGAGATCGCCGAGGAAGTCGGCGAAGCGGCCCAGCTCCAGGTGGGCCCTGGTGACCCCCCACAGGTGGCCGAAGCGGGAGTAGACCTCGATGGCCTCCTCGCCCCTGGCCAGCGACTCGCGCCGGAGGCCGTGGAAGGCGGCCACCCCGGACAGCAGCAGCCGCGCCGACGCCTCGATCAGGCCGTTGCCGACGCGCAGGGCCAGTTCCAGGGCCTCCTCGCCGCGCTCGGCGGCCAGCGCGATGTCGCCCTTGGTGCCTTCGTACATGCCGGCGATCACGAGGGTGAAGGCCAGCATGAAGTCGTCGCCGGTCGCGCGGCGCAGCTCGAGGGCGCGGGCGGCCGACTCGCCGCAGGCGGCGGCGTCCTGCTGCTCGTAGGCCAGGTTGGCGTGGTGGAGCAGGGCCTCGGCGGACAGGTCGCCGAGGGGGCGGGCGGCGGGCAGCGCGAGCAGGCTCTCGTACCAGCGGCGGCCCTCGGTCAGCTCGCCGAACCCGGCCCACAGCGGCATGTAGCCGCACGCCAGCCGCAGACCGGGCTCGGCCAGGCCGGACTCGACGGCCCAGGACAGGGCCTCGCGGGCGTTGCCCAGCAGGTCCTGGAGCGCGAGCAGCCGGGCGTAGCGCTCGGGCCAGGTCAGGCCGGGCGTGGCCCACACGTCGCGGCCGTGGTGGTGGGCGAGGTCGGCCAGGCCGTGGAGCAGCCGGTCGCGCAGGTGCCGGGCCTCGCCGGCCGACTCCAGCTTCCCGGCGGCGAACTGGCGGGCCGACTCCAGCAGCCGGTAGCACGAGCTGCCCTGGTCGAACAGCACGAGCGACTTGTCGACCAGGCCGCTGAGCACGTCGAGGACCTGGGCGGCGGCCAGGCTCGGCCCCGCGCAGACGGACTCGGCCAGGTCGAGGGTGAACGGCCCGCTGAACACCGCGAGCCGCCGGAAGAGCACCTGCTCGCGCGGCGAGAGCAGGTCGTGGCTCCATTCGAGGGTGGCCAGCAGGGTGCGCTGCCGGGCCGGCGCGGTACGGCCGCTCGCCGTCAGCAGCCGGAACCGGTCGTTGACCCGGGCCGAGATCTGGCCGGGCGACATCGCGGCGGTCCTGGCCGCGGCCAGCTCCAGGGCCAGCGGCAGGCCGTCGAGGGCGTGGCAGAGCCGGGCGATGTCGCCGGCGTTGGCGCCGGTGACCGAGAGCCCCGACCCGGCCGAGCGCGCCCGGTCGAGGAAGAGCTGCACGGACTCGACCCGCTCGACCTCCTCGGCCGCCTCCGCCGGGCCGGGCAGCGCCAGCGGCGGCACCCGCCACACCAGCTCGCCGGGGATCTTCAGCGGCTCCCGGCTGGTCACCAGCAGCCGCAGGTCCTCGCAGGAGGTCAGCAGCCGCTCGGCCAGCTCGGCGCACGCCTCGACCAGGTGCTCGCAGTTGTCCAGGACGAGCAGCGGCTTCTTGCCGCGCAGGAAGTCGACCAGCGTGTCGAGCAGCGGCCGCACGCCCTCCTCGTGCACGCCCAGCACCTTGGTGATCTCGTGGACCAGCAGGTCGGCCCGGGTCAGCCTGGACAGCTCGGCCAGCCAGACCCCGTCGGGGAAGGACGGGACCAGCCGGGAGGCGATCTGCAGTGCGCACCGGGTCTTGCCGGTGCCTCCGACGCCGCTGAGCGTCAGCAGCCTGACCTCACCGACCAGCCCGCACAACTCCTCCAGATCCCGTTCCCGGCCGATGAACCTGTCGGGCTCGGCGGGAAGGTTGTGTCTGAGCAACGTCACCATGATCCTCATGTGTCTGGACCCCAGGATTGGCACCCAGTGTGACACCGCCCTCACGAGCTGTCAGAGGTTTGCCCCAAGCGCGGGATCGGGGGCGCGGACCGGGACGATCCGCAGCCGCGCGTCGATCAGCAGGGTGACGTCGTGCTCGGTGATGATCCTGCGGCACTCGGCCGGGTCGGGCTCGTGCGCCGCGACCAGCCGCGCGCCCGCGCCGAGCACCATGTCGTACGCCCGCAGGTCGGCCCCGGCGACCAGGACGACGTCGGCGGCGCCCACCTTGCGGGCGGTGGTGAGCCGGGCGGTGGGCTCGATCGGGCCGTCGGCGCCGAGCAGGCTGTCGAAGCCGGCGGTGCCGGGGATGCCGGTGAAGGAGTAGACCTGCCGGATGTCGGCCTCCTGGGCGATGGCGTCGGCGTCGTCCCGGTCGGTGATCATGATGCGGGCGCCGGCGGCGGCCGGTCCGCCGGGGATGGACACGACCACGCCGCCCGCGGCGAGCACGGCGTACCCGGCGACGGGGAGGTGGCAGCCGCCGCGCAGCAGCACGACCACCGGGTCGCCGGGGCGCAGGCCCCGCCGCCGCAGGCCCTGGGCGGCCTGGCGGGCGCGGACGGCGAGCGTGCCGTACGTGAGCGTGGCGCCGCTCGCGGCCTCGGCGACCGCCACCCGCGGGCCGAGAGCGGCCGCCCGCAGCAGGACCGTCTCCGTCCAACCAGTCATGGCCCCCAGGCTAGGAAGGGGGACGGCCGGGCGGCATGGTCCAGAGTGTGTAACCGGGTGTGTAATCCGGCCGCGCCCATACCCGATTCCGCATGGCTTGAGCCCGCGCGGGGGCGGCGCGCGTACCTCCTGACGGCAGATCCCGGTTCCGGTTTCGGAGGTACGTCATGCACCGCAGAGTCGCCCTGCTCGCCGTCGTCGCGCTCGCCGTGGCGGGCGCGCCGGTCCCCGCGCAGGCCGGGACCACCCAGGACCGCGGCCCCGTGGGCTGGTCGGGGGCCGGTTCGTCGGCCCAGCGCAGGACCGTCATGGACTACTGGACGCCGGAGCGCATGCGGGCGGCCAGGCCGCTCTCCGCGCCCACGCCGCGCCGCGGGACGTCCTCCGACGGGCCGACGCAGGGCACGCCCTGGGCGACCCGGGGCGTCACGGGCGGCCGCCGGATCACGACCTCCTCCTGGACCGGCTCCTGGACCGGCCCCCGGACCGGCGGGGCGGCCTCCTCGCTCGCCGGAAGCACGGCGGCGGCCCGCCGGGCGGCGCCCGCGCAGAACAGTCCCGGCCAGGCGTGGGCCGACGGGGGCGGCGTCGCCCGCACGGTCGGCCGGGTCTTCTTCACCACCGCCGAGGGGCGGACGGCCTCCTGCTCGGGCACCGCGGTGACCAGCGCCAACGAGAGCGTCGTGATGACCGCGGGCCACTGCGTCAAGATGGGCGGCGCCGCCCACCGCAACTGGGTGTTCGTCCCGGGCTTCGACGACGGCCGCCGCCCGTTCGGCACGTGGGTGGCCACCCGGCTGCTGACCACCCAGCAGTGGAACACCAACGAGGACATCAACTTCGACGTCGCCGCCGCCGTGGTCGCGCCCTTACAGGGGCGTACGCTCACCGACGTCGTCGGCGGCCAGGGGGTGGCCTTCAACCAGCCCACCGGACGGCAGATGTTCTCCTTCGGCTACCCGGCCGCCGCCCCCTTCGACGGCTCCGACCTGGTGTTCTGCAGCGGGCGGGTGTTCAAGGACCCGGTCAGGACCCGCGACCAGGGGCTGCGCTGCGCGATGACCGGCGGGTCGAGCGGCGGGCCGTGGTTCGAGGGGTTCGACACCGCCAGCGGCCTCGGCTGGCTGAACTCCGTCAACAGCTTCAAGTACGACTTCGCCCCCGACTTCATGTTCGGCCCCTTCTTCGGCAACGAGGCCATGGCCGTCTACCAGGCCGCACAACGCTCCGGCGCCGCCTGACCACCGCCGGCGTCCGCTGACTGATCTGTTTTGGGCCCCCTGGCCGGTATTCCGGCCGCACGGCGGACGCTCTGACCCGGCGCACGAACGCCACCACGCCGTCAGGCGACCGACGGGGGACCACGTTGACCCAGACCCATCCCGACGCGCACGCCGCGTCCCGCCTCCGGCCGGTGGCGGTGCTGCGGCTGCTGGCGGGGCGGGGCGCGTTCAGGGCCGGTACGCAGGTCGCCGCGGCGGCGCCGGCGGCCGTGTGGGACGGGTCCGCGTTCGGCCACTACGCCACCGCGCTCGGGCTGTGCGGATGGCTGCTCCTTGTCGCGGACGCGCCGGAGAAGGCCGCGCTGAAGACGCTGGCGCGGGTCAGGCGGACCGGCCCGGCGGTGGCCAGGCTGACGGTGGCCATGTCCGCCGCGCCGGTCGCGGTGCTGCTGGCGGTGCTCGTTCCCGTGGCGGTGACCGCGCCGTCGTCGATGGCGGCCCTCTGCCTCGCGGCCGGGGCGTGGTCGGCCTGCACGGGCCTTTTGATGACGGTCTCCGGGCTGCACCGCGTACGGGGCCGGCCCGTGCTGGACACGGCGGCGTTCGCGGCGAGCGGCGGCGTGGTGCTCGCCGTCACCGCCGCCACCTTGTGGATCGGCTGGCCGCCGCAGACGCACCTGCTGCTCGTCCTGGCCGGGACGGTCGCGGTGACCTGCGGGGCGCTCGCGGCGCTGCCTCGCGACTGGCTGCGCCCTCCTTCCGGCCGTGGGCGGCGGTCGCTGCTGCGTCCCCTGGCGCGGGCCACCTGGTTGCTGGGGGCGGCCGACCTGTGTGACGCGCTCTGTTTCGCGGTCGTGTACCTGGTGCTGGGCGCCTCGGGGCGGGCGGGGCAGAGCGGCGTGCTGTATCTCGCGCTGCTTCCGGCGGTCGCGGTCTGCCAGCTCGTGATCTACCTGCTGCGGGTCGCGCAGCCCGCGACCTCGCGACGGCTGCGCGGGCTCGCCGGGCGGGCCGGGCGGGCTCGTGCGGCACGGCTGCTCGGCCGGGCCGGGTGGGCGGGGGCCGCCGTCGCCGTCGCCTGCGCGGCCCTGCTCGGGTGGGGGCTCGCGACGTCGCCACCGGTGCTGGCGGGGCTGGTCGTCGTCGTCCTGGCGCTGTTCCTGACCGTGATGTACGCGGCCTACCTGGTGGAGAACACGAACAACGACGTGCTCGCCGTGACGTCGGCGGGCGCGTTCGCCGGGCTGGTGGCCACCGCCTCGCTGGCGGTCGTCGTCGTGCCGTGGTCGGGGGCGGCCGGGGGCCTGGTGGCGCTCGCCCTCGGGGTGCCCGTGAAGGCCCATGTGATGCGCCGGATGCTGATCTCGCGAGACTCGGAGTGACGACATGTACGTACTGGGCATCTCCCGGGCGCACGACTCTGCGGCGGCGCTGGTGCGCGACGGCGAGATCGTGGCGTTCGCCGAGGAGGAGCGACTCACCCGCGTCCGGCACGACGGCCGGTTCCCCCGCCGGGCGGTCGCGTACTGCCTGGAACAGGCGGGGATCGGGCTGGACGAGGTGGACCACGTGGCCTTCCACGGGCAGCGGACGGGCTCCCCGCCCGGCTGGGAGGTCAAGGAGGCCGCCGGGCACACCGGGCCCGCCGGGTTCGGGGTGCACCTGGTGGAACACCACCGCGCGTACGCGGCCGGCGCCTTCCATGTGAGCCCGTTCGACTCCGCCGCCGTGCTCACGATGGACGGGACCGGCACCTGCCTGGCCGTGGCCGACGGGGACCGGATCAGGCACCTGCGGCACGTCGGGCACCCCCACTCGCTGGGCGCCCTGTACGCGGCGGTCACCGGCTACCTCGGTTTCCGTCCCGGCCTGGACGAGGACAAGGTGATGGCGCTGGCGGCGTACGGCGGCGACACCTACGTCCAGCCCTTCGCCGACCTGCTGCGCCTGACCCCGTACGGCGGCCACGAGCTGGACCTGAGCTGGTTCGAGCCGCACGCGGGCGGCGGGCGGCACACGGTCTCGGCGAAGTTCCTCGACGCCTTCGGGCCGCCGGGCCCGCCCGCCGGTGAGGCCCTCACCCAGCACGCCGTGGACATCGCCTTCGCCCTCCAGGCCACCCTTGAGCGGGCCGGGCTGCACCTGGCCCGATGGCTGCGCGAGACGACCGGGACGACCCGGCTCGCGGTGGCCGGCGAGACGGCGATGAACCCGATGCTGAACGGCCGCCTGCTGGCCGAGTCCGGCTTCGAGGAGCTGTTCGCCCAGCCCGCCGCCGCCTCGCTCGGCGCGGCGCTGGAGGTGAGCGTCGGCCTGTACGGCCGGCCCCGCCCGGCGGGCGGTCACGTCTTCGCCGGGCCCGGCTACACCGAGGAACGCATGGAGAAGGCGCTGCGCGACGCGGGCGTGGACTACCGGCGGCCGGACGACATCGCCCGGCACGCCGCCGCCCGCATCGCCGACGGCCTGATCGTGGGCTGGTTCCAGGGCCGGACGGAGTGCGGGCCGCGCGGCCTGGGCAACCGCTCGCTGCTGGCCGACCCGCGCGACCCCACGTCCGCCGCGCGCATGAACGAACGGGTCAGGCGCCGGGAGCCGTTCCTGCCGCTGGCGCCGTCGTGCCTGGCCGAGCGGTCGGGGGACTACTTCGCCGGCGGCCACTCCTCGCCGGTCATGCTGCTCGGGTTCGACGTGCTGGACCACCGCCGCGGCGAGGTGCCCGCGATCACGCACGTGGACGGCAGCGCCCGCGTGCAGACGGTGAGCCGTGCCGCCAACCCGCTCTTCCACTCCCTGATCACCCGCTTCGAGGCGCTGACCGGCGTGCCGATGCTGGCCGGCGCCTCCTTCCGCGACGACGACGAGCCGATCGTGTGCACGCCCGAGGACGCCGTCGCCTGCTACCTCAGGACGGGCGCGGACGCGCTGGCTCTCGGCCCGTTCTGGGCCCGCAAGCGCCGGACGGACGACCGGGGCGGCCAGGAGGCGGACCGGTGAGCGGCGCGAGATCCCTGGTGGTGCTCGGGGCCGCCGACGGCTCGCTGTCCACCTACCGGGCGGCGGCCGGCATGGGCCTGCGGACGATCGCCGTCGACCGTTCGGCCGACGCGCCCGGCGTCGCCCTCGCCGACGAGTACCTGCCGGTCAGCACGCACGACCCGGCCGCCGTCACGGCCGCGCTCGCCGGACGTGCCGACCTGGCGGGCGTGGTGGCCCCCTCCAGCGACGTCGCGGTGCCCGCGCTGCGCGCGGTGGCCGACGCGTACGGGCTGCCGGCCCGGCTGTCGGAGACGGCGGCGCGGGCCTCGGTGGACAAATGGGTGCTGCGCGGCATCCTCGACGACCTGGGCGTGTCCTCCTACCCGTGGATCATCGGCGACGCCCCGGCCGACCTGGCGGTCCGGGCGCGCAAGCTGCGCTTCCCCGTGGTCGTCAAGCCCGCCGACGCCCAGAGCGGGCGCGGGGTGAGCAGGTGCGCCTCCCCCGGCGACGTGCTCGCCGCCGCCGAGGAGGCCCGGCGCAGCTCGTACGGCGGGCTGGTGATGGTCGAGGAGGAGATCCGCGGGATCCTGTGCAACTGCGAGTGCGTCGTGGACGACGGGCGGGTGGCGTTCGTCGCGACCAGCCTGCAGACGGTGAGCCCGCCCCCGCTGGTGCTGACCATGAGCCGCCGGATGCCGGCCGGGCTGCCCGGCGGCGTCCTGGACACCACGCGCTCGATCATGGACAAGGTCTGCGAGCGCCTGGACTACCGGCGCGGCCCGCTCAACCTCGACCTGATCGTCACCCCGGACGGCCGGCCGTACGTCATCGAGCTCGGGCTGCGCACGGGCGGCAACGGCACCGACGACATGGTGCGGTCCTGCTACGGCGTCGATCCGGTGCGGGCCGCCGTGCAGGCCGCGGTCGGCCTGCCGATCGAGCTGCGCCCGCACCCGCCCCGGCCGGTCCTGTGGCGGGTGCTGACCGCCGGGCGGGCGGGCGAGCTGGTGTCGGTGTCCGGCGTGGAGGCGGCCAGGGCGCTGCCGGAGGTGGCCGAGCTGGTCCTGCTGGCCCGCCCCGGGCAGCGGGTGCGGCCCTACCGCGACGTCTCCGACCGGCTCGGCTGGTTCGTCGTGCACGCGTCCGGCCCGGCGGAGCTGGACGCGGCCGCCGCCGCCGTGACCCGGGCGCTGCGCTTCGAGGTGCGCGGCGATGGACGGCGCTGACGTGGCCCGCCCGGCGGGCGAGGTGGGCGATGTACAGCGTTGAGGTGGCGGCCTCGATCGGCGAGGTCGGGGCCGGGGAGTGGGACGCGCTCGCCGACGGCGTGCCCTTCGTGCGGCATCACTGGCTGGCCCTGGCCGAACGCGTCCTGTCCGGGCACCGGCCGCGCTACCTGCTGGTCCGCAAGGACGGCGGGCTCGTGGCCGCGGCGGTGTGCGCCCTGGAGCACCGGCTGCACAACCCGGTGCTGGAGTCCCGGTTCGGGCGGCTGACCAGGAGGTGGCCGTTCCTCCAGGTCCAGGCGCCGATGACGGCGACGTCCGGGCTGCTGGGCGGTGAGGGGCCGCAGCGGCGGGTCCTGCTGCGGGCGGTGCGGTCGCTGGTCAGGCGCGAGCGGCTGCTGTTCTGCGTCGTCGACCACCTGCCGTACGCCGCCGGGCAGCCGGGGTACAGCCGCCTGGGCTGGCTGCCGGAGACGCTGCTGGACCTGACGTGGCCGTCGTACGAGGCGTACCTGGACCATCTGCCGCGCAAGAGGCGGGCCGAGATCCGGCGCACGCAGCGGCGGGCCGCGCGGGAGGGCATCGAGGTCCGGCCGCTGACGGCCGGGCCCGGCGGGGAGCCGGACCGGCTGCCGGGCCGGCTGCTGGACCGGCTGGGCCCGATGGTGGCCGCGGTGGACCTCCGCCACGGGCCGCACGTCTTCTACCGACCGCGCCTGTTCACCGAGGCGGCCGGCGCCCTGGGCGCGGACCTGACCGTCCTGGCCGCCCGCCGGCACGGCGCGCCGGCCGGCTGCGTCGCCCTGCTCCGCGACGGTGACGAGCTGGTCGCCCGGTGGATCGGGCGCGACTACGCCCTCACCGAGGGCACCGCCGTCTACCACGCGCTGCTCACGGCGTGCGTACGGGCCGCCGTCGGCTCGGGCGCGCGCCGGCTGCGGCTCGGCGGCGCGGCGTACGAGACGAAGAAGCAGTTCGGGGTGCGGCTGGAGCCGCGCAGCCGGTTGTTCGCCGCCCGCAGCGAGCTGGTCACCCGGCTCGTCGGCGGGCTGGGCCACCGCCTCGACCCGCCGCAGCTCCCGTCCCCGCCATCCAGCACGTGACCAGGAAAGGACGAGGGCCGGTGCGCGCCTCCTATCTCCCTTCACTGACCCTGGACGAGTACCTGCGCCTGGTCGCGACCGTCCATCCGCAGTTGCACGCCGTGCTGGACTTCGACCGGCCGGGCGCGGCGCGGGCGCTCGGCGTGCTCGCCGCGACCAGCAGCGAGTTCGACTCCGACCGCGGCGGGCGGGGCGACTCCTACCGCCGGGCGCAGCAGGACGCGCTGGTGCGCTGGACCGGCATCCGGGCGCTGCTCGGGCTGCTCGCCCCCGATCCGGCGGCCGGGCCGCCGCTGCTGCTGGACGTCCTCGGCGGGGACGGGACGGTCGCGCGGGCGGCCGCCGGCCGGCTCGGCAGCCTGGACGCCAAACCGGCGATCATCACCGGCGACCTGTCCGGCCAGATGGTCGACCGGGCGCTCGCCCAGGGGCTGCCCGCGGTGCGGCAGGCCGCCCAGTTCCTGTTCCTGCGGGAGGGGTCGGTCGACGGGGTGCTGCTGGCGTACGGGACCCATCACATCCCCCCGGCGGACCGGCCGGGCGCGGTGGCCGAGGCGGCGCGGGTGACGCGGCCGGGCGGCCGGATCGTGCTGCACGACTTCGACGACTCCGGCCCCATGGCGGGCTTCTTCGCGCAGGTCGTGCATCCGCACGCGGCGGGCGGGCACGCCTACCGGCACTTCACCCGGCCCGGCCTGTCCGCCCTGTTCGCCGACGCGGGCCTGCCCGTACGGGTGCTCGACCTGTACGACCCGCTGATCGTCCGGGCCGGGAGCGAGCGGGCCGCCAAGGAGCGGATGTGCCGTTACGTCGCCGACATGTACGGCCTGGGCGGGTACTTCGCCGCCCTGGAGGACGCCGAGGCGGCCTGGCGGGTCCTGGAACGGCACTTCGACCACGGGACGCGCCGGCCGCCGGAGCCCGCCACGCCGCCCCGCCCCGTCGTCCACCGGCGCGACGGGCAGTACGTGGCGGAGGTCCCGAGAACGGCCCTGGTCGCCGTGGCCACCAGACCCACCGGCCGCCTCCCGGCGTGAGACGCGTGAACGCCCGCCGCTCAGCTCTCGCGCTGCTTCGGGGGCAGCTCGCCCGCGAAGACGCGTAGCTGGAGGGCCAGCGTGGCGTAGTAGCCGACCAGGGTGGTCAGCTCGAACAGGCCGCGCTCGCCGAGCGCGGCCGTGACCGCCCGGTAGTCCTCCTCGCCCAGCGTCCCGGCCCGGGTCAGCTCGCGGGCGGCGCGGACGGCGGCGCGTTCGGCCGGGTCGGCCAGGTCGGGCGGACGTCCCTCGCGCACCGCGGTCAGCTCGGCCTCGGTCAGGCCGCAGGACCGGCCCACCGCCTCGTGCGCGTCGCGTTCGAAGTCGCTGCCCCAGTGGGCGGCGACGACGAGGATCGCCAGCTCCCTGGCCCGGTCGGGCAGCACCGAGCCGTAGCGCACCGCCGCGCCCAGCGCCTGGAGCGCGCCGCCGACCGGCGGGCTCAGCAGCATGGCGTTGAACGGGCCGCGCAGCCGTCCCCGCTCGTCGGCGAGGGGGAAGACCTGGGGGCCCGCCGCCCGGGGGCCGCCGGTGACGGCGCGGTAGACCTCGGCCTGGGCGTCGTCCAGGTCCTCCGGGGGAAGGGCGGGCAGCCGGGCGGTCATGCGGTGCTCCTGTCTCGGCGACGGCGCGGCTCACCCGGGCTCTGGCCGGCTCCGGTGGTGGGTGGACCTGCGGTAACGTCTCGCCCTCGGCTGCCGGTGGCGCGGTTAGCCGTGGCCGGATCACGGAACATCCTAGGTCTCTAGCCGCGCGGCCGTCTTGGAGACACCATGGAGTTCGCCACTCCCCACCACCGCCATCAGCGCCACTGCCCGCCGGGGCGTGCCTCGTGACCAGGACCGGGGTGTCCGGGCCGCTGCTGGTCGTGCTCGGCCTGCTGTCGGCGGTGGCGCCGCTGGCCACCGACATGTACCTGCCCGTGTTCACCGACCTGGCGGCCGACCTGGGGGCGGGGGCGGCCGGCGTGCAGCTCACGCTGACCGCGTTCCTCACCGGGCTGGCGTTGGGGCAGCTCGTCATCGGGCCGCTGTCGGACCGGTTCGGCCGCCGCCGGCCGATCCTGCTGGCCACCGCCGCGGCCCTGGCCGCCTGCGTCCTGTGCGCGCTGGCGCCGGACATCCGGACGCTCGTCGCCCTGCGCTTCGTGCACGGGTTCGCCGGGTCGGCGGGCATCGTCATCGGCCGCGCGGTGGCGGCCGACCTGACGTCCGGCCGGGCGGCGGCGCGGATCTTCTCGCTGCTGGCCTCGGTGGTCGGCGTCGCGCCCGTCGTGGCCCCGCTGATCGGCGGCGCGTTGTCGCCCGCCGGGTGGCGCGCGGAGTTCTGGGTGATGGCCGGCATCTCGGCGGTGATGCTGCTCGGTTCGGCGCTCGTCGTGCCCGAGACGCTGCCGCCCGAGCGCCGGCACGCGGGCGGCCTGGCCGCCACCGGGCGGACCGTGCGGCGGCTGTTCGCCGACCGGGGCTATCTCGGTTACGCCTTCTCCTTCGCGTTCGGCTTCGCGGGGCTGATGGGGTACATCTCGGCCTCGCCCTTCGTCGTGCAGAACGTCCTGGGCCTGTCCACCCCCGCCTACACCGTGACGTTCGCCGCCAACGCGCTGGGCATGACGCTGACCGGCCTGGTCGGGGCGCGCCTGGTGCTCCGGTTCAGCCCGGAGGGGCTATTGCGGACCGGGCAGGGGGCCGTGCTGGGGTTGTCGGCCGTCCTGCTGGTGCTGCTGGGGGCGGGGGTGGCCGCGGTGGTGGTGCTGCCGGTGCTGTTCGTGCTGGTCAGCTCGTTCACGCTGATCATGGGGAACGCGGCGGCGCTGACGGTGGGGCGGGCGCCGTACGCGACCGGCACGGCGGCGGCCGTGATGGGCGCGTTGCAGTTCGCGCTGGGGGCGCTGGTGTCGCCGCTGGTCGGCCTGGGCGGCGCGGACACCGCTCTGCCGATGGGCGTCACGCTGGTCGTCAGCGCGCTGCTCGGCATCGGCGCCCGCCTGCTGACCCGGGGCCTCCCCGAGACCGGCCCCACCACCGCCGAGGCCCCCGCCCGCGGCTGAGCCCCGTCCGGTGGTGTCTTCGGGGCCTGGGTTCAGGGGGCCGGGTGGGTGCGCAGGGCGGTGACGAGCCAGTCGAGGGCCGGGGCCGACGGGGCCGGGGGCGGCCAGGCGTTGACCACGGCGAGCAGGCGGAGGTAGCGCTCCCTGCGGGGGTCGTTCGCCGCCGTCAGCCTGGCCAGCAGCCGCCGCCGGAGGCCGGCGTCGTCGGGACGGCCCAGGAGGCGTGCGTACTCGCCGGCGACCGTCGCCACGACCGGCGCGGACTCGGGCGCGGCGGGATCCACGCCCGCCGCCAGCGCTTTCCCCGCCGCCCACACGCCCAGCGACACGGCGTCCCGCAGCACCCCTTCCCCATGGCCTCCGGCATGGTCGGTGGCGTGGTCGGTGGTCAGGTCGTGCAGCCTCGCGCGGAAGGACGGGTCCGCCATCAGTTCGGCCAGTTCCAGCCACGCCTCCACCTGCTCCGGCTCGGCGTCGTCCGGCAGTTCGGGGGTCAGCGAGACCCTGATCCCCGCGAGCCCCGGCCCGGCGTCCGGGACGGCGGCGTCCAGGAAGTCGCCGACCAGGCGGCGGCGTTCGTCCTCCGACAGTCCTGCGAGTCTGTGCATGAGCTCCATCTCCTCGGGCCCCGAGCCGCGCCGGGCCACCGCCGTCAGCACCGCGCGCCGCATCCGCAGCGTACGGATGCGCACCTCCAGCGCCTCGGCGTGCGCCGCCGCGACCTGCGCGAGCGTCAGCTCGCGGTCCACGACCTTGCGGACCGTGACCAGGTCGATCCCGAGGTCGCGCAGGGTGCGCACGAGGTCGAGGCGGGCCGCGGCGGCGGCGTCGTAGAGGCGGTAGCCGGCCGGGCTGCGTTCCACCGGCGGCACGATCCCGCGGTCGGAGTAGAACCTGATGGTCTTGACCGGGAGCCCGGTCCGCCGCGCCAGGTCACCGATCGTGTAGAGAGTGCCGCCGTCCATGGCTCCACCTTGGCGTCTCCCCTTGGTGGAGGCTCAAGCGCCTCCCTCGTTGCGCGGCTCAGGCCGATGACCGTAGTGTCAGCCTCGGATCGTGACTGGCGTGATCGTAAGGTGGGACTGACCACCGGGGAGCGGTCCTGGACGTCGCCGCGCGCCTGGGTGCCCTCACTTCGACGGCTCGGGAGAAGTCATGGCTGAAGAGCACCCCCATTCCTACGGCGCCCACGACGCGGCCACCGTGTCGGCCGCCTACCGCAACGCGCTCGACGTGATCGCCGCCGTGGAGCCCGGCGTGGCCGGCGCGATCCGCGCCGAGCTGGCCGACCAGCGCGCCTCGCTGAAGCTCATCGCGAGCGAGAACTACGCCTCCCCTGCCGTCCTGCTGACGATGGGCACGTGGCTGTCCGACAAGTACGCGGAAGGCACGATCGGCCACCGCTTCTACGCCGGCTGCCAGAACATCGACACCGTCGAGCAGCTGGCGGCCGACCACGCCAAGGCCCTGTTCGGCGCCGAGCACGCCTACGTCCAGCCACACTCGGGCATCGACGCCAACCTGGTGGCGTTCTGGGGCATCCTGGCCCACCGGGTCGAGGCCCCGGCCCTGGCCGCCGCCGGCGCGCGGCACGTCAACGACCTGTCGGAGGACGACTGGGAGACCCTGCGCAAGGCCCTGGGCGACCAGCGGGCCCTCGGCATGTCGCTCGACGCGGGCGGTCACCTGACGCACGGCTTCCGTCCCAACATCTCGGGCAAGATGTTCCACCAGCGCTCCTACGGCACCGACCCGGAGAGCGGCCTGCTCGACTACGACGCGCTGCGCGCGACCGCCCGCGAGTTCCGCCCGCTGGTCCTGATCGCCGGGTACTCGGCCTACCCACGGCGCATCGACTTCGCCCGCATGCGGGAGATCGCCGACGAGGTGGGCGCGGTCCTGATGGTGGACATGGCGCACTTCGCCGGGCTGGTCGCGGGCAAGGTGTTCACCGGCGTGCACGACCCGGTGCCGTACGCGCACGTCACGACGACCACCACGCACAAGTCGCTGCGCGGGCCGCGCGGCGGCCTGGTGCTGTGCCAGCGCGAGTACGCCGACTCCATCGACCGGGGCTGCCCGATGGTGCTGGGCGGCCCGCTCGGCAACGTGATGGCGGCCAAGGCCGTCGCCCTGGCCGAGGCGCGGCAGTCCGCGTTCGCCGACTACGCGCGGGCGGTGGCCGCCAACGCGGTCGCCCTGGCCGAGGGCCTGGCGCGCCGCGGCGTACGGCTGGTCACCGGCGGCACCGACAACCACCTGGTGCTGCTCGACGTGTCCACGTACGGGCTGACCGGCCGGCAGGCGGAGTCGGCGCTGCTCGACGCCGGGATCGTCACCAACCGCAACGCGATCCCGCGCGACCCCAACGGCGCCTGGTACACCTCGGGCATCCGGATCGGCACCCCGGCGCTCACCTCGCGCGGGTTCGGGACGCCGGAGTTCGACCAGGTCGCCGAGCTGATCGTCGGCGTGCTGGCCGACACCACGCCGTCGGCCACCTCCAAGGCGAAGTACGACCTGCCGCAGAGCACCGCCGAGAAGACCCGGGCCGCGGCGGCCGAGCTGCTGGCCGCCCACCCGCTCTACCCGGGCCTCGACCTGAGCTGACCCGCCGGCCGCCCACCCCGCTCACTCCGGCCCGCGGCGGGCCCGTCCCGCGAAGTAGGCGGACGCCATCCGGGTGTGGGCGGGGAAGGCCAGCTCGGCGGGCCCGTCGATGACCACCCACTCGCTCGTCTCGTCCGTGGCCTCCATCGGCGGCAGCGCGGACGCGGAGACCCGCGGGCCGAGCCCGAAGATCAGCACGGTTCCGTCGGGAGCGCTGACCACGTCGAAGAGCGTGACGTCGGCGGCCTCGGCCACCACTCCCGTCTCCTCGCGCAGCTCGCGCACGGCCGCCTGCTGCCAGGACTCCCCCAGGTCGATGAACCCGCCGGGCAGCGCGAGCTCGCCGCGGCGCGGCTCGACGTCCCGGCGGACGACGAGCAGGCCGTCGTCGACGGGCAGCAGCGTCACCGCGACCGGCAGCGGGTTGAGGTAGCTGGTGTTCCCGCAGGCCGCGCAGGTGCGGGGCCAGGGCTGGGCGGGGGCGAAGGCGGCGCCGCAGAAGGAGCAGTACGCGTTCCTGATCACGTCGCGATCCTAGAGCCGGACCCGACGTACGCACGGGCCCCGCCCAGCCCGCCTGGACGGCGGTGCTGCGGGGTCAGCCCGCGACCGAGCGGTCCGCGCGGCTGACCAGGGCGTTGCCGCGGTGGGGTTGCCAGGCGGCGCGCAGGCCGCGCAGCTCCTCCCGGACCCGGGCCGAGGAGATCAGCCGGATGTCGTCGCTCAGGTCGAGGACGGTGGCCGCCGCCTGGTCCACCTCCCCCGCGCGGAGGAGGGAGTGGGCGGCCCGCAGCCCGATCAGGGCACGGGTGCGCAGCTCGATCGGCCGTCTGGCCCGCATCGACGCGGCGAAGTGGCGGGCGGCGGTGGCGTGGTCGCCGAGCTGGGTGAGGGTCAGGCCGATCTGGTGTTCCAGGGACTCGCGCCGGTAGTTGCCCGTCCACTCCGACTCGGGGACGGAGTCGGCGCGTTCGAGCTGGGTCTCGGTACGGCTGAGCAGCCTGAGCGCGTCCCAGCGGGTGCCGGCGGCGGCGTGGGTCTCGGCGCGCATGCCGGTGATCCATGCCTGGGTGCGGGCGGGGCCGTGCCCGGCCAGCGCGGACGCGGCCGCCTCGGCCAGGGCCAGCGCCTCGCCGTCGTGGCCCAGCTCGGCCGCCTGGACGGCCATGCTGCGCAGGGCGGTGGCGCGCAGCGGCAGGTCGGCGGCCTCGTCGGCGAGCCGCACGCTGCTGATGTAGTAGCGCTGGGCCAGGGCGTGGGCGCCGGCGTCCATGGCCATGTAGGCGGCCAGGTAGCTCAGCTCGGCGGCGGCGGCGAACAGGTCGGGCCTGCGGCGGCCGGTCGTGCCGTGCAGCAGGGGCGTGACCTCGCGGGACAGGTAGGCGGCGACCGCGGCGCGGGCGTGGCCGCCGCCGTAGCGGTCGTCCAGGTCGGCGAAGGCGCGGGTGGTGGCGCGGATCCGTTCGACGTCGCCCGCGCCGGCCCGGCGGGCCGCCGCGCGGCCGCCCGCCCGCCGCGCGGACAGGACCGATAAGCCGGATAAGCCGGATAACGCGGCCAGGGTGAACGTGCGCCGGTTGAGCAGGTCGTCCTCGCCCAGCACGGCGAGCCGGGCGACCGGATCGCCGCGCCAGGGATCGTCGGCGGACGGCGACCCGCCCGGCTCCGGCCAGCCCAGATGCGCCGGGCGCAGGCCGGGCCTGCCCAGGCGGCGGCGGAACGCCTCGACCGCCGCGCGCACCGCCTCGGGGCGCGGGATCGTGCCGGTCAGCCAGTGGCCGACCGCCGAGCGGTCGTAGTGCACGCGCTCGCCACTCTCGGCGGCGACGGCGTTGACGTGCCGCGCGGTGGCCGCATGCGTCCAGCCCGCCTGCTCGATCAACGCCGCCAGCGCCCGGTTGACGACTGGGTGGGTACGCCGGGGCGGCATCTCATCTTCACATCGCTTCACATCACTGTGGCCTCGACGGTGCGCCGGACGTGGCGCACCGTCAAGAGTGCGGGTCGTGCCCCCTCGGGGACGGCCCCGAGCGGAGGACGGCGAGGGAGGGGCTGATGGAGGGGCTGCACGGCGCGGGCCGGCGCGATACCGGCCTGGAGGAGGCGGCGCAGGAGGAGCTGACGGCCGCGCTGGCGGGCCGCCCGCTGGTCTGCGTCGAACGGTTCAGCACCGCGCTGCGCACCGGCTACACCGGCCCGGCCCCGGTCGAGGTCCTGCGCCCGGCGCTGAGCATCGGCTGCTACACGGCGTGGGACCCGGCGCTGCCCGGCATGGTCGTCGCCGCCGAGGAGCGCACCAGGACCCGGTCGGTCGCCGAGCGGCACGCCTGGCTGCCCCGCGTCCGGCACGAGGCCGCCCGGCACCTGCTCAAGGTGGACCGCCCGCCGGTCGTCTTCACCTGGTACGACAACGCCCGCCTGCGCGAGCTGGCCGGCCCCGGCGGGGTCGTCGCGGCCATCGACGCCGACGTGCGGGCCGCGATCGAGGCCAAGCACCTGCTGGACGACCTGCTGCGGGCGGCCGGCGTGCCGGCGGTGGCCCGCGTCCCCTGCGTGCACGTCGAGCGGCTGCCCGGACTGGCCGAGCTGCGGCGCGCGGTCGGCACGGAGCGGGTCGTGGTGCAGGCGGGCCGGCGGGCGGACCGGCACGGCACCGTGGTCGTCGCGGACGAGGGCGACATGCCGCGCGCGGCCCGGCTGCTCGGGCCGTACCGGGTGGCGGCGTACGTGCCGGGCTGGCCGTGCACGATCGCGGTGCTCAGCGTGCCCGACCGCGACGGCGGCGTCCGGGTGTACGCCGACCGCCCCGCCCACACCTCGGCCGGGATCGCCGAGCTGGGCGCCGGGCCGATGCGCAGCACCGGCGACGACTGGTCGCGCCCCTGGCCGACGCCCGCCGCCGCGCTGCTCATCGAGTGCGCCGAGCGCATCGCGTTCTGGGCCTGGCGCAGGTACGGCGCGGCCGGCCTGTTCAGCGTGGAGGCCATCCTCACCCCGGGCGAACGCGTCTACCTGACGGCGATCAAGTGGCGGCACCAGGAGGGCACCGAGGTGTCGTCGGTCAACCAGCAGGCCGCCGGGCTGCCCCCGTTCGTGCTGGCCCACCTGTCGGTGATGCTCGGCGGGCCGGTGACCTGGCTGGGGGACGCGCAGGAGTTCAACCAGCGCACGCTGCTGCGCTCGGCCCGGCCGGGCGGGCCGTTCCACGTCAGGGTCCGCCTGGCCCGCGACACCCCCGTACGCGTGTCGGCCGCCCACGGCCCCGGCGTCTACCGTCTGGACCGGTCGGGGAACCTGCGGTGGGTGCGGCGGGGGGCGCACCCGTCGCAGGCGCGGGCGAGCCAGGGCGAGTTCCTGCTGGCCAACCTGCCCGAGCCGGACGTCGTCTGCCATCCGGGGGCCCACCTCGCCACCGTCGAGGGCGTCGCCGAGGGCGTGGCGCACCCGTTCGACGGCCCGGACGCCGCCTCCCTGGCCACCCGGCGGATCGTCGCGGCCGTCGAGGACCTGTTCGACGAGGTCAAGGAGCCCTGACCGGCACATTGCCACAGGAAGCCCGTCGACCGATGAGTTCGTGCGCCCTCGGAGGTCCAACCTGGTGTCACCCCGACTCCGCGGAAGGACCCACGCCGATGAGCACCACGCACACTCTCGACATCCCGGGCGGCCGCCTGCGCTACCACGTCCGCGGCAGCGGCCCGCTGCTGCTGCTCGTGGGCGCGCCGATGGACGCCGCCCCCTTCGCGCCGCTGGCCGAGGAGCTGGCCGGCGAGCACACCGTCGTCACCCACGACCCGCGCGGCGTGTCCGGCAGCACGCTCGACGATCCCGACCAGGACTCCACCCCCGACCTGCGGGCCGAGGACGCGCTCGCGATCATCGACGCGCTCGGCGCCGAGTCGGCCGACGTGCTCGGCAGCAGTGGCGGCGCGGTGACCGGCCTGGCCCTGGTCACCCGCCACCCCACCCGCGTGCGCACCCTGGTCGCGCACGAGCCGCCCGTGCTGGAGCTGCTGCCCGACGTGGCCCGGCGCCGCGCCGAGGTGGACGACATCATCGAGACGTTCCGCCGGGAGGGCCCGGGGGCGGCGTTCGGGAAGTTCATGGCCACCGCGGGCTTCGAGACCGGCGAGGACGCCCCGCCCCCGCCGCCGAGCGAGTCGCCCGAGCAGGATCTGGCCGACGCCGCCCACTTCTTCCTGCACGAACTGCGCGGCACCACCCGTTACGTGCCCGACGTCGCGGCACTGAGGGCCGGGCCGGCCCGCGTCGTCGTGGGCGTCGGGGCCGATTCGGGCGGCCTGCTCACGTACCGCACCTCGCAGGCGCTGGCCGACCTGCTCGGCGCGCCGCCGGTGGTGTTCCCCGGCGAGCACGGCGGCTTCGTCGACCGTCCGAAGGAGTTCGCCGACGTGCTGCGCGAGGTGCTGGCCCGCTGACGCGGCGGGCTCAGGCGCCGGGGGTCAGGTTCGGCGGGAAGCCGCCGGTCGCGATCGGCCCCCAGCGGTCGATCGTGATCCGGATCAGCGACTTGTTCTGGCGGCGCATGGCCTGCCGGTACTCCTCCCAGTCGGGGTGCTCGCCGGCGATGCACCGGTAGTAGTCCACCAGCGCGTCCAGGGCGTCGGGCATGTCCAGCACCTCGCCTCGCCCGTCCACCTGGACGTAGGGGCCGTCCCAGTCGTCGGACAACACGCACATCGAGACCCGCTCGTCGCGCCGCGCGTTCGCGGCCTTGGCACGTCCGGGGTAGGTGGAGACCACGATCCGGCCCTCGTCGTCGACGCCGCACGAGACCGGCGAGAGCTGGGGACGCCCGTCGGCGCGGGTCGTCGAGAGGAGGCCATGGTGCCGGGGGCGGAGGAAGTCGAGAAGTTCGGGCAGGTCGACGCGGCGGGCGGTCGCGATCCTGGGAGCCATGCGGGACGCCTTTCCTGTGCGGTGCCGGCTTCGATCCTGCCATCCGGCGCGGGCCCCGGCTTCCGGGGCTCACCCAGGCGGCCCTATGGTGTGGTTCGCCGACATATGCCGGTACGTGCCCGAGGGGAGGAGCGGAATGCCGGAAGTCCGTCCGCTCCGGCCGGGCGATCCCGAGAGGATCGGCGACCACCGGCTGCTCGGCGTGCTCGGCTCGGGCGGGCAGGGGATCGTCTACAAGGGCGTCGACGGCGCGGGCCGCGAGGTCGCGATCAAGCTGCTGCACAGCCACCTGACCCAGGACGACGACGTCACCCGGGGCCTGCTGCGCGAGGCCGAGGCGGCGCGCCGGGTGGCCGCGTTCTGCACGGCCGCCGTGCTGGACGTAGGGGTGGCCGACGGGCGGCCGTACATCGTGAGCGAGTACGTCGCGGGCGACACCCTGCAGAGGCTCGTCCGGGAGTCGGGGCCGCGTACCGGGGGCGCTCTGGACCGGCTGGCGATCTCCACGCTGACCGCGCTGGCCGCCATCCACGAGGCCGGGATCGTGCACCGCGACTTCAAGCCGGGCAACGTGCTGATGGGGCCCGAGGGGCCGATCGTCATCGACTTCGGCATCGCCAAGGCCCTGGGGGCGACGACGCAGGCCTCGGCGCCGATGGGGACGCCGGCGTACATGTCGCCCGAGCAGTTCGGGGGCGAGCGGGTCGGGCCGGCGTCGGACGTGTTCAGCTGGGCGGGGACGATGGTGTTCGCGGCCACCGGCCATCCGCCGTACGCCGGTGAGACGGTCGCCGCCATCCTGCACAAGGTCATGAGCGGGGTGCCCGACCTCACAGGCGTGCCGGCCCGCCTGGTGGACCCGATCCGGTCCTGCCTCGCCAAGGACCCCGCCGCCCGTCCCACGCCCGCCGGCCTCCTCCGCCACCTCATCAGCGCCCCCGGCTCCGCCCACCCGACCTCCCTCCCGAGCGCCCCGCCCTCGGCGACCCCACCGAACTCCGCGTCCCCACCGAACTCCGCGTCGGCGCCCGTCGCCCCGGGCTCGCCGACGCCGTACCCACCCGCAGCCGCAGGATCGGCCGCGCCGTACCCGCCCGCAGCCGCGCCCGGCGTCCCGGGCTCGGCCCACCTCCGTTCCGAGGGGCCCGCGCCCCACCACCCGGCGTATCCGGGGGCCGGTGGAGGGCCGGACGGGCGCGGGGGAAGCCCCGCGACGGCCCCTCCGCCCGGCGCGACGGCCCCGCCGACCGGCCCCGGACCCGGAGCCGGAGCGACGATTCCCCCGCCCGGACCAGGTGCGACGGTTCCCCCGCCCGGACCAGGTGCGACGGTCCCTCCGCGCGGACCTGGAGCGACGGTCCCTCCGTCCGGAGCTGGGGCGACGGTTCCTCCGTCACTGGCCGGGGCGACGGGGCCGGCGTTTCATGGTGAGGCGACCAGGCCGGGCTCGGGCCCGCGGGTGAGCCGGCGAGCCGTGATGGTCGGCGGTGCGGCGGCCGCGGCGGCTGCGGCGGCGTCCGCCTTCCTGCTCCTGCGCCCCGCGAACGGCCTCGCCGACGACCCGTCCCCCCGCCCCACCGGCGACCCGACCGGCCCCCTGGCGACGGGCACGCCGACGACGCCGACCACGCCGACGACGGCCGCGACGAGCCCCGGGCCCAGCACGTCCCCCACAGGGTCGCCCACCGGATCCCCCACGGCGCCCACCACCCGGTCCCCCGCGGCCGAGCCGTTCGGCGCGCCCGTCAGGGAGCCCGTGGCGCTGCCGGCGGGCAGCGGCACGCCGGCCGTCCTGGCCGCCGCCGGCTCCACCGTCGTCTGCGGCACGTCCAAGGGCACGGTGCTCGTCTGGGACCTCGGCCCGGCGTCCGCGCCCGTACGCAAGCTGGGCGACGGCGGCGCCGCCGTGACCGCCGTGGCCTACGGCGACGGCAGGGCCGCCGCCGGGCACGGCGACGGCACGATGCGGCTGTGGAATCCGTCGGGCGGTGTCCTCGGCAGGAAGAAGGCTGCCGACCCGGTCATCGCCGTCACCACCGCCGGACGCGCGGTCGCCGTCACCCAGAAGTACGACAGCCTCAAGGACCTGCACAGCGTCGTCCGCCTGTGGGACATCGCCACCGGCCGCCAGATCGGCCCCGCCGTCACCGACCACTTCCAGGGCGTCAACGGCCTGGCCTTCGGCCGCCTCGGCGACGACGACGTGCTGGTCACCGGCGACGGCGACAACCGCGTCCGGGTCCGCCGCCTGTCAGACGGAAAGGTGACACACTCGTACAAGACCGGCGAGATCGGCGGCATCGAGCTGCTCGCCTGCGGCGAGCTGGACGGCCGTCCCGTCCTGGTCTCCACCCACCTGGACGCCACCCTGCGCGTCTACGACCTGGCGACCGGCAAGCGCCGGAAGAAGTGGACGTTCAGCCGCCGCAGCCCCGACGACCGGGGGGCGTCCGCGCTGGTCGTGGGCGCGCTCGGCGGCAGGCCCGTCGCGGTCGTCGCGCACACGCCGGGCGGCGGCGAGACGGTCGTCCGCGTCTGGAGCCTGACCGACGGAAAGGTCGTCGGGGAGCTGGGCCCGGGGCCGGGCGCCGAGGTCCGGGCCCTGGCGGTGGCCGAGCTGGAGGGCCGTCCCGTGGTCGTGGGCAGCGGCGGCGACGCGCTGCTGAGCGCGTGGAGCCTCGGTCCCGCCTGACGCTCATCCAGGTTTAAGAATCGCGGCCTATGGTTCGGGCTGTGCTCACGGACGAAGTGGTGAAGGAGCCCGTGCGGACGCGTCCGCGCCGGGTCTGGCGGCGGCGGCTGGCGACGGCGGTCGCGGTGCTGTTCGCGGCGGGGACGGCGGTCCGGGTCGGCGGCCTGGAGTCGGGCGTCCTGCTGGTCCCGCTGGTGTCCTTCACGCCGTACTTCGGGGTGGCGGCGCTGCTGGTGCTGGGGGTGGCGGCGCTGGTCCGCAGCAGGGCGGCGGTCGCGGTCATGCTGGCGGTGTGCGTGTGCCTGGCCTGGCTGGTGCTCCCGCGCGTCCTGGCCGGCGGTACGGACGCCGCGACCGGCCGCCCGTTGCGCGTGCTGACCGCCAACCTCAACGGCGGCCGCGGCGACGCCCGCACGATCGTCGACCTGGTCCGCACCCTGAACGTGGACGTGCTCAGCCTCCAGGAGCTGACCTGGTCCGAACGCGACCGGCTGGCGGCGGCCGGGCTGGAGACGCTGCTGCCGTACCAGGTCACCAAGCCGGAGACGTGGGGGCCGGTGGGCAGCGGCGTGTACGCGCGCCACCCGCTGCGCGAGCGTACGGGCGTGTTCCAGCCGGTCGGGCACCACATGCCGGTCGTGGAGGCGGCGCTGCCCGGCGGCGCGGTGGAGGTGGTGGTCGTGCATCCGGTGGCGCCGGTGCCCTCGACGGTGCCGGAGTGGGAGGCGGGGGTCGGGACGCTGCCGCCCGCGCCGTCCACGGGCGCGCCGCGCGTCCTGGCCGGGGACTTCAACGCCACGCTGGACCACGCCGTGTTCCGGCGGCTGCTGGGCACCGGCTACACCGACGCGGCGGCGGCCACCGGCAAGGGGCTGGTCCCCACGTGGCCGATGCGCCGGTTCCCGCCGCTGGTGGCGATCGACCACGTGCTCACGGACGGGCGGGCGCGGGCGGTGGACGTGCGGATCCTCGACCTGCCCGGCTCCGACCACCGCGCCCTCTTCGCCGACCTCCGCGTCCAGGGCTGACCCGCCGGAAGGCCCGCGCCCGGAGCGGGCGTCCCCGGGCGTTCCGGACGGGCCGGGGCGGTGTCAGGCCAGCCAGGCCGCCGTGTCGGTGGGCAGGCGGTCGCCGTCCAGGGTGCCGCTGGCCAGCAGGACCGTGCCGTGGGCGGGCAGCGGCACCGGGTCGGCGCCCAGGTTCACCACGCAGGTCAGGCCGGACTCCCGGGTGAAGGCGAGCACGTCGGGCCCGAGGTCGAGCCAGGTGAGCGTCCCGTCGCCGAGCCGCTCGGCACGGATGCGCAGCCCGTCCCGGTAGAGGTTGAGCATCGAGCCCAGGTCGGCGGTCTGTGCCTCGACGGTGAGCTTGTTCCAGGCGTCCGGCTGCGGCAGCCACGGCGTGGCCGTGCCGAAGCCGAACGGCGGCTCGTCTCCCGACCACGGCAACGGCACCCGGCACCCGTCGCGGCCCTTCACCGTGTGGTTCGAGCGCCGCCACATCGGGTCCTGGCGCAGCTCGTCGGGGATGTCGTCCACCTCCGGCAGGCCCAGCTCCTCGCCCTGGTAGATGTAGATGCCGCCGGGCAGCGCCATGGCCAGCAGCGCCGCCGCGCGCGCCCGGCGGTAGCCGAGCTCCAGGTCGGAGGGGGCGCCGTCCCTGCGGTCGCCGTGGTCCCAGGAGGTGTCGGCGCGGCCGTACCGGGTGACGACGCGGGCGACGTCGTGGTTGGACAGCACCCAGGTGGGCGGGGCGCCGAGCGGGGCGTGGGTGGCGAGGGTCTGCTCGATCACCTGGCGCAGCCCGGCCGGCTCCCAGGGGCAGGCCAGGAACGGGAAGTTGAAGACGGTGTGCAGCTCGTCGGAGCGCAGGTAGCGGGCCAGACGCTCCTGGTCGGGCAGCCAGACCTCGCCGACCAGGACGCGGTCGGCGTACTCGTCGTTGATCAGGCGCCAGCTCCGGTAGACGTCGTGGACCTCGTCCAGGTCCTCGTACGAGCCGGTCAGGCCGTCGGGCTTGGCCAGCAGGGCGGCCGAGTCGATGCGGATGCCGTCCACGCCGCGGTCGTACCAGAAGCGCAGCACGTCGTGGAACTCGCGGTGCACGTCCGGGTTGGTCCAGTTGAGGTCGGGCTGGCCGGGGTCGAACAGGTGCAGGTACCACTGGCCGTCGGGCAGCTGGGTCCAGGCGGGGCCGCCGAAGATCGACTGCCACTCGCCGGGCTCGTCCCGGAACCAGAACCGGTCGCGCACGGACGGGTCGCGCAACGCCTCCCGGAACCACGCGCTCGCGGTCGAGCTGTGGTTCGGCACCACGTCGATGATGATCCTGATGTTCAGCCCGTGCGCCTCGGCGATGAACTCCTCCGCCTCGGCCAGGGTGCCGAACACGGGATCGATGTCCCGGTAGTCGGCCACGTCGTACCCGCCGTCGGCCAGCGGCGAAGGGTACCAGGGGTTTAGCCAGATCGCGTTCACCCCGAGCGCCGACAGGTACGGCAAACGTGCCCGCAGCCCCGCCAGGTCGCCCACGCCGTCACCGTTGCCGTCGGCGAAGCTGCGCAGGTAGACCTGATAGATCGCGGCTCCCCGCCACCACGTTTCGGACATGCTGAAGACAACTCCTTGCCATAGGTGGAGGCACTCAGCCCTTGAGGCTGCCGGCGGTGAGTCCCGCCATGATGTGCCGCTGGAAGATGAAGAAGACGATGACGGTCGGGATGCTGGCGATCACCAGGCCGCCCATGACCTGGTCCTGCGACACGGCCCCGGCGGTCTGGGCCAGGCCCACGCTGAGCGTCATCTTCTCGCTGTCGCTCATGACGAGCAGCGGCCAGATGAAGTCCTTGAACGAGGTGACGATCGTGAAGATCGACGTCACGCCGAGGATCGGGCGGGAGACCGGCAGCACCACCGACCACAGGATGCGGAACGGGCCGCCGCCGTCGATCTGGGCGGCTTCGAGCAGCTCGCGGGGGATGGAGTCGAAGAACCTCTTGAGCAGGAAGATGTTGAAGCCGTTGGCCGCGGCGGGCAGCCACAGTCCCCACGGGTTGTTCAGCAGGTCCCAGCCGAGGATCGGCACGTCGTGGATGGCGAGATAGGTGGGGATGAGCACGACCATCGGCGGGATCATCAGCGTGGCCAGCATGGCGCCGAGGATGACGTTGCCGAACGCCGGGCGCAGCTTCGACAGCGCGTACGCGGCGGCGACGTCGACCGACATGGTGATCAGCCAGCCGCCGGCGGCGTACAGGACGGTGTTCTTCAGCAGCGTGCCGATGTCGAACAGCTCCCACGACTCCAGGAACTTCCCGAAGTTCAGCTCCTTCGGGAAGAGCGTGGGCGGCACCTGGGCGAACTCCTCGGCCGACTTCAGCGCGCCGGTGATCATCCAGTACATCGGCAGGAGGAACACGACCGTGAACGTGACGACCGTCGCGACCAGGACCGTCCAGTAGACCCGCCGTCCCCACCGGCTGTTGAGCTGGTGCGGGGAGATGATCGTGCGGAACTGCACCTCGATGCGCCTGGGCGGCCGTCTCCTCGCCCGGCGTCCTGGCGAGGGCGGCGCGGCGGGGCGCCGCAGGGTGGCGTTCGACATGGTCAGCCCTTCTCCTCGCGGGTCAGCCGGAGCTGCACGGCGGCGAAGGCGAGCAGGACGACCATGAGCATCATCCCGAGCGCGCCGCCCGCGCCGTAGTCGCTGTAGGTGAACGCCTGCTGGAACATCAGGAAGACGACGGTGGCGGTGGCGTTCTCGGGGCCGCCGCCGGTGAGCAGGTACGGCTCGATGAAGACCTGCATGGTCGCGACGATCTGCAACATCAGCATGAGCAGCAGGATCAGCCGGGTCTGCGGGATCGTGATGTGCCTGATCCGCTTCCACACGCCGGCGCCGTCGAGCTCGGCGGCCTCGTAGAGGTCGGGCGGGATGTTCTGCAGCGCGGCGAGGTAGATCAGGGTCGCCGAGCCC
Organism: Nonomuraea sp. NPDC005692; assembly: GCF_040631115.1. Classification (NCBI taxonomy): domain Bacteria; kingdom Bacillati; phylum Actinomycetota; class Actinomycetes; order Streptosporangiales; family Streptosporangiaceae; genus Nonomuraea; species Nonomuraea sp. NPDC005692. The sequence continues at coordinate 102,452 of NZ_JBEXYU010000023.1, read as the reverse complement.
ATGTTCATCCAGGTCGAGACGAGCACCAGGCAGAGCAGCGCGGTGTCGGTCGAGTAGATCCAGTTGAGTCCGGGCAGCGAGAAGAAGCCGAGGATCTGGTTGAACAGGCCGACGTCGGGGTCGTAGAACCAGCGGAAGAGCAGCACCGCGACGGCCGGGGGCAGCATGACCGGCAGGTACACCACGAACCGCAGGTAGGCCCGGCAGTGGCGGAGCTCGTTGAGCAGGATCGCCACCGCGAACGGCAGCCCGTAGCCGAGCACCAGCGCGAGGACGGTGAACATGAGCGTGTTCAGCCACGCGGGCCCGAAGGCGGGGTCGGCGAAGGCGGCCCTGAAGTTGTCCAGCCCGACCCACTCCGGCTCGTTGACCAGGTCGGTCTTCTGGAAGCTGAGGATGAACTCCTGGACGATGGGATACCAGGAGAACAGGACGAAGCAGAACAGCGCCCCGACCATGAACCCGTAGGCCGTCAGGTTCCTCCGCAACGCCCGGCGCAACGGCGAGGGCGGCCTCGGCCGTCGCGCGGCTCCGGCGGTCGCAATGCTCATGAGGTGTCTCCGATCACCGACTCGACGTACCGGGGCGCCGGCGGGCGCGGCGCCCCGGTCCCACGTTCCGCTCAGCCCTTGCCGAGCATGGCGTTCGCCTTGGTCTCGGCGTCCGCGAGCAGCTGGTCGACGCTGGCGTCCTCGCGGCTCAGCACGGCCGACATGGCGACGTCGAGGATGGCGTAGAGCTCCTGGGCGTGCGGCGGCTCCATCTTGGGCGGGATGGTGGCCGAGGCGTCGACGTACGGCTGGTAGTTCTCCACCGGCAGGGTGGCGTTGGCCTTGCGGGCGTCCTGGAGGGCCTTGCCGGTGGGCGAGGCGCCGTAGACGTCGTTGTCGGGCACGCCGACCGGGTTGCCGAGCGACTTGCCGCGGGCGAAGTCGAAGCGGCCCTTGTCGACGGTGTTGAAGCGGAAGTTCACCCAGGCCAGGCCGGCCTTGGCCTGCTCGGGCGTGGCCTTGGGGTTGACGAAGAACGCCTCGCCGCCGCTCAGCGACGCCTTGGCCTCGGGGAAGCCGGTGATGCCGTAGTCGGTGGCGGCGCCCTTGAACTTGTTGACCACGTCGGTGACGACGTCGGGGGCGCCGAGCATCATGCCGACCTTGCCCGAGCCCATGGCCTGCATGAGGGGCTCCCAGGCGTTGAACAGCTTGGCGCCGGTGCTCTTGTCCACCCAGCGCAGGTCCTTGAGGAACTGGAGCACGGCCTTGCCCTCGGGCGAGTTGAACGCGGCGGTCTTGCCGTCGGCCGAGACCATGTCGCCGCCGCGGCCGTACAGGGCCTGGTTGAAGTGCCAGCCGCCGGTGTTGCCGCCGGAGTACTCGCCGTAGCCGATGACGCCGCCGCCGAGCGCGGCGATCTTCTTGGCGGCCTCGCGGACCTCGGCCCAGGTCTTGGGCGGGCTGTTGGGGTCGAGCCCGGCCTTGGTGAACAGCGCCCGGTTGTAGACCAGGCCGACGCTGTAGTGGACGTTGGGGACGCCGTAGACCTTGCCGTCCTTGGTGACCAGGTCGCGGACGTCCTGGCGCAGGTCGTTCCAGTTCTTGATCTCACCGGTGTACGGCGTGATGTCCAGGCCCTGTCCCTTGGCGATCACGTCGCCGTAGTTGGTGACCGGCACCACGAACACGGTCTCCATCTGGCCGCCGGCCAGCTTCGGGCCGAAGGTCTTGGGGTCGAAGCAGGGCTGTTGGTCGGTGCTCTTGACCGTCACGCCGGGGTTGGCCTTCATGAACGCGGCCACGTCGTCGTCCCAGGCCTGCCGCTCCTTGGGGGCGGACTTCGCGGGCTGGCAGGCGACGGTGATGCTCACCTGCGCGGCGCCCGAGGCGCTGCCCTGCGCCTCGGGCTTGGTGTCGTCGCCACTGCCGCAGGCCACGGCGCTCATGCTCAGGCCTGCCGCCACGAGCAGCCCCACAGTCCTGCGATAGTCCGATCTCTTCATCGATCTGACCCTTCCGAAGCTTGACGAAGCCGGGGGACGGTGAGGCGCCCCGCTGTGCGCTCACAATGGCAGATCCCCCAGATGTCCGCAATGTTTCGACATAGGGTTGCAAGATAACGACTAGGTCACCGGAAGACGTTCTCAGGACGAGCCGCGAACCCGTCCCGTCGAGGCCCTGACCACCAGCTCCGGGTCGAAGAGCAGCTCGTCGGCGGGCACCACGTGCTTGTCGATCTGCGCGATGAGCAGGTCGACGGCGGCCCGGCCCATGGCGTCGATCGGCTGGCGCACGGTGGTCAGCGGCGGGTCGGTGCAGTTCATCAGGGCCGAGTCGTCGAACCCGACGACCGAGACGTCGTCCGGCACCGACAGGCCGGCCCGGCGCACGGCCCGCACCGCGCCGAGCGCGAGCATGTCGCTGGCGCACACGATGCCGGTCACGCCCCTGGCGACCAGCCTGGCGGCCGCCGCGTGGCCGCCCTCCAGCGAGTACATGCTGTGCTCGACCAGCGCGGGATCGACCTGCCCCGCCACGGCGGCGAGCTTGCGCCGGGACGGCACGTGGTCGCGCGGCCCGAGCACCAGGCCCACCCGCTCGTGGCCGAGGCTGCGCAGGTGGCCGAGCGCGATCTCGGCGGCCACCACGTCGTCGGCCGACACCTGCGGGAACCCCAGGTGCTCGACGGCGGCGTTGACCAGGACGGTCGGCAGTTTGCGCTCGTAGAGCAGCTCGTAGTGCCCGTGGGAGGCGTCGGCCTGGGCGTAGTGGCCGCCGGCGAAGACGACGCCGCTGACCTGCTGGGAGAGCAGGAGGCTGACGTAGTCGGCCTCGCTCACCCCGCCGACCGTGCGGGTGCAGAGCACGGAGGTGAAGCCCTGCTGAGCCAGGGCGCCGCCGACGACCTCGGCGAACGCCGGGAAGATCGGGTTCTGCAGCTCGGGCAGCACCAGGCCGACCAGCCGGGCGCGGTCGCCGCGGAGCCGGGTCGGGCGCTCGTACCCGAGCACGTCGAGGGCCGTGAGCACGGCCTCCCTGGTGGCCTCCGACACGCCGGGCTTGCCGTTGAGCACCCGGCTCACGGTCGCCTCGCTCATGCCGACCTTCTTGGCCACGTCTCCGAGTCGTCGGGTCATGCGCAAACTATACGACCAATCCCGCAAAGACTTGCAACCACTTGCGCCGGACCTTGCAGGCGATGAGCATGGATTCCACCGCTCTCGCATGAGCCGTGACCTGCCTGCTTCGCTGGAGCAGGGAAATCATGCTGTAGTCGATTATTTGCGAAATGAAGTAGAAACATTGCGGATTTCTAGGGGTCAACTTAAGGTGCGGGCAACCCTCCCCGCCCGACGAGAGGTGACACCCCCCATGAGACGCAAGCCCTCCCTCTTACGACCGCTCGCGGCGGCCGTGGCCGTCGCCCTGGCCCTGATCGGCTGGACGGCCCTGCCGGCCGCGGCCGCGGGCGCGAACCTGGCGGCCGGGAAACCGGTCACGGTGAGCAGCACCACCGACGTCTACGGCGGCGGCAACGCCACCGACGGCAACCAGGCCACCTACTGGGAGAGCGCCAACAACGCCTTCCCCCAGTGGATCCAGGTGGACCTCGGCTCGGCCGTCAGCGTGAACGAGGTGGTCCTGAAGCTGCCCTCCACGTGGGAGTCCAGGACGCAGACGCTGACGGTCCAGGGCGGCGCCGAAGGCTCGCCGCTCACGACGCTGTCGGCCTCGGCCGTGCGCACGTTCGCCCCGGCGGCGACGATCACCTTCACCGCGGCGACCGTCCGGTACGTCCGGGTGACGGTCACCGCCAACACCGGCTGGCCCGCCGCCCAGGTCTCGGAGTTCGAGGTGCGCGGCCCCGGCTCCGGCGACACCCAGGCCCCGTCCGCGCCGGGCGGCCTGGCCTTTACCGAGCCCGTCGCCGGCCAGATCAGGCTGACCTGGACCGCCGCCACCGACAACGTGGGCGTGACCGGCTACGACGTCTACGCCAACAACGCGCTGCGCGGCAGCGTCGCCGGGAACGTGCTGACCTACACCGACACCCAGCCCGGCACGCTGACGGTCTCCTACCAGGTCAGGGCCAGGGACGCGGCGGGCAACCAGTCACCGGCGAGCAACACCGTCACCCGCACCGGCAGCGGTGGCGGCTCCAACCTGGCCGCCGGCAAGCCGATCACCGCCTCCTCCTACGTGCACACCTACGTCGCCGCCAACGCCAACGACAACAGCGTGACGACGTACTGGGAGGGCGCGGGCGGCAGCTATCCGAACACGCTGACCGTGCAGCTCGGCGCGAACGCCGACGTCTCCTCGGTCGTGGTCAGGCTGGACCCGGCCGCCGTGTGGAGCACCCGCACCCAGACGTTCCAGGTGCTCGGCAGGGAGCAGGGCGCCTCGGGGTTCACGAACCTGGTCTCCTCGGCGGCGTACACGTTCGACCCGGCCTCGGGCAACACGGTGACGATCCCGGTCGGCGCGCGGGTGGCCGACGTGCGGCTCTCGTTCACGGCCAACACCGGGGCCCCGGCGGGGCAGGTGGCCGAGCTGCAGGTCATGGGCGTGCCCGCGCCGAACCCCGACCTGACCGTGACCTCGCTGTCCTGGTCGCCGCAGGCGCCGGTGGAGACCGACGCGGTCACGCTGTCGGCCGTGGTCAGGAACGCCGGCAACGCGGCGTCGGCCGCGACCGACGTCGCCTTCTCCCTCGGCGGCGGCAAGGTCGCCACCGCGAACGTGGGCGCGCTGGCCGCGGGCTCCTCGGCGACCGTGACCGCGAACATCGGCGCCCGGGACGCCGGCAGCTACCCGGTCACCGCCAAGGCCGACGACGCCGGGGCCGTCATCGAGCAGAACGAGTCCAACAACTCCCTCACCGGCCCGTCCCCGCTGGTCGTCAAGCCGGTGGACACCTCCGACCTGGTCGCCTCGCCGGTCTCCTGGACGCCGGGCAACCCGGCCGCCGGCAGCACGGTCGCCTTCTCGGTCGCGATCAGGAACCAGGGCACGGTGGCCTCCGCCGCCGGCGCGCACGGCGTCACGCTGACCGTCGCGAACGAGGCGGGCACGGTCGTCAGAACCCTGACCGGCGCCCACAGCGGCGCGATCGCCGCCGGCGCCACCACCGCCCCCGTCTCCCTGGGCACCTGGACGGCCACCAACGGCAGGTACACAGTGAAGACCGTCATCGCGAACGACGCCAACGAGCTGCCGGTCAAGCAGGCCAACAACACCAGCGTCCAGCAGCTCTTCGTCGGCCGCGGCGCGAACATGCCGTACGACACCTACGAGGCCGAGGACGGCGTGACCGGCGGCGGCGCGCAGGTCGTCGGCCCGAGCAGGGACGTCGGCACGGTGGCCGGCGAGGCGTCGGGCCGCCGCGCGGTGACGCTGAACCAGAACGGCTCCTACGTCGAGTGGACCACCAAGGCCGACACCAACACCCTGGTCACCCGCTTCTCCATCCCGGACGCCCCGGGCGGCGGCGGGACCAGCTCGACCCTGAACATCTACGTCAACGGCGCCTTCCACAAGGCCATCGACCTGACCTCGAAGTACGCCTGGCTGTACGGCGCGGAGGCGAGCCCCGGCAACTCGCCCGGCGCCGGCCCTGCCCGCCACATCTACGACGAGGCCAACGTCATGCTGAACGCCACGGTCCCCAAGGGCAGCAGGATCCGGCTGCAGAAGGACCCGGCCAACAACACGACCTACGCGATCGACTTCGTCAGCCTGGAACAGGTCTCGCCGGTCGCCAACCCCGACCCCGCGCACTACGCCGTGCCGGCCGGGTTCTCCCAGCAGGACGTGCAGAACGCCCTGGACAAGGCGCGCCAGGACAGCAACCTGACCGGCGTCTACCTGCCCGCGGGCACGTACCAGACGACGGGCAAGTTCCAGGTGTACGGCAAGGCCGTCAAGGTGGTCGGCGCGGGCCCCTGGTACACCAGGTTCGTCTCGCCCTCGGGCCAGGACGGCACCGACGTCGGCTGGCGCACCGAGGCGTCGTCGAACGGCTCGACGTTCGCCGGGTTCGCCCACTTCGGCAACTACACCTCGCGCATCGACGGCCCCGGCAAGATCTTCGACCTGTCGAAGGTCTCGAACATCACGATCGACGACATCTGGGTCGAGCACCAGATCTGCATGTTCTGGGGCACGAACGTCGACCACGTCACGATCAGGAACTCGCGCATCAGGAACACCTTCGCCGACGGCGCCAACTTCACCAACGGCAGCACGAACAACCTGATCACCAACGTCGAGACCCGGGCCACCGGCGACGACAGCTTCGCGCTGTTCGCGGCGATCGACAACGTCAACGCCGACCAGTCCGGCAACGTCTTCGAGAACATCACCTCGCTGCTGACCTGGCGGGCCGCGGGCGTCGCGGTGTACGGCGGCCAGAACAACGTCGTGCGCAACGCCTACATCGCCGACACCCTGGTCTACTCGGGCATCACGATCAGCTCGCTGGACTTCGGCATCCCGATGCGGGACTTCGGGCCGGGCCAGACGAAGTTCGAGAACATCTCGCTCGTCCGCTCCGGCGGGCACTTCTGGGGGCAGCAGACGTTCCCGGCGCTGTGGATCTTCTCCGCCTCCAAGAAGTTCACCGCGATCCGGGTCACCGACGTGGACATCGTGGACCCGACCTACAGCGGGATCATGTTCCAGACCGGCTACTCCGGCCCGAGCACGCCGCTGAACCCGGTCACCGACACCGTGTTCACGAACGTGTCGATCTCGGGGGCGCACCGCAGCGGCGACGCCTTCGACGCCAAGTCGGGCTTCGGCATCTGGGTCAACGAGCTGCCCGAGCCGGGGCAGGGCCCGGCGGTCGGCTCGGCCACGTTCGGCAATCTGCGGCTGAGCGACAACGCGACCGATATCCGCAACACGACGAGCACGTTCACGCTCAACGTGAACTGAGCGCGTCGCGACGTGCCGTCCGGGTCCGCGGGGGCCCGGACGGCACGTCCGTGATATGACCCAAGTGGTATGCAAGCTCCGTGGACAACTTTAAAGTTTCTTTACATAATCCGATGAACCCGCTGGTCGCGGGCCCGCGCTCGGGCGACGAAAGGGTTGTCCACCATGAAGCGAACGCGCCGTCTCCTCGTCGTGCTGCTGGCCTCCGTCCTGGCGGCACTGGGCGTCCTCGTCGTCCAGACCTCCGCCCAGGCGGCCAACCTCCTCACCAATCCGGACTTCGAGACCGGATCCCTGTCGCCGTGGTCGTGCACCGGCGGGCTGGGGTCGGTGGTCTCCACCCCGGTCCACTCCGGCACCAAGGCGCTGGCCGCGGCGGCCAGCGGGTCCGACACCGCGCAGTGCACCCAGTCGGTGTCGGTGCGGCCGAGCACGACGTACACGCTGAGCGCGTGGGTGCGCGGCAGCTACGTCTACCTCGGCGTGACCGGCGGCTCCTCCTCCTGGACGTCGTCGGCGGGGGCGTACACGCAGCTCACCGTGTCGTTCACGACCACCGCGAGCCAGAGCACCGCGGTCATCTTCCTGCACGGCTGGTACGGGCAGGGCACCTACTACGCCGACGACGTCAGCTTCGACGGCCCCGGCGGTACCGCCTCCCCCACGATCACCCCGACCGTGACGCCGACCGTCACGCCCACGGTCACCCCGACCGTCACCCCCACCGTGACCCCGACGGTGACGCCCACGGTCACGCCGACCGTGACGCCGACCGACACCACCTGCCCGACCAAGCCGCGCCCGGCCGGCAAGGTGATCCAGGGCTACTGGGAGAACTGGGACGGCGCGATCAACGGCGTGCACCCGCCGCTCGGCTGGATCCCGATCACCGACCCGCGCATCAAGGCGCACGGCTACAACGTGATCAACGCCGCGTTCCCCGTCATCCGCTCCGACGGCACCGTGCTGTGGGAGGACGGCATGGACGCCACCGTCAAGGTCGCCACCCCGGCCGAGATGTGCCAGGCCAAGGCCGCGGGCGCGACGATCCTCATGTCCATCGGCGGCGCGGCGGCCGGCATCGACCTCGGCTCCAGCGCCGTCGCCGACCGCTTCGTGGCGACCGTCGTGCCGATCCTGAAGAAGTACAACTTCGACGGCATCGACATCGACATCGAGACCGGCCTGACCGGCGGCGGCAGCATCACCCAGCTCTCCGCCTCGCAGTCGAACCTCATCCGGATCATCGACGGCGTGCTCGCCCAGATGCCGGCCGGGTTCGGCCTGACCATGGCGCCGGAGACGGCGTACGTGACGGGCGGCAGCGTGACGTACGGGTCGATCTGGGGCGCGTACCTGCCGATCATCAAGAAGTACGCCGACAACGGCCGCCTGTGGTGGCTGAACATGCAGTACTACAACGGCAGCATGTACGGCTGCTCCGGCGACTCCTACTCCGCCGGCACCGTGCAGGGCTTCACCGTGCAGACCACCTGCCTGAACAACGGCCTGACCATCCAGGGCACGACGATCACCGTGCCCTATGACAAGCAGGTGCCGGGCCTGCCCGCGCAGCCGGGCGCCGGCGGCGGATACATGGCCCCCTCGCTGGTGTCGCAGGGCTGGAACGCCTTCAACGGCCAGCTCAAGGGCCTGATGACCTGGTCGATCAACTGGGACGGCTCGAAGGGCTGGACGTTCGGGGACAACGTCAAGGGCCTGCAGGGTCGCTAGGGACAGGACGCGGCGGCCTTCCGGCACGCCAGGGGCGCCGGAAGCGCCGCCGTGTCCGCGAGATAACGCTTGGCTGTGAATCCGGCCCACTGGTTTGCCGCGTTTGCGGGGGCATGGAACGCTCTAGGCAAAAAGCGCCGAGGACCAGGTGGGGATTCAGGTGTCAACAGTAAGCGGGAGGACGGCGGCGCGGCGTTCTGGCCGGTTGGCCACCTGCGTCATGGGGTTCGCCGCCATGGCGCTGCTCGCGGCCGGCTGCTCCCTCGGCGCCACCGCCGGCCAGGAGACCACCGGCGCCCAGCCGCCGGCGGCGTCCTCGCCCGCCGCCACCGCCAAGGCGCTCAAGCCGCCGCCCGTGGACGCCGACTGGCCGCGCTGGGGCCTGACCCACACCGGCGTCAGCGCCAACAACATCACCCCGCGCCTGGAGCAGGACGTCGCCCGCGCGCTGTCCGAGACGCCGATGCTGCAGAACCAGCACATCATGGGCTTCGGGGCGCTCAACCCCGAGCCGCGGCGGGGCGAGTACTTCTGGGAGGACCTCGACAGCCGGACGAACTTCATGCGGGAGTCCGGCGGCATCGGCGTCATCACGCTGTGCTGCGCCCCCGACTGGATGAAGGGCGGCCCCGAGGGCCCGACCGAGGAGTCGGCCTGGAAGGAGCACCTGGAGGACGCGCCGTACCCGGAGCACTTCGACGACTTCGCCAAGCTGGCGGCGACCGTGGCCGAGCGCTACCGGGACGTGAAGTACTTCATGGTCTGGAACGAGTTCAAGGGCTTCTGGCGTGACCACAAGAAGCCCGCGGACTTCAAGGGCTACACCGAGCTGTACAACAAGGTGTACGACGCGGTGAAGGCGGTCCGTCCGGACGCCAAGATCGGCGGGCCGTACCTGGGCTTCGACAGCGACAGCAAGGGCGACACCGAGCTGCGCGGCCCGTGGGGGGCGGTCAACCAGCACGCCCTCGACGCCTTCGAGTACTGGTTCAAGCACAAGAAGGGCGCCGACTTCGTCGTCGTGGACGGCGCCTCCCCCACCGAGACCCACGAGCTGCTGCCGGACGCGTTCGGCGCCCTGGGCAAGTTCGGCGCGATCACCAAGTGGCTGCGCGAGAAGACCGGCGACCTGCCGGTGTGGTGGTCGGAGTGGTACTTCGTGCCCGAGGACGGCACCGTCTGGGACGAGCCCATGCGGCTGGCCGTGCAGGCCGTCTCGATGATGGAGTTCGCCCAGAGCGGCGCGAGCACGGCCCTGTACTGGAACCCGCAGGCCAAGGACGGCGAGTGCCGGGCCTGCATGTGGGAGCCGCGGACGGGCGCGCTGATGCCCACCGGCAAGCTGGTCAGCGACTTCACCCGCTGGTTCCCGGCGGGCGCCGAGCTGGAGCCGGTCACCTCCTCCGACCGGCGGGTGCGGGTGCTGGCCCAGCCCCGGCAGCTCCTCGCGGTCAACACCGCCGGCAAGCAGGTCACCACGACGGTGGACGGCAAGGAGCTGACGCTCAAGCCGTACGAGATCAAGTGGAGCGACCGCTAGCCGGAGGCGGCACGCGGTGATCACACGGGCGAGATGGCGGTCCGGTATGACGGCCGCCATTGATCCGGCTGACTCGCCTTGACACGATGCGCAAGATCCCGTGTCAATCCACCGAGGGAACTTGCGCATGTTGAAGCTCCGACCAGGGCTGAGCGCGCTCGTCGTGATCGCGTCGCTCAGCCTGACGACGCCGCCCTCGCAGGCGGCACCGCGCAGCGCGCCCGCCTGCGCGCCCGGCACGACCGTCACCACCGACTCGGGCCAGGTGTGCGGGATCGCGGGCGAGGGCCTGCGCTCCTGGCTCGGCATCCCCTACGCCGCCCCGCCCGTCGGCGACCTGCGCTGGACGCCCGCGCGCCGGGCCACGCCCTGGCCCGGCGTGTTCTCCGGCACCGGGCGGGGCAGCCCGTGCCCGCAGGCGGAGCTGCTCGGCTCCCCCTCCGAGGACGAGGACTGCCTCAAGCTCAACGTCGCCGCCCCCGACGGGGCCCGGAATCTGCCCGTCATGGTGGAGTTCCACGGCGGCGGCTTCCGGTACGGCGCCCCCTCCGACGGCTCCTACCTGGCCAGGGCGGGCAACGTCGTGCACGTCGGCGTCGGCTACCGGCTGGGCATCCTGGGCTTCCTGTCACACCGGGCCTTCGGCCGGAACGCCGGCAACTACGCCCTGTCCGACCAGCAGGAGGCGCTGCGCTGGGTGCGGCGCAACATCGGCCGCTTCGGCGGCGACCCCGGCAACGTGACGATCTTCGGGGCCAGCGCCGGCGGGTCGAGCGTCTGCGCGCACACGGCGTCACCGACCGCGAAGGGCCTGTTCGAGAAGGGGATCGTGCAGAGCGGCGAGTACAACTCGCTGCGCGGCGTGAACACCTTCTGGCAACCGCAGGACTGCAAGGCCGAGCTGCCCACGCAGGCCGAGGCGCAGGCCCAGGGCGGCAGGTTCGCCGCCGCGCTCGGCTGCGAGCAGGCCGCCGACCCGGCCGCGTGCCTGCGGGCCAAGCCGGTCAAGGCGCTGCTCGACCAGTCCTCCGACGGGCTAGGCCCGGACCGCGGGACGATCGCCCCCATCGTGGACGGCCGCATCCTGACCATGTCGCCGTCCCGGGCGTTCGCCAGGGGGAAGGTCAACAAGGTCGCCCTCATGCGCGGCGTGGGCCGCGACGAGGTCCAGCTCCCCGCCGCGAACACCCCGGACGAGTACGAGACCCTGGTCCGCCAGCAGTACGGCCCCCTCGCCCCCGAGGTGCTCGCCCGCTACCCGCTGGCCAGGTTCCCCGCCCCGGCGGCGTTCATCGCGTACCGGACGATCGTGGCCGACAGCAACTCGGTCTGCCCGGCGCTGCTCAACGACGAACGGCTGGCCGCGCACATCCCGGTGTACGCCTTCCAGGTGGACAACACCGACGCGCCGCCGCTGTTCTTCCTCGACCAGACCAAGCCGAACGGCGCCTTCCACATCAGCGAGGTGCCCTTCCTGTACTCCGACGTCAAGGACATGGACGCCAACCAGCGCTCCTTCGGCGCCCAGCTCGTCGCCCAGTGGACGGGCTTCGCCCGTACCGGCGACCCGACCGCGGAGGGGACCCCGCTCTGGCCCCGCTACACCCGCACCGACCCCGCCGTCATGTCCCTGGCCCCGGCCGGTGACAGCCAGGTGACGCGGGAGATCGCCAGGCAGCACCAGTGCGCGTTCTGGAACAAGGAGGCGACCTCATGATCCGGCTGCTGACCGCGCTCTGCCTCGCGCTGTTGCAGGGCCCGGCGCCCGCGCAGGCGGCGACCGGAGGCGACTGGCCCATGTGGCAGCAGGGCCCGCTGGGCTGGCGGCACAACGCGGCCGAACGCGCGATCAACCCGCGCACGGTCGGCGACCTCGCGCTGAAGTGGGCCTTCGCCTATCCCAAGGAGGCCGGCACGCCGCGCAGCCAGCCCGCCGTCGTGGGCGACACCGTGTACTTCGGCTCCCCCGAAGGCAAGCTGTACGCCAGGGACGCCGCCACCGGCGCCGCCCGCTGGGAGTTCGACCTGACCACCGTCGGCACCGGCCGTACCCAGGTGCAGGACGGCCCGGCCGTGGCCAGGGGCAAGGTGTACTTCGGCGACGTGCGCGGCTGGTTCTACGCCGTCGACCAGCGCACCGGCCGCCTGGCCTGGGCCCGCAGGCTCGACGACACCATCACGGCGATCGTGACCAGCTCGCCCCTGGTCTTCGGCGACCGCGTCTACGTCGGCGTCTCCAGCGGCGAGAACATCATCGGCAAGGAGCACGCCTGCTGCACCTTCCGCGGCCACCTCGACGCCATGGACGCCGACACCGGCCGCCCGGTCTGGCGCTTCAACACCGTCCCGAAGGCCCGCCAGGACGGCACCTGGCCCAACGGCGTCCCCCGGTACGCCCCCTCGGGCGGCGGCGTGTGGAGCTCCCCGGCCCTCGACCCGGTCACCCGCACCCTGTACGTCGGCACCGGCCAGAACTACACCGGCAGCGCCGGCCACTACGACTCGGTGCTGGCGCTGGACATCGACACCGGCCGCCCGCGCTGGACCCGGCGGATGACCGACGTGGACACCTGGCGGCTGGAGTGCTCGCTGCCCACCCCCGAGGACCGCGAGTACTGCCCCAACTTCCCCGACGGCACCGCGCTCGACTTCGACCTCGGGGCCGCGCCCAACCTGTTCAGGGCGGGCGGGCGCGCCCTGGTCGGCATCGGGCAGAAGGCGGGCGTCTACCACGTGCTCGACGCCCGTACCGGGAAGATCGTCTGGCAGCGGCAGCTGTCCAAGCCGATGCCCGGCGGCGGCCTGTCCGGCGTCCAGTGGGGCACCTCCTTCGACGGTCAGCGCCTGTACGTGGCCACGTACATGGCCCGGCCCGGCACCCTGTTCGCCCTCGACCCGGCGACCGGGCACCTGTTGTGGGAGACGCCCAACCCGGCCGACGGCTGCGCCACCGGCGGCGCGGCCCAGTACCCACAGGTCTGCCAGCTCGGCCACACCCCGGCCGTCTCCAGCACGCCCGGCCTGGTCTGGGAGGGCAGCATGGACGGCAAGATGCGGGCCTACTCGGCGCGCACCGGCGAGGTCGTGTGGGCCTACGACACCATGCAGGAGGTGCAGGGGGTCAACGGCCTGACCGGGCGCGGCGGGGCCGTCTCGGGCGGCGGCGGGGCCGTGGTGTCGCACGGCATGCTGTTCGTCCAGTCCGGGTACTCCTTCACGCCGTACCCGAACCCGTACGGGTCGGTGTTCCTGGCCTTCAGCCTTCCGTAGGCGCCGCCGGGGCGGTCGAGCCGCGCACCACCAGCTTGGTCGCCAGCTCGACGTGGTGGGAGTCGATGCGCTCGCCGGCCGCCAGCCGCAGCGCGGTGCGCAGGGCCGCCCGGCCCATCTCGCGCAGCGGCTGGCGCACGGTGGTGAGCTGCGGCGAGGCCATCCGCGCGATCTGGGTGTCGTCGAAGCCGACGATGCTCAGGTCCTCCGGGATGCGCAGGCCGCGCGACCTGGCGGCCTCCATGACCCCGAGCGCGATCTCGTCGCAGCCGGCGAAGATCGCGGTCGGGGGCTCCGGCAGGTCGAGCACGCTCGCGCCGTTGACCAGGCCGTCCTGGTAGTGGAAGTGGGCGGTGCGGACGTAGCCGGGCGGCTCGGGCGCGCCGGCCGCCTCCAGCGCCGCGCGGTAGCCGTGCAGGCGGGCCTGGTTGCAGGCCGAGGTCGGCGGGCCGCCGATGTAGGCGATGCGGCGGTGGCCCAGGGACAGCAGGTGCTGGGTGGCGGTCAGGCCGCCGGCGAAGTTCGTCGAGCCGACGCTGGTCACGCTGGTGGTCGGCAGGTTGAGCGGGTCGATCACGACCAGCGGCAGCCGGGCCCGCGTCAGCGCCCCGAGCTGCGCGCCGGTCAGCTCGCTGGTCACCACGATGAGCGCCCGCCGCCCGGCGGCGACCAGGTCGCGCGCCCAGCCGCCGGTGCGCTGGTGGCTCTTCCTGATGCTGACGACGACCGACGTCTCCAGCTCGTCGCCGGCCTCGATCGCGCCGTGGATGATCTCGGTGGAGTAGGCGTTGAGGTCGTCGTCGAACTGCACCTCGACCGTGGCGGGGCCGCCCGCCTCGCCGCGGCGCGGCGTGGCGGGCACGTAGTCGTGCTGCTGGAGCAGCGACTGCACCAGCGAACGGGTCGCCGGGGCCACGTCGCTGCGGCCGTTGAGCACCTTGGAGACGGTGGCGACGGACACGCCGGCCGAGGCCGCGACGGTGGCCAGCGTGGCGCGCCTAGGAGCCGGCATCTGTTCCTCCTCGGATCTCCACGGGTGTGACCAGCCGCCTGCCCGCGCCGGCGGGCCGCGCCGGTCCGGTCAGCCGGACCACGCCGCGGCACGGCAGGTCGGCGGCGGACGTGCCGACGAGCACCTCGACGTCTCCGGGCTCCACGACGCGCCGCAGGTCGCGCCCGGTGAAGGCGGTCCTGTCGGTGTGGACGAGGAAGGAGACCCGCCTGCTCTCCCCCGGTTCGAGGCGCACCCTGGCGAAGCCGGTGAGCTGCTTCACCGGCCTGGTGACCTGGGCGAGGACGTCGTGCAGGTAGAGCTGCACGACCTCGTCGCCCGCCCGGCCGCCGGTGTTGGCGACGCGGACCGAGACGGTGAACTCGCCGTCGGTCGGGACCTCGGCGGCGCTGAGCCGCAGGTCGCCGACCTCGAAGGAGGTGTAGGAGCGGCCGTGCCCGAAGGGGAACAGCGGGGTGGGATCGAGGTTGCTGATGCCCTTGCTGTCGGCTCCGAGCGGGGGCTGCAGGTAGGTGCCCGGCTGCCCGCCAGGATGGCGGGGTATCTGCACGGGAAGCTTGCCTCCAGGCTGGACACGACCGCTCAGTATACCGGCGATCGCCCCGCCGCCCTCCTCTCCCGGCATGAACGCCTGGACCAGCCCGGCGGCTCCGGCGTGCACCTCGCCCAGCGCGTACGGGCGGCCCGAGACGACCACCACGACCACCGGCGTGCCCGTCGCGAACAGGTCGGCCAGCAGGTCGGCCTGGAGGCCGGGCAGCCGCAGGTCCTCGGCGTCGCAGCCCTCGCCCGACGTGCCCTGGCCGAACAGGCCGGCCAGGTCGCCCACGACCGCGACGCACAGGTCGGCCGCGCGGGCCGCGGCGGCCGCCGCGGCGAAGCCGGACCGGTCGCCGCCCTGGACCGCGCACCCCGGCTCGTGCACGATCTCGGCGCCGGGCAGCTCGGCGCGCAGCGCGTCCAGCACGGTGGGGGCCTCGACGCCGAGCCCGAGCCCGGGGTGGCGGGGCAGCACGTGGTTGGGGAAGGCGTAGCAGCCCATGAACGTGCGCGGGTCGTCGGCGCACGGGCCGACGACGGCGATCCGGCCGAGACCCGCGCCCAGCGGCAGCGCGGTCCCGGCGTCGAGCAGCACGATCGAGCGTTCGGCCAGCTCGCGGGCGAGGGCTCGGTTGGCGGCCGAGTCCAGTTCGAGGTCCTGCGCGCCGGCGACCGAGCCCTCCGGCGTCCAGCCGGGGTCGAGCAGGCCGAGCTGCACCTTCTGGGTGAGCAGCCGGCGCGCGGCCCGGTCGATCAGCGACTCGGGCAGCTCGCCCCGGCGCACCCGCTCGACCAGGTGGGGGCCGAAGCCGAGGGTGTCGGGCAGCTCGACGTCCACGCCCGCGGCGAGCGCCTGTGCCCCCGCGTCCTGCGGGCCGGCGGCCACCTGGTGCATGGTCGCCAGGAACGGGACCGCCCAGTAGTCGGACACGACGGTGCCGGTGAACCCCCACTCCTCGCGCAGCAGCTCGGTCAGCAGCCAGGAGTCGACGGCGGCGGGCACGCCGTCCACGTCGGAGTAGGAGTTCATCACCGAACGGGCGCCGCCCAGGGTGATCGCCGCCTCGAACGGCGGCAGGATCATGTCCGTCAGCTCGCGGCGGCCCATCGGCACCGGGCCGTGGTTGCGGGCGGCCCGCGAGGCCGAGTACCCGGCGAAGTGCTTGAGCGTGGCGATCACGCCGGCGCCCTCCAGGCCGCGCACGTACGCCGCGCCGAGCATCGAGACGAGGTACGGGTCCTCGCCCATCGTCTCCTCGACCCGGCCCCACCGGTAGTCGCGGACCACGTCGAGCACCGGGGACAGGCCCTGGTGGACGCCCACGGCGCACATGTCCCGCCCGATGGCCGCGGCCATGCGCTCGACCAGGCCGGGGTCGAAGGTGGCGGCCCAGGCGATGGCCGCCGGGTAGACGGTGGCGCCGTAGGTGGTGAAACCGGTCAGGCATTCCTCGTGCACGAGGGCGGGGATGCCGAGCCTGGAGAGGCCGACGACCTCGCGTTGCAGCCGCACCACCTCGGCGGCGCCCTCGGCCGCCGTCACCGGGACGCTGCCGAACACGCGGGTCAGGTGGCCGAGCCCGTGCCGGGCGGCCTCGCTCAAGGGGACGGTGCCGGAGGCCGCGAAAACGTCCTGCATGGGGGCCACGTTGTGGGTGCCCGTGCCGTCCGGGTCGGGGGCGGGGGCCGCCTCCTCGTGCGCCATGTCGTTGCCCACCCATCGGCTGCCGAGCTGGGCGACCTTCTCCTCCAGCGTCAACTCCTGAAGGAGGGCCTCGACGCGCTCGGCCACGGGAAGCGCCGGGTCCAGCCACGGACCGAGGACCCGATCCGCCGGGGTCCGATCTAGAGCCGTCATGAACTGCACTCCTTCAAGAGTTCCTGCCGCAAAGTTTCGAAACATTTCGGAGCTGGGCCTGCCACCTGCACAATGCCGCAACCAGGGCAGAATAGCCAGCTAGATGACCGCGTGAGATTACTACACAGGCCCGGCAGCCGCCCAGCTCCGGTTTCCACGTAGGAGGTCTTGACAGGGTAATGGTCGAAATCTAGATTGACGTGCCGCGCGGTCATGTCGCAAATGTTTCGACTAGTTCACTCAACGGCGAGCGGACGAGCGGCATTGGGGGGTTTGCCGATCCGACCGCCGGCCAACGCGTCCCAAGGACAACCGAGCCGCGGCCAGGCCACGGCATTCGAGTACGGAGATCAGCGTGGAGACCAGGACAACCTCTCGCCGCACCTTCCTCAGCCTCTCGATGGGGCTGCCCCTGGGAGCCGCGCTCGCCGCCTGCGGCACGTCCGGCCCCACCCGCGCGGGTGGCGGCGGACCGACCGGCGGTGGTGGTGGCGGCGGCGCCAAGGCCACCTACTGGTACCTGTCGGTCGAGCCGCAGGAAGGCGTGCGCCGCCGGGCGATAGAGCGCTTCAACAAGGCCAACCCCAACACCCCGATCGAGGGCACGGCGTTCCAGAACGACGCCTACAAGACCAAGATCAAGACGGCCATCGGCGCCGGCCAGGCCCCCACGCTGATCTGGGGCTGGGGCGGCGGCACGCTGCGCAGCTACGTGCAGGCGGGCCAGGTCGAGGACCTCACGTCCTGGTTCTCCGAGAACGCCGCCGTCAAGGACCGGCTGTTCCCCTCCTCCTTCGGCGCGGCCACCGTGGACGGCAAGATCTACGCGATGCCGTGCGAGACCGTGCAGCCGATCGTCCTGTACTACAACAAGGAGGTCCTGGAGAAGGTCGGCGTGCAGCCCCCGACGACCTGGGGCGAGATCATGGACATCGTGCCCAAGATCAACGCCAAGGGCATCGCGCCGTTCTCGCTCGGCGGCCAGTCGCGCTGGACCAACATGATGTGGCTGGAGTTCCTGTTCGACCGGATCGGCGGCCCCGAGGTGTTCCAGGCGGTGTTCGACGGCCAGAAGGACGCCTGGTCCAACCCCGCCGCCCTCGACGCCCTGACCAAGATGCAGGACCTGATCAAGGCGAACGGCTTCATCAAGGGCTTCTCCTCCATCACCGCCGACTCCAACGCCGACCAGGCGCTGCTCTACACCGGCAAGGCCGCGATGATGCTGCACGGCGGCTGGACGTACGGCGGCATGAAGAACGACGGCGGCGACTTCGTCCCGGGCGGCCACCTCGGCTACATCAACTTCCCGCCCGTGGACGGCGGCAAGGGCGACCCGAGCAACACCGTCGGCAACCCCGGCCAGTACCTGTCGATCTCCGCCAAGGCCACCCCCGAGCAGAAGGAGATCGCCAAGAAGTTCCTCACCAGCGGCGTGCTCGACCAGACCGAGGTCAAGGAGTGGGCGGACACGGGCGCCGTGCCGATCGTCAAGGGCGCCGACGCGGCCTTCGCCTCCTCCCCCGACGCCGAGTTCCTGAAGTTCGTCTACGGCATCGCCAGCAACGCCAAGACCTTCGCCCAGTCGTGGGACCAGGCGCTCAGCCCGACCGCCGCCGAGGTGCTGCTGGACAACATCGCCAAGCTGTTCCAGCTGTCCATCTCGCCGCAGCAGTTCCAGACGAACATGAACGCGGTCATCGGCAAGTGAGCGTGATCCCGATCCCCGCCGGGCGGCGGGCGCCGACGGCGGCCGGGCGAGGGGGCCGCGGCTCCCTCGCCTGGCTGGCCGTCCCGGCGTTGCTGCTCTTCGTCGCCTTCGGCGTGATCCCGCTGATCGGGGTCCTCGTCCTCAGCTTCACCTCCTGGGACGGGCTCGGCGACATCGGCTTCGCCGGCCTGTCGAGCTGGCAGGCCGTGCTGGCCGACCCCGGGCTGCCGCACGCGCTGTGGGTGACGTTCCTGGTGATGGCCGCGTCCTGGGCGGTGCAGACGCCGGCCAGCATCCTGCTCGGGGTGTTCCTGGCCGGCCGGCAGCGCTACCGGGCCGTGCTGTCGGTGTTCTACTTCATCCCACTGCTGCTCAGCTCGGCCGCCGTCGCCATCACCTACAAGGCGCTGCTGGACCCGAACTTCGGGCTCGGCGCCGGGCTCGGCCTCGACCTGCTGGCCCAGGACTGGCTGGGCGAGCCCGCCCTGGCGTTCAGTGTGGTCATCTTCGTGGTGTCGTGGCAGTTCATCCCGTTCCACTCGCTGATCTACCAGGGCGGCGTGCGGCAGATCCCGCGCTCGATGTACGAGGCCGCCCAGCTCGACGGCGCGGGCCGGGTGCGCACCTTCTTCAGCATCACGCTGCCCCAGCTCAAGTACACGATCATCACGTCCTCGACGCTGATGGTGGTCGGGTCGCTGACGTTCTTCGACCTGATCTTCGTGCTGACCGCGGGCGGTCCCGGCGACGCCACCCGGGTGCTCGCCCTGGACATGTACAAGCGGGGGTTCCAGGCCAACCTGATGGGCCCGGCCAGCGCGATCGCGGTCATCCTCGTCCTCGTGGGCCTGGCGCTGGCGCTGCTGCTGCGCCGCCTCGGCGGCCGCGACGCCGCGGCGAGCCAGCTGGAAGGGGCCTGACATGGCGACGACGCTGACGAAGCCGGCGCGGCGGGCCGCCGGGGCGTCCCGGCGGGCGGGCGGCCCGGCCGCCGCCCGCCGCAACTGGGTGGCCGGGGTGGCCGGGTGGATCTGGCTGGCGATCGTGGTGGTCCCGATCTACTGGATCGTCATCACCAGCTTCAA
This sequence comes from Nonomuraea sp. NPDC005692, assembly GCF_040631115.1. Lineage (NCBI taxonomy): Bacteria > Bacillati > Actinomycetota > Actinomycetes > Streptosporangiales > Streptosporangiaceae > Nonomuraea > Nonomuraea sp. NPDC005692. Next base: position 82,770 of record NZ_JBEXYU010000023.1, on the reverse strand, counting down.
GGAGCAGAGCTCCTACTACGCCTCCAACCCGCTCGCGCCGCCGTCGGAGCCGACGCTGGGCGCCTACCGGATGGTGCTGGAGTCGGACTTCGCGCTGTACTTCCTCAACAGCCTCCTCCTCACCCTCGGCGCGGTGGTGCCCGCCGTCGGGGTGTCGTTCATGGCGGCGTACGCGATCGTGCGCGGCGGCGGGCGGTTCCTGCGCGGGGTGAACTCGTTGTTCCTCATGGGGCTGGCGATCCCGCTCCAGGCCACGATCATCCCCATCTACCTGATCATCATCCGGCTGCACCTGTACGACTCGCTGCTGGGCATGATCCTGCCCTCCATCGCGTTCGCGATCCCGCTGTCGGTGCTGGTGTTGTCGAACTTCATCAGGGACGTGCCCAAGGAGCTGTTCGAGTCGATGCGGCTGGACGGCGCCACCGACTGGGGCATGCTCTGGCGGCTGACCTTCCCGCTGACCCGTCCGGCCGTGGTGACGGTGACGATCTACAACGCGCTGACGATCTGGAACGGCTTCCTGCTGCCGCTGATCCTGACCCAGAGCCCGGACAAGCGCACGCTGCCGCTGGCGTTGTGGACGTTCCAGGGCCAGTACAGCGTGAACGTGCCCGCCGTGCTCGCCTCGGTCGTCCTGACCACGCTGCCCATCCTGATCCTCTACGTGGTGGGCCGCCGTCAGCTGCTCAGCGGGCTGACCGCGGGCTTCGGCAAGTGAGCGACGGCCCTCCCCCGCGCCCGCTCGGGAGGGCCGTCCATCGCGGCGCGTACCAGGGCCTCGGCGTTCCCGGCCAGGGCCGCGCGCGCCCGCGGCCGTACGGCCGACGGCGCGGCGCGCAGGGGAGCCAGCAGGCGCACCTCGACGGTCAGCCGCCGGGTCGCGGCCACCCGCAGCACCGAGGCGAGCAGCGAGTCCTCGCCCACGTAGCAGGCGCGGGTCGAGGGCCGGCCGTCCTCGCGGTAGCGCAGCGTCGCGGGCCGTACGACGGCACCCGCGTCGATCGCCGCCTGGAACACCGCCGGCCGGAAGTCGCCCATGCCGAGCCCGCACCACGTGGTGCCCTCGGGGAAGGCCACGACGGTGTCGCCCGCCCGCAGCGCCGCGGCCACGGCGGCGACCGCCGACGGCAGCGCGGACAGGCGTTCCCTGTCGATGAACAGCGCGCCCGAGCCCGCCGCCAGCGTGCGGACGACCGGCCAGGCGGCGATCTCCCGCTTGGCCAGCGGGCGCGAGGGCACGGCGGCCGCGATGACCAGCGGGTCCAGCCACGACACATGATTGGCCACGACCAGCTCCCCGGCCCCCGCCCACTCGCCGTCCCGCGCCTGCTCGCCCGGCTTCCCGGCCTGCTCGCCCGGTTCCCCGGCGGCCAGGTCCAGGTGGATGCCGAGGGCGCGCAGCAGCAGCCGGGCCCACGTCCCGGTGACGCGCCCCCGCACGTCCGGGCGGGCGCGGCGGAGTGACAGCGCGACCGGCACCCCGGCCAGCACCACCAGGGCCGCCGCGAGCAGCCGCAGCGCCCGGCGGGCCACCCCAGCGCCGGCGACCGCCGCCCCCACGCACATGTCCGGCGTGCACGGGCCCGTACGCAGCCACGGGCCGGTCACGGCGTCCCGCCCAGGAAGTGACGCAGGTAGCGGGTGTTCACCTGGGCCATCGAGAGCAGCACGAAGAAGTCGGCCGTGCCGAAGTCCCGGTCGTGCGCGGGCGGCCCGCACACCCACGCGCCCAGCCGCAGGTAGCCGCGGAGCAGCGCGGGCGGCACGAACCGGTCGGAGCGCGGCGCGCCGTCGCCGAGCCAGGGCACGTGCGGCGTGACCCGGTGCTCCTCGGGGCCGAGCGGCACCCGCCCGGCCACCCCGGCCGCCAGCGCGCCGCCGTCGTCGAGCGGCACCGAGCAGCAGCCCGCCAGCCACTGGTGGCCGCCGTCCACCATGTACCGGGCGATCCCGGCCCACATCAGCGCGACCACCGCGCCGTCCCGGTGGTCCGGGTGCACGGTGGTACGTCCTGCTTCGACGAGGTTGTTCCGGATGGGGGCGAGGGCGCGCAGGTCGAACTCGCCGTCGGAGTAGAGCCGGTCGGACCGTCCCGGCGGCAGCAGCCGGTACGTCCCCACCACCCGCCGCCCCTCCCGTACCAGGAGGTGGTCGCAGTAGGCGTCGAACCGGTCCACGTCGAGGCCGGAGACCGGGCTGTCGAGCCGCGCCCCCATCTCCTCGGCGAAGACCTCGTACCGCAGCCGCTGGGCCGCCTGGAGATCGGCGGGGCTCGTGGCCATGCCGACCGTGTACCGGCTCGTGTCAAGAGAGATCGTCATGGGCGCGGGGTCCTTCCCTGAAAGCGTCTCGCGACCATGTCGTCATGCCGACATGACGGCCGGCTCTCTCGTCGGGGGCACCCAGGCGTCGGAGCGGTGAACTAGCTCGCGGCCTCCTTCTCGCGGTCGCGGCGGTTGGCGTACAGGCTGGTCAGGGTGACCGTGGTCAGGACGGCGACGATCACGCCGAGCGAGGCGAGCGTCGGGATCTGCGGCAGCCAGTCCCAGACGCCGTGCGCCCAGTGCAGGATGAGCTTGACCCCGATGAAGGCCAGGATGACGCTCAGCCCGTGGTTGAGGTGGCGCAGCTTGGTCAGGACGCCCTGCAGCACGAAGTACAGCGCCCGCAGGCCCATCAGCGCGAAGGCGTTGGTGGCGAAGACCAGGAACGGGTCCTCGGTCACGCCGTACACGGCCGGCACGGAGTCCACGGCGAAGACGATGTCCGTGCCGAGGACGGCGACGGCGGCCAGGGCCAGCGGCGTCAGGGCCAGCCGCCCGCCCTCGCGCACGGCCAGCCGGGAGCCGCGGTAGTCGTCGGTGACCGGCACGAACCGGCGCACCAGCCGGACGCTGCGCATGGAGGAGATGTCCACCTGCTGCTCGTGGCCGCCGAGCACGTCCTTGAGGATCTTCCCGGCGGTGACGATGAGGATCGCGCCGAACAGCAGGAACGCCCACGTGCCGCTCTGCAGGGCGGCGGCGCCGAGCCAGATGAAGATGCCGCGCAGGACGAGCGCGCCCACGATCCCGTACAGCAGGACCTGCCGGGCCAGCGCGGGCGGGACGGCGAAGGCGGCCAGCAGCAACATGAACACGAACAGGTTGTCCACCGACAACGACTTCTCCACCACGAACCCGGTGAAGAACTCCACGGCGACGCCGCCGCCGTGGTCCGCCCACAGGTAGAAGCCGAAGATCACCGGCAGCACCAGGTAGAACACCGACCAGCCGGCCGCCTCGCGCATGCGGACCTCGTGCGGGCGCCTGGTCAAGAAAAGATCCAGCGCCAGCAGCAGCACGAGCCCGGCGATCGCGACCAGCCAGAGGGTGGGCGTGGCGATGGTGGTCAGGGCGGGGGCAGCCGGCAATGTGCCCGGGGGCATGGGTCCTCCTCGAACGCGCGTCATCGTTCGAGGTCTCCTTCGCCCGTGCGCCGATCGCGCGGGCGGCCGCCCGGGGACGTCTGGGACGTCCGTACTGACCGGGCCGGCGCTTGCGAAGTACTCCCCTCGGCACCCTCAGCCTAGGCGATGTCACGACATGTCACCACCTGTTGGCCAGCCCCATCTATGACGGCTGTGAACGCCGGGTGACTCAATCTCCGTTGAGGACGCGCGTCATCCACTCCAGCGATCCCGTGCTGAGCATCTCGTCCGCGAGGCGCTTCGCGGACGCCGTCCGCAGCGCGGCGAGCGAGCTGTCGATCCACGGCTGGACGTTCTGGTGCCCCTGCTCGCGGTACTCGACGGCCTGCATCAGGCATTCGAGCTTGTCGGCGTCACGAGCGCAGACGGCCTCAAGGCTGGCCTTCCCCTCGTACTCACCGACCGCGCCGCCCAGCATCTCCGCCACCGGCTCCGGAAGACCGCGTACCTGGTCGGCGGTGACCTCCTCGTTCTGCGCCGCCGTCAAGTAGCGCTTGCCGACGTAGGGAATGTCGGTGACACGGGTCTCCTGGGTGTCGTGGAACAGGCTCATGAACGCCGCGCGCTCGGGGTTGCCGCCCTCCAGAGCCGTGATCACACTCGCGATGATCGCTGTCCGGAAGGAGTGATCGGCGATGCTCTCGGGGTCGCGCACCCCCGCGACCAGCCAGCCTGTGCGCTTGTAGCGCTTGAGCAGTCCGATCTCGTACAGCAGGCCCGTCAACCTCGCCAGTTCCTCCGCCATGGAAGTCCCTTCTCACCCTCGGTGGATCATGCGCAGAGCGTAGATGACCGCCTCCAGTTCACGCTGGGACTGTGCTGACGCGATGGCCTCGTCCAGCGTACGGACAGCCGCGTTCCCAAGGGCGTCCATGGTCTGGCTGTCCAATGTCGAGGGGCGCAGCATGACCAGTGCCCACAGCGTGTGGGCCACCACGTCGAGGTAGGGATTGGCGGAGTTCAGCTTGCCGGTCAAATGCCGGAGAAGCTCGGTCCCGCGCCACACGTCCGGTCTCAGCTCGATCATGAACGTGTCCGCCAGCTGAGGTTCGCCCACCTCACCGAGCCAGTAGGCCCAGTAGTTGAGGTTGGCCACCTCGCAGACCTCGTCGGCCAGATGGACGCGGATGAAGTGCTGCAACCCCTCGCGGTCGCCGAGCCTGGCCAGCGAGTGGGCGCCGGACCGGACAACGGCCCATGACGGCGTCCACCCGCCCGCCCGGCTCATCCGACGTTCTTCGGCGCGTTGCATCGCTGTGAGCCAGTCCGCGGTTTCCGCCGTGTCGTCGAAGCCGGCGACATAGTGGGCCTGGCGGCGCAGCAGCATGCCGTCCGCCCGGCCCGTGTCGGCACGCTCGGCCACCACCTTCAAGTGCTCGAAGAAGTGCGCGCGTTCGTCGGGCAGAAGCGAAGGTGAGGTGGCCACCGGCCCCCGGCGGCCGGTCCCCCGCGCGGTTCCCGCCATGGCGGACGGAGCCGTCCTGGTGAACGGCCAGGCTACGAGGTCGGTGAACGGACGCGTGATCACCCATGAGGCCAGTGGATGATCTTCGGTCCGGACCTTCCCCGGCTCGGTGCCGAGCACGTGGCCGACGAACCGGTCGGCTTCAAGGGCCATGTCCAGCTGGAAGAGCAGACGCGATGGGACGCCGAGCCGTAGGAGCCAGTGCCGCAACGACAGATACGTCCCTGTGGAGATCGCCATCAGCGGGCGGCGCCCGGATTCCCAACCCTGAACCGTCGTGACGTCCAGACCGAGAAGTTCGGCGAACCGTTCCTGGGTCATCCCGGTGGACTCACGGATGACCTTGAGCACATAACCGGAGATCCGGCCCTCCCGGCCGTGCTCGGCGTTACCCCGACCGGCTGTCAGGGTTCCCGCGCCCTGGGAGGTCATGACAGGAGCCACCGCCGTCCGTACTCGTACTTCCGGTCAGTTCTGCGACGTCCGCGCTGTTCATAGCGTTGCCACCAGCACGGACAAGCCGATCCAGCGTAGCTCGCAAGGGCTGGCGTGACCGACTCATTCAGGTGGATCAGTGGAATCATCACGCAGGACGAAGACCGTCAGCGATGGCGATGGCGATGGCGACCACGTTCACGAGGGACTGGGCGTCGCCCTCCGGTACCGCGAGCTTCGCACCAGCCGTCCGCTGCCGATCGGAGCGGTGCACTGTGCTCACGTCTGACAAGTGCCTGAGCCCCCACGTTCCCACCGCTCAGCACGGTCATACCCGGCTGCGATGGCACAAGCCGTACCGGACGCTCGTACGGACGCGTCCGGTGGCCTGGACCTGCTACTGCCAGGCCACCGTCTACGAACTGTGCGAGGGCGGCGGGCAGGCGTTCCTGCGGCGAACCGTCCAACTCGACGGCAAGCCCGAGGTGCACGAGACCTCTCTTCGCTCGATCCGTACGACTAAGGCGATCTGGACGGAGCTGCTGTCCGGCCGAGCCCGATAGGCCGGGCGGCGCGCGCTTCACGAGCCCGACAGCATCGGAGCAGCCTGACTGCGGGACGGAAAAGCGCTGACTGTGCCATTTACCGTTAGGAAACTTTCCTTTATATTTGGGAGCATCCCCCAGCATGAAGGAACGGTGACATGCGCAGAGTATGGACCTTCTTAGCCATGGCGGCGGTCTCCGTCGCCACCGTCGTCGCCCTGTCCCCGCCGGCCTCGGCGCACGGTTACATCTCCGACCCGCCCAGCCGCCAGGCCAACTGCGCGGCCGGCAAGGTCAAGAACTGCGGCCAGATCATCTGGGAGCCGCAGAGCGTCGAGGGCCCCAAGGGCCTGCGCAACTGCAGCGGCGGCGACGCCCGGTGGGCCCCGCTGGACGACGACAGCAAGGCCTGGCCGGCCGCCTCCGTGGGTGACACGGTCAACTTCAAGTGGCTCATCGAGGCTCGGCACGCCACCAGCACGTGGGAGTACTACGTCGGCGGCACCCGGATCGCGGTCTTCGACGACCACGGCAGACAGCCGGGTTCCACGGTGACCCACTCGGTGAACCTGGGCGGCCGTACCGGGCGCATCAAGCTGCTGGCCATCTGGAACATCGCCGACACGGAGAACGCCTTCTACAACTGCGTCGACCTCCAGGTGGGTCCCGGCGGGCCGACGCCGACCCCCACCGCCACCCCGACGCCGACCCCCACGCCCACCCCGACCCCCACGGTGACCCCCACTCAGGGCCCGACCGGCAACTGGACGGCGGGCACCGCGTACAAGTCGGGTGACCAGGTGGTCTACAACAACGTCACCTACCGTTGCGTCCAGCCGCACACGGCGCTGCCCGGCTGGGAGCCGCCGAACGTGCCCGCCCTGTGGCAACGGGTGTGATCGTCTAGCTCCGGTGCACGGGGGCGGTGCGGTCGGCCATGATGGACGGGCCGGCCGCACCCCCCTTCCGGAAGGACGTCGATGAAGCGACTTCTCCTCGCCGTCGTCGCCGGAGTGGCGGCGGCCGTCTGGGGCGCCGTCCTGCTGATGTCCGCGACGGCCGGTCCGGCTCCGGCCAGGCAGCGATTGGCCGTCGCCCCGCCGGTGGTGCGCGACAGCGTGATCACCGACGGCGGCGGCCGGGTCGTCGAGCAGCTCGCCCCCGACTGCGCGGCCAGCCGCCACCCCGCCTTCTGCCGCCGGGTGCGCGACGAGCTGACCGCGATCGATCCGCGGCTGCTCACCCGGGGCGGCCTGGTCGTGGCGACCACCCTCGACCCGCGGGCGCAGCAGGCGGCGCAGCGGGCCGTCGAGGCTCGGGTCCGCCCGGATGACGCGCCCGTCGCCGTCGAGGCGATGGTGGCGCCGGGCAGCGGCGAGATCAGGGCGCTGGCGGCCAGCCGCGGCGAGGGCGCGCACGCCCTCCCCCAGGGCTCCACGGCGATGGCGTACACGCTGGCGGCGGCGCTGTCCGGCGGCTTCCGCTACGACGACGGCTTCCCCCGCGCCCGCTCCTTCCAGGCCACCGGCTACAACTCCTTCACCAACTGCAAGGGCGAGAACGTCGGCGACCCCACCCATACGATCACCGGCCGCGGCGGCGAGGACGGCGGCGCGTTCACCACCCTGCGTTCGGCCGCCCGCGCCGTGCCGAACCCCTTCTTCCTGCGGCTGGAGGAGCGGGTCGGCCTCTGCCGGACCGTGCGCACGGCGCAGCGGCTCGGCCTCGCCCGCCGCGACGGGACACCGCTGCAGGAGTACGAGACGTTCACGCTCGGCATCAACGAGGCGGACACCGTCACCGTCGCCGGCACCTACGCCACGCTGGCCGCCCACGGCCTGCGCTGCGCGCCGAGGGCGGTCAAGGAGGTCCGCGACGGCTCCGGCAAGGTGCTGCACGCCCTCGCCCCCCGGTGCGAGCAGGTTCTGGACGCGGCCGTCGCCGACGCGGTGACCGGCCTGACCGTCGGCGGACGCCGCTACGACGTCGTGGACGGCACCACCGTCCCCGGCCCGATCTGGCGCGCCTCGATGGCCGAGGCCCTGCGCGGGGCGGCGAGGTCCCGCTTCCCGGAGCCGGACGAGGCCCGCTTCGCCGGCTGCCGCCTGGCCTGCCCGAAGTAGCGCCTCAGCGGGCCTTCAGCAGCTCGGCGAGGCGGTCCATGGACTGGACGCCGCCCTTGGGCCCGTCGGCGCGGACGATGGCGTCGCGCGCCTCGACGGACGGGTGCACCGACCGGGCCACGTACCGGGTACGGCCGCCGGCCTCCTCCAGCCGGACGGTCTCCAGCGCCACCTCGCCCGGCGTGCCCTCGAACTCCCACGTGCGCACGTACCGCTCCGGTGGCACGACCGCGTGGTAGACGCCGCCGAAGGCGTACTCCCGGCCGCGGGCGTCGGTGTTGACGAAGCGCCACCGTCCGCCCGGCGCGACCTCCATGGCGTCCACCCGGGTGTCCAGCCAGTGGGGGCCCCACCAGCGCGGGATCAGCGCCGGGTCGGTCACGACCCGGAACACGACGTCCCTGGGGGCGTCGAAGGCCCGGATCATGATGATGTCCTGGCGGCCGGGTTCGATGACGAATTCGGTCTCACCCATGGTCACGTCCTTCCTCGCTGTGCCGGAGCTTGCTGATCTCCTGGTCGAGCCGGTCGAAGCTGCCGGTCCAGCGGTCGCGGTAGCGGTCGATCCATGCGGAGGCGCCCTCCAGGGGTTCCGTCTCCAGGCGGCACGGCCGCCACTGCGCGTCGCGTCCGCGGCTGATCAGCCCGGCCCGCTCCAGCACCTTCAGGTGCTTGGACACGGCCTGCAGGCTCATCTCGAAGGGCTCGGCCAGCTCGTTGACCGTCGCCTCGCCGTCGGCCAGCCGGGCGAGGATGGCCCGCCGGGTCGGGTCGGCCAGGGCGGCGAAGGTGAGGCTGAGCTGGTCGTCGGGCATCGGTGGGTACGTTCCTTCCTGGGCGGTGCCGACCCTAATGGTCCACGATCGCGCCGCAGGAGACGTTCACGGTCGCCGACGTCATGGTCCGGGCCCGGTCGGAGGCGACGAACGCCGCCACGTCGCCCACGTCGGCGAGGGTGGCGAGCCGTCCGAGCAGGGTGGGCTCGCGCAGCTCCGCCTCCAGCGCGGCCTTGCCCGGGAACGAGTCGGGGATGCTCTCCGGCACGCCGCCGGTGATCAGGGTGACCACGCGCACGCCCTGCCTCCCGGCCTCGCACGCCCACTGGCGGCGGATGCCCTCCATGGTGTCCAGCGACACCTTGAACCCGCCCAGCCCCGGCTGCGTCTGCGGCCCGCCGCCGCCGAACAGCAGGACGACGCCCGAACCGGCCATGTGCCGCACCGCGGCCCTGATGGTGAGGAACTGGGTGCGCGCGGCGACCTGGATCGGCCGCAGGAAGTCCTCGACGGAGATCTCGGCCAGCGGGCGCTGCACGTCCTGGACGGAGATGGCGTTGAACGAGACGTCGATGCGGCCCTCGCGGGCGGCCACCGAGCCGGTGAACGCGTCGACGGCCTGCTCGTCCAGCGCGTCCACGAGGGCGGTCTCCGCCGTCCCGCCGGCCGCACGGATGTCGTCGGCGACCTTGTCGAGCGGGGCCTGGGTGCGGCCGGCCAGGAAGACGCGGGCGCCCTCGCGGGCGAAGGCGCGGGCCACCGCGCCGCCGATCGAGCCGCCGCCGCCGTGGACCACCGCGATCTTTTCTCGGAGAAGCATCTCTTCCTCCTTGTTCAACCCATTGGTTTATCAACCTATAGGTTGAATACGCGGCGGTGTCAAGAACTGGACAGGTCTGGAGGCTTTATCCGATCTTGTCAGGACTCCGGGGCGGTGTTACCTCTGGCGGGACGGGCGTCAACCGCGCGTCTTCTGTACCCAGGAGGAACCGTGTCCACTAGACCCTGGTTACGCAGCGCCGTGATCGCCCTCGCGGTCACCGCCTCTGCCCTGCCCCTGACCGGCGCCGCGCGGGGCGAACCCGGCGGCCAGGCCCCGATCGTCCACGACTTCCAGGCCGAGCAGCACGGCAAACCGGACCTGGACCACCGGCAGGGCCGCGTCCCGCCGCCCGCCGGGCTCGGCGCGCGGGCCGCCGGCGCGGAGATCCGCTGGAACGCCCTCGGCACCCCAGCCGTCGTCACCGGCGCCGCGCCGCTCGCCGAGGGCCTGGGCGAGGATCCCGAACGGGCCGCCCGCGCCTACCTGACCGCCAACGAGCCGCTGTTCGGCCTGTCGGCCGAGGAGGTCGCCGGGCTGGAGAAGGTCGCGGTCAACCCCCTGGGCGCCGGTCACGCCGTGCTCCTGCGCCAGCGGTTCGGCGGGCTGCCGGCCGGGGTGGACGGGCTCGTCGCGGTCGGCGTCGTGCGAGGGAAGGTGCGCCACGTGACCTCCTCGCTCGCCCGCGAGCAGGCCGCGCCCCCGGCCGCCGCGATCAGCGAGGCGCGGGCCCTGGAGATCGCGGCCCGCGACGGCGGCGTGGACCTGGCCACGGCGACGACGAAGCAGGTCACGAAGGTGGCCGTGCCCGCGCCGGACGGCGTGCACAGCGCGTACCAGGTGGTCCTGATCGGCGGCGGGAGGGGCGAGGCGGCGGCGTACACCACCCACGTGGACGCGGTCAGCGGCGGCATCCTCACCCGCGAGAACCTGGTCGACCACTTCGACCCGGAGAACCCGCGCTGGGCGGCCTTCCCGGTCAACCCGCCCGGCGACTACTCCGCCACCGACACCCGGCGGACCTGGTGCCAGGCGGCCGGGCCCGGCTGCGACCTCGCCACCCGCGGCGACCCGGCGACCGGCCGCGCCTGGGACGTGGACCACGCCACCGGCACGCCGACCCACACCAGCGCGGGCAACGCCGCCCGGACGTACGAGAACCGCGCGAGCGGCGACCCGTTCACCGTCGGCACCCGCGCGAACGCGCCCTCCCCGAACCGCGACTACGTCTACCCCTGGCGCAACACCTGGCACCAGGCCAAGTGCGACCCGGCGACGTTCGACCAGCCGGGCGAGGCGGACCTGGAGGCCGCCATCGCCAACCTCAACGCCATGCACAACCGCATGCACGACTGGTCCTACCGGCTCGGCTTCACCGAGTCCGCCTGGAACATGCAGGTCGACAACGGCGACCGCGGCGGGCTCGGCAACGACCCCGAGCTGGGCAACGCCCAGGCCGGCGCACGCGTGTCGTCGGTACGCGACAACGCCAACCAGATCACCGGCCCCGACGGCGTCGCCCCGATCACCAACATGTACCTGTGGCAGCCGATCGCCGGCTCGTTCTACTCCCCCTGCGTGGACGGCGACTACGACATGTCGGTCATCGGCCACGAGTACACCCACGCCATCTCCGGCCGCATGATCGCCGGACCGAACGCCGGCTGGAGCGGCGCGCAGGCGGGCGCCATGAACGAGAGCACCTCCGACCTGTTCGCCATGGAGTACCTCGACGAGTACGGCTTCCGCTCCTCCGGCGCGACCCCGTACGTGATCGGCCCGTACGTCACGGGCGACCGGACGCGCGGCATCCGCAACTACGACATGTCCAGGTCGCCGCTGAACTACAGCGACATCGCCTACGACCTGGTCGGCGCGCAGGTGCACGCGGACGGCGAGATCTGGACCGCCACCCAGTTCGACGTCCGCGAGGCGTTCGTCAAGCGGTACGGCAAGGGCACGCCCGCCCGGCAGCGCGACTGCGCCGACGGCAAGGTGGCGGTGGACAGGTGCCCGGGCAACCGGCGGTGGGCGCAGCTCTCGTACGACGCCCTGCTGCTGATGGCCTCCGGCGCGGTCAGCTACGTCGATCACCGTGACGCGATCCTGGCCGCCGACGCCATCCGCTTCGACGGCGCGAACCAGGACATCCTGTGGCGGGCGTTCGCCGAGCACGGCCTCGGCAAGGGCGCGGCCAGCAACGGCCCGAACGACCCCGACCCGACGCCGAGCTTCGTCGACCCGGCGGGCCGTAACGGCTCCCTCCAGCTCAAGCCGCTCGGCGCGGCCAAGGACGCGGCCCTGCGGCTCTACGTGGGCGACTACGAGGGCCGCGCGGTGCCGGTCGCCGACACCGATCCGGCCACCCCGCTGGGCGACACCGTCGAGATGACGCCGGGCACGTACCGGTTCGTGGTGGCGGGCGCCGGGTTCGGGCACGCGCGGCTGACGTTCCCGGTGGTGGCCGGGGCGAAGCTGCCGCTCCCGCTGCCGCTGCCGCGCAACCTCGCCTCGGCCGCGGCGGGCGCGACGGCCGCCGGCGACGGCGTCAACCAGGCCCGGCTGATCGACGACACCGAGGCCACGAACTGGGCCTCGCGCACCGGCGCGCCGGCCGGCAGGTCGGTCACCGTGGACCTGGCGGGCGACCGTCCCGTCACGGTGCGCAGGGTCCAGGTGAGCGCGATGCTCCGGCCCGACGTCGGCGACGCCGCCGATCCGGGCGGGCAGAACAGGTTCTCGGCGCTGCGCGCGTTCGAGGTGCTGGCCTGCGCCGCGAACTGCGCCGACCCGGCGAGCTTCAGGAAGGTCTACACCAGCCCGGCGGACGCGTTCGACGCCACGCTGCCCCGGCCGCGCGGCGCGGACCTGCTGGTGCGCTCCTTCCGGGTGCCGCCGACCAGCGCCACCCACCTGATGCTGCGGGTGGTCAGCAGCCAGTGCACCGGCAACCCGCGCTACGCGGGCGAGCAGGACGCCGACCCCACCTCCGCGACCGACTGCGCCACGGCGAGCCCGGCGCGCGAGCAGGTGCGGGCCGCGGAGTTCCAGGCGTACGCACACTGACCCGGCGGCGGGCCGGCCGACCCGCCCCTCCCAGGGGCGGGCCGGGCGGTCAGAACGGGTAGTGGGCCTGCTCGGTCGCCAGGGTGATCCAGCGGGTGTTGCTGAACGCCTCCAGGCCCCACCGGCCGCCGAACCGGCCGTAGCCGGAGGAGCCGGCCCCGCCGAACGGCGCCTGCGGCTCGTCGCCCACGGACTGGTCGTTGACGTGCACGATGCCGGTCCGCAGGCGGCGGGCCACGCGCAGGCCGTGGGTGCCGTTCTCGGTGATGATCCCGGCGGTCAGGCCGTGCTCGGTGTCGTTGGCCAGGGCCACGGCCTCGTCGTCGGTGGCGAAGGTGCCGACCACGCACACCGGGCCGAACGCCTCGCCGTAGTACAGACCGGCGTGCTTCGGCACATCGGTCAGCACCGTGGCCGGGTGCACCGCGCCCTCGGGCTCGCCGCCTCCGGCCAGCACCGTCGCGCCCTTGGCGACCGCGTCGGCGACCAGCCCGGCCACCCGGCGCGCGGCGTCCGCGCTGACCAGCGGCCCGATCACGGTCTCCGGCCGGGACGGGTCGCCGGCGGGCAGCGCGCGCACCTTGTCGGCGAACCTGCGGCCGAACTCCTCCGCCAGCGACTCGTGCACCAGCACGCGGTCGCCCGACATGCAGATCTGGCCCGCGTTCATGTAGACGCCGAACGCGGCGGCGTCGACGGCGTGGTCGAGGTCGGCGTCGTCCAGGACGATGATGGCGTTCTTGCCGCCCAGCTCCAGCAGGGCGGGCTTGAGGTGGCGGGCGGCGTGGGTGCCGATGATCCGGCCGACCTCGGTGGAGCCGGTGAAGTTGACCGCGCGGACGCGGGGGTCGGCGATGAGCGCCTCGGCGACCACGGCGGCGTCGGCCGGGTCGTTGGTGACCACGTTGAGCACGCCCGCGGGCAGCCCGGCCTCGTGCAGCAGGTCGGCGACGAACAGGCCGCACGCGATGGGGGCGTCCTCGCTGGGCTTCATGACGACGGTGTTGCCCGCGGCCAGGGCGGCGGCCACCGAGCGCACGCCGAGGATGATCGGCGCGTTCCACGGCGAGAAGGCGGCGACCACGCCGAGCGGCTCGCGCACGGCCAGGCCGAGCACGCCCTCCTCCTGCGCGGTGAGCACCTCGCCGCGCGGCGCGGTGATCGCGGCGGCGGCCTCGCGCAGCATGTTCGCGGCCAGCCCGACGTTGAACAGCGCCCACGGGCGGGTGCCGCCGACCTCGGCGGCCATCAGCGCCACGGCCTGCTCGCCGCGCTCCTGGAGCAGGTCGGCGGCCTTGAGGAAGATCGCCCGGCGGGCGAACGGGCTGGTGGCGGCCCAGCCGTCGAAGGCGGCCTGCGCCGCGTCCACGGCCGAGGTGACGTCCTCGACGCCCGCGGCGGCCACGGTCGCGTACACCTCGCCGGTGTAGGGGGCCAGGTCGGACGTCGTGCGGCCGCTCAGGGCGGGGACGTTCTTGCCGCCGATCAGCAGGTCACGGGTGATGGTCATGCGGACTCCCCTGATATCTCGGTAAGGACGCGCTGGGCGACGGCGAACGCCGCGTTGGCGGCCGGCACCCCGCAGTAGATCGCGCTCTGCAGCAGCACCTCGCCGATCTCGTCGGCCGTCAGCCCGTTGCGCACGGCGGCGCGGACGTGCATGGCCAGCTCGTCGAGGTGCCCGTGCGCGACCAGCGCGGTGAGGGTGACGCAGCTCCTGGTGCGCCGGTCGAGGCCGGGCCTGGTCCAGATCTCCCCCCAGGCGTAGCGCGTGATGAGGTCCTGGAAGTCCCTGGTGAACGCGGTGGTGCGGGCGACGGCCCGGTCGACGTGGGCGTCCCCGAGCACTTCCCGGCGCACCCGCATGCCGGGGGCGGCGGGCAGGTGGGCGAGCAGCGCGGCGGTGACCCGTTCCGGCTGGTCGACGCCGGCCAGGTGGGCCGCTCCAGGCACCTCCACGAGCGTCGCGCCGGGGATGCCGTCGGCCAGCTCCCTGGCGTGCGCGGGCGGCGTGGCCGGATCGTCGCGCCCGCCCAGGACCAGCGTCGGGACGGCGATGCCGGGCAGCTCGGCGCGCAGGTCGTAGCCGGCCAGGGCGTCGCAGCAGGCGGCGTAGCCGGCGGGGTCGGCGGCGGCGAGGTCGTCGAGCAGCGCCGGGTCGCCCGGCCCGGCGAACCAGCGCTTGGCCGTGGGCTCCAGCAGCGGCGCGGTGCCCCGCTCGCGGACCAGCGCGGCGCGCTCGCGCCAGCCGTCCGGCTCGCCGAAGCGGGCCGAGGAGCAGATCATCGCCAGGGACAGCAGGCGTCCGGGGTGGCGCAGGGCGAGGGTGGCGCCGATCGCGCCGCCGATGGAGATGCCGGCGTAGTGGAAGGCGTCCAGGCCCAGGTCGTCGGCCAGGTCCAGGACGAGCCCGGCCAGGCCGTCGATCGTGGACACGCCGGGCGACGGGGAGCCGCCGTGGCCCGGCAGGTCGAAGCGGACCACGCGGAACCTGCGGGCCAGCGCGGCGACCTGCGGCTCCCACACCCGGGTCGAGGTGCCGACCGACGGGCCGAGGACGATCGGCTCTCCGTGTTCCGGGCCGTCCACCCGATGCTGCAACAACGTCACTTCTCCTCCAGCGCCCGCTTGACCAGGGCGGCGGCGGCGCCGGGCGGTCCGGCGACGGTCAGGGCGGCGCGCATGCGCCCGGGGTGCACCCGCAGGCCGGCGACCAGCTCCGCGGCGTCGCGGGCGGCGCCGGCGACCAGGCGCAGCGCCTCGCGCAGCGGCTGCCATTCGGCGTGCCAGGCGCCGGGCGGGCGCTCGTCCTCGGCGGCGAGCGAGGCGTACAGGACCGCGGCCTGGGCGGGCACCTGGCGGGCCGCCGCGGCGATCATCGTGGCCCGCACGGGGTTGTGCTTGTGCGGCATCGACGACGAGCCGCCGCCGACGCCCTCGGACACCTCGCCGATCTCGGTACGCGACAACACCAGCACGTCGGCGGCCAGCTTGCCCAGCGCGCCCGCGGTGAACGCCAGCGCCCCGGCCAGGTCGGCGACGGGGGTGCGCAGCACGTGCCAGGGCAGCGTGGCCGCGGCCAGCCCCAGCTCGGCGGCGAACCGGCCGGCCACCTCGAGCGCCGCCGCGCCCGCGTCGGCCGCGTCAGGGGCGGTGAACCGGTCGAGGGTGCCGGCGGGGCCGCCGAGCTGGGCGGGAAGGGCCTCGCGGGCGGCGCGGAGGCGGTCGCGGGCGTCGAGGGCCAGCTTCCGCCAGCCCGCCGCCTTGAGCCCGAACGTGGTGGGCACGGCCTGCTGGGTGAGCGTGCGGGCGGCCATGACGGTGTCGCGATGGTCCCACGCCAGCGTGGCCAGCCCGGCAGCGACCCGGTCGAGGTCGGCCAGGACCGGCCCGAGCGCCCGGTGGGCGACCAGCATGAGCGCGGTGTCGAGGATGTCCTGGCTGGTCGCGCCCGCGTGCACGTGCTCCCCGTACGGCCCGGCGGCCGCGCGCAGGTCGTCCACCAGCGGGATGACCGGATTGCCGCCCGAACGGGCCCGCGCGGCCAGGCCGGCCGGGTCGAACAGCTCGGCACGGGCCGCGGCGGTCACGGCGTCGGCCGCCTCCCGCGGCGCGCGCCCGAGCGCGGCCAGCACCCGGGTGAGCGCGGCCTCCGCGTCGAGCATGGCCTGCAGGACCGCCACGTCGCCGGTCGCCTCGGCCCCGCCGCGCATGGGCGCGAGCAGCCCGAAGTCCCCCAGACCGCCCACGGAGGGCGCGCCCGGGTTCCCTCCGGCGGGGTCAGCCGAAGTCAAGGAAGACCGTCTCCTTCTCGCCCTGAAGATGGATGTCGAAGCGGTGGACGCCCTCCCGCTCCTCGACCGCGACCAGCGTGCGCGCCCGCTCGGGCGGCAGCGAGTCGAGGAAGGCGTCGGGCCGCAGGTAGATGCGGGTGAACAGGTGGTGGAGCAGGCCGCGGGCGAACACGCACACGCTGATGTACCCGTTGCCCGGCTCGACCGTGCGCAGGGTCCAGTGGCCGTCGGCGTCGGTGGGGACGCGGCCGAACCCGGTGAAGTCGACTCCGTGCCGGCCGATCACCGTCCCGTCGACCGGGTCGCGGCGCAGCGAGCCCGGCGCGCCGGACAGGTCGCCCGTGGGGTCGGCCTGCCAGAACTCCAGCAGCGCGTCGGGGATCGGGTCGCCGGCGCCGTCGTAGACGCGGCCGTGCACGATGATGCCGCCGGTGGCCAGCTCACCGCCGCCGGGGAAGGGCAGCGCGTAGCCGTAGAACGGGCCGACCGTCTGCGAGGGGGTGGGGTTCATCGGCCTTCCTCCATCCAGGTCGCGGCGGGCCCGTCGAGCACGATGTCCCACCGGTAGCCGAGCGACCACTCGGGCTTGGACAGGTCGTGCGCGTAGGTGGAGACCAGCCGCTGCCGGGCGCCGTCGTCGGTGACCGACTGCAGGATCGGGTCGTAGGGGAACAGCGGGTCGCCGGGGAAGTACATCTGGGTCACCAGCCGCTGGGCGAAGGCCGTGCCGAACAGCGAGAAGTGGATGTGCGCGGGCCGCCAGGCGTTGAGGTGGTTGCGCCAGGGGTAGGGGCCGGGCTTGATCGTGGTGAAGTGGTAGCGGCCGTCGTCGTCGGTCAGGCAGCGGCCCACGCCGGAGAAGTTGGGGTCGAGCGGCGCCGGGTGGTCGTCGCGCTGGTGCAGGTAGCGGCCGGCGGAGTTGGCCTGCCAGATCTCCACGAGCTGGCCGCGTACGGGCCGGCCCTGGCGGTCGAGCACCCGGCCGGTCACGGTGATCCGCTCGCCCAGCGGCTCGCCGAGGTGCTGCCGGGTCAGGTCGGAGTCGAGGGCGGTCACGTCCGTGACGCCGAACACCGGGCCGGACAGCTCGCTCGCCTCCGGGTCCTTCAACGCGACCAGCGGCTGCTTGGGATGCCGCAGCAGGGTGCTGCGGTAAGGGGCGTAGTCGCGCGCGGGGTGGTCGGCGGGCCGCTCGCCGCGCGACTCGCTCAGCGCGGCGATCTCGCGGTCGATGTCGGCCTGCGTGAGTGGTTCGGACATGGACGCTACCTTTCGAGTACGACGGCCAGCCCCTGGCCGACGCCGATGCAGAGGGAGGCGATCCCGACGCCCGAGCCGGCCGCGGCCAGCCGGTGGGCCACGGCGCCGGTGACGCGGGCCCCGGAGGCGCCGAGCGGGTGGCCGATCGCGATCGCGCCGCCGTCGGGGTTGACCAGGGCGGGGTCGAGCTCGGGCAGCTCGGCCAGGCAGCCGAGCACCTGCGCGGCGAACGCCTCGTTCAGCTCGACGGTCGACAGGTCGCCGAAGCCCTTGCCGGCCTTCGCCAGCGCCTTGCGCACGGCCTCGACCGGGCCGAGCCCGAAGTAACGCGGCTCCAGCGCGCTCGCGGCGCTCGCGGTGAGGCGGGCCAGCGGCTCGCGGCCGCGCAGCCCCTCCTCGTCGGTCAGCAGCAGCGCCGCCGCGCCGTCGTTCAGCGGGGAGGAGTTGCCGGCCGTGACCGTGCCGCCGTCCTTTCTGAACACCGGCTTGAGCCGGGCCAGCGCCTCGGCCGAGGTGTCGTCGCGGATGCCCTCGTCCCTGGTCAGGCCGGCGATCGGGACGATCTCGCGGTCGAGGGCCGCCTTGGCCGCCTTCCGGTGGCTGCCCAGCGCGTACGCGTCCTGCTCCGCGCGGGTGATGCCGTGCTTGTCGGCGATCAGCTCGGCGCCCTCGCCGAGCGCGACCGTGTGCTCGGCGGGCATCCTCGGGTTGACCAGCCGCCAGCCGAGCGTCGTGGAGACCAGCTCCCCGCCGCCCGCCGGGAAGGCGCGGTCGGGCTTGGGCAGCACCCAAGGCGCGCGGGTCATCGACTCCACGCCGCCCGCGATCACCGCCGAGGCGTCGCCGACCGCGATCGCCCGGTACGCCTGGATGACCGCCTCCATGCCCGAGCCGCACAGCCGGTTGACGGTGGCGCCGGGCGTGGTGACCGGCAGCCCGGCCAGCAGCGCGGCCATCCGGGCGACGTTGCGGTTCTCCTCGCCCGCGCCGTTGGCGTTGCCGAGGATCACCTCGTCGGCGCTCTCCTGGCCGGTCCGCTCGACCAGCGCCGCGACGACGTGCGCGGCCAGGTCGTCGGGGCGCACCTTGGCCAGCGCGCCGCCGTGGCGGCCGAACGGCGTGCGGACGGCGTCGACGATGTAGACGTCCTTCATGCGATGACCTCCGCGTCGGTACGGTTGCGCAGCTCGTCCAGGCCCACGCCCGGCGCGCTCTCGACCAGGGCCAGCCCCTGGTCGGTGACGTCGAGGACGCCCAGGTCGGTGATGATCCGGTGCACGCATCGCTTGCCCGTCAGGGGCAGCGAGCACTCCTCGACGATCTTGGGTGAGCCGTCCTTGGCGTTGTGCTCCATGATCACGATGACCTTGCGCGCGCCGTGCACCAGGTCCATGGCCCCGCCCATGCCCTTGACCAGCTTGCCGGGGACCATCCAGTTGGCCAGGTCGCCGCGGGCCGAGACCTGCATCGCGCCGAGCACGGCCACGTCGATGTGGCCCCCTCGGATCATGCCGAACGACAACGAGGAGTCGAAGAACGACGCGCCGGGGAGCACGGTGACCGTCTCCTTGCCCGCGTTGATCAGGTCGGGGTCGACGTCGGCGGGCGCGGGGTAGGGGCCGACGCCGAGGATGCCGTTCTCGGAGTGGAGGACCACGTCGACGCCCGGCGGCAGGAACGACGGGATGCGGGTGGGCAGGCCGATGCCGAGGTTGACGTAGTCGCCGTCGCGCAGCTCGGCCGCCGCCCGCACGACCATCTGGTCACGGGTCCAGCTCATTCGGTGACCGTCCCCCCTGCCGGAGGCGGGGTGATCGTACGCCTCTCGATGCCCTTGTCGGCGGCCTGCTCCGGGGTGAGCGGGAGCACGCGCTGCACGAACACGCCGGGCAGGTGGACCTCGTCGGGGTCGATGTGCTCGGCCAGCTCCTCGACCTCGGCGACGGTGACGCGCCCGGCCATGGCGGCCAGCGGGTTGAAGTTCCTGGCGGCGCGGTGGAAGACCAGGTTGCCGGAGCGGTCGCCCCTGGCCGCCCGGACCAGCGCGAAGTCGGTGCGGATGCCGTGCTCCAGGACGTACTCCCGGCCGTCGAACTCGCGCACCTCCTTCGGCGGCGAGGCGACGGCGACCGTGCCGTCGGGGTGGTGGCGCAGCGGCAGGCCGCCGTCGGCGACGGGGGTGCCGACCCCGGCCGGGGTGTAGAAGGCGGGGATGCCGCTGCCGCCGGCCCGCAGCCGCTCGGCCAGGCTGCCCTGCGGGGTCAGCTCGACCTCCAGGTCGCCGCCGAGGTACTGCCGGGCGAACTCCTTGTTGTCGCCGATGTAGGAGGCGGTCACGCGGGCGATGCGCCCGGCGGACAGCAGGATGCCGAGGCCGCCGCCGTCGACGCCGCAGTTGTTGGACACGACGCCGATGCCGGTCACGCCGGTGTCGTAGAGGGCCTGGATCAGCACGTTGGGGATGCCGCTGAGCCCGAAGCCGCCGACCGCGAACGACGCGCCGTCCCGCACGCCGGCCAGCGCCTCCGCGGCCGTCGCGACCACCTTGTCTCTCCGCACGACACTCCGTTCAGCCGAGGTGTTCGCTCTGCGAACTTTAGTTCACTATTATGAGTTCGAGTATCTGTAACCGGGGCGTTCCTGTCAAAGCCCCCACCTGGATGAGGAGCCGCCGATGGAACCGGCCGGGACCCTGGAGCGCGGCCTGGCCGTGCTGCGCGTGCTGGCCGCCGACCCCGGGCGGCCCATGCGCGCGACCGACCTCGTACGCGCCACCGGGCTGGCCAGGTCCACGGTCGACCGCGTGCTGGCCACGCTCGTGCACCTCGGCCACCTGCGGGCCGAGGGCCGCGACGTGCTGCTCGCACCGCCGCTGATGGAGCTGGGCGCGGCCTACCTGGCCTGCGACGGCCTCCAGGAGAGCCTGTCGCCCCTGGCCGAGCGGCTGGCCGCCGAGCTGGAGGAGTCGGTCTCGCTGGCCGTGCGCGACGGCGACGGCGTGCGCTTCGTCGGCCAGTTCACCCGGCGGCGCACGATGTCGGTGGCCTTCCGCGTGGGCGACCTGCTGCCCGCCGGGCGGTGCGCGGCGGGGCTGGCCCTGCTCGACCCCACCGCGCCGTGGGCCGAGGACGACCAGCTCATCGAGCCGGGGCTGATCGCGGTCGCGCTGCCCGTACGCGACCCCGGCGGCACGGCGGTCTGCGCGGTCAGCGTGGTCAGCCACACCAGCAGGCACACGGTGGCGGGGCTGCGCGAGCACGCCCTGCCCCGCCTGCGCGCGACGGTGGCGGACATGGAGGCCGCCCTGGCGGCCCTGGCCGCCCGGCCCCGGGAGCCGCGCCGCGCGCCCGCCGGCCTCGACGGTTCGCGGGCCGTCAAGGAGGTGCTGGGCATGGGCTACCTGCAGTCGCTCGCCCGCGGCCTGGCCGTGCTGGTCTCGCTCGGGTCGGCGCGCGGCGGCTGCACGCTGGCCGAGTCCGCCAGGGTGACCGGCCTGCCCAGGGCCACGGTCCGGCGCGCGGTGCTGAGCCTGGAGGGCCTCGGCTACGCCGCCGCCGAGGGCGACCGCCACGTGCTGCTGCCCAAGGTGCTCGAACTGGGCTACGCCCACCTGTCGGAGCGTACGTTCGGCGAGGTGGTCCAGCCGCACCTGGCCGATCTGGTGGCGCGCGTCCGCGAGTCGGCGTCGGTGGCGGTGCTGTCCGGCGACGACGTGCTCTACGTGGCCCGGGTGCCCACGGTCAGCATCATGAGCGTGGACATCACGGTCGGCACCCGCTTCCCGGCGTACGCCACGTCCATGGGCCGGGTGCTGCTGGCCGGCCTGCCCGCCGCGCGGGTGGCCGCCATCGAGCCGAAGCCGCTGTCCCCGCACACGATCACCTCGCCGGAGGGGCTGGCCGCGGCCGTGCGGCAGGCCGCCGCCGACGGTTACGCGCTGGTGGACCAGGAGCTGGAGAAGGGCGTGCGGTCGATCGCCGTCCCCGTGCGCGGGCCGGACGGGAAAGTGGTGGCCGCGGTCAACGTGGCCACGCACGCCGGCCGGGCCAGCCGCGACCACCTGCTGCGCGACGTGCTGCCCGAGCTCAGGCGGACGGCCGCGGGCATGGAGGCCGACCTCGCGCACACCGGCCGGCTCCCCTAGCGCGCCCTGCCTACCGGGTCGCCTCGGCGCGGGCCTCGCTCGGGGTCAGGCCGTACCGGGCGCGGAACAGGCGGGCGAAGTGGGCCTGGCTGGAGAAGCCCCACCGGTGGGCCACGTCGGCGATCGTGGTCTCCAGCGCGCGCGGCCCGGTCAGCTCGGCGTGCGCCCGGACCAGCCGCCGCTCCACGATGTGCCGGGCGGGCGAGCGGCCGGTGGACTCGAAGATGCGCGCCAGGTGCCGCACGGAGATGCCCATGACCCCGGCCACCTGCGCCGCCCCCAGGCAGGGGTCGTGCAGGTGCCGGTCGATGTAGTCCTCGGCGACGATGAGCTGCGACCGGTAGGCGTCCGGCCCGGGACGCCCGCCCGTACGCTCCTCGGCGAGCTGCCTGAGCAGGCCGAGCACGGCCCGCTCGGCCTCGGCCGGGTCGGGCGCGGACCGCAGGGCGGCCAGGCCGCCGATCATCGAGCGCAGCGCGGCCACGAGCACGCCCTCCCGCGCCGTCCCCCTGCCGAACACCATCGGCCCCGGCAGCCCGCCCGCCACGCACGCCTGCGCGAACAGCTCGCGCGGGACGTCCACCAGGATCTGCCGCATCGAGGAGGAGAAGCCGAACAGGTACGGCCGGCGCGTGTCGTAGACGACCAGCTCGCCCGCCGTGGCGGCCAGGCAGCCGTTCTCGTGCAGGAACACCGCCTCGCCCTTGAGCAGCAGCGTCGCGAACACCGAGTCCTTCGGCGTGGACCTGACGGTCTGCGGGCTGCGCTCGATCGCGTGGGCGTTCCCGGCGATCTCGGCCAGCCGCAGCCCGGCCAGCTCGATGTTGGTCTGCCTGGCCAGCAGGCCGTGCTCGGAGTACGACGTGCACGACAGGCCCACCAGCGCCCTGCGGTTGTAGTCCTCCCAGAAGTGGATGCGCTCGGCGGGTTCGACGTGCTCGGTCGTGGCCTGGGAGATCACGGAGACGGCGGACAAGGCGACCCTCCTCGCGTTCGTGCCGGTCAGGGGACACACAGCTTAGGTGAGATGTCACACAGCCAGATAGCCTCCGTCCACGGGGACGACCGCCCCGGTGACGTACGACGCGCCCGGCGAGCACAGGAACGCCACCACCGAGGCGACCTCGCGCGGCCTGCCGAGCCGCCCGCCGGGGATGCGGGCCAGCACCTGGGCCAGGGCCGGCGGGTCGTCGAGCACGCCGCGGGCCAGCGGGGTGACCACGAAGCCGGGGGCGACGGCGTTGACCCTGATGCCGTCGGCGGCGTACTCGGCCGCCAGCGACTTGGTGAGCTGCGAGACGCCGCCCTTGCTGGCGCTGTAGGCGGGCCGGTCCCTGCTGCCGGAGAAGGCGAACATGGAGGAGACGTTCACGATCGCGCCGCCGTGCTCGGCCAGCGCCGGGCGGGCGGCCTGGCAGGCGACCATGGTGGCGGTCAGGTTGACCTCGATGACGCGCTGCCAGCGGGCCAGGTCGTACTCCTCGCGGTCGTGGCTGACGCCCGCGCAGTTGACCAGCGCGTCGAGCGGGTCGCCGGCCGACAGCAGGCGGGCCAGGCCGCCCCGGTCGAGCACGTCGTGCTCCACCACCCGGACCAGCGGGTGCACGGGCAGCTCGGCGAGGAGCACGGCGGTCGCCGCGCCGATGCCGGAGGTGCCGCCGGTCACGAACGCGTGCCGCCCGGCGAACAGCCCGGGGGCGAGTCCGTCGGTCACCGGAGCCGCCCCCCGTCCTGAGACGGTCGCACCAGCACCTTGACCTGGTCCTCGCCACGCAGCAGCGCCTCGAACCCGTCGCGCACCACGTGCTCCAGCGGGATGGTCGCGGTGACGATCGCGGCCAGGTCCACGCCCTCCTCGGCGACGATGCGGATCAGCTCGGGGTAGGCGTCGCGGTAGCCGACGCTGGTCACGATCGTCTGCTCGTTGTTGACCAGGGCGAAGGCGTCGAGGGAGACCGTGCCGGTCAGCCCGAGGAAGACCACCCGGCCGCCGCGTCTGGTGGCGGCCAGGCAGGCGCGCAGCGTGCCCTCCGAGCCGACGGCCTCGAAGACGACGTCCGCGCCCTCCCCGCCGACCGCCTCGGCCAGCCCGTCGCCCGTCGCCGCCTCGACGCCGAGGCGGCGGGCCAGCTCCAGGCGGGCGGGCGAGCGGTCGGCGGCGACCACGCGGCCCGCGCCGGCCCGCGCCGCGAAGCGGGCCACGAGCAGCCCGATCGGGCCGAGCCCGAGGACCGCGACGGTGTCGCCGGCGCGGATCCCGGCCCGCCGCACCGCGTGCAGGGCCACGGCCGCGGGCTCGAACACCGCCGCCTGCTCCAGCGGCACCGACTCGGGCAGCCGGTGCAGCATGTACGCGGGCACCGTCGCCTGTTCGGCGAGCCCGCCGTGCCCCATCAACCCGGCGAACCCGAAATGGCGGCAGATGTTGTACTCCCCCGCCCGGCAACGCGGGCAGTTCCCGCACCGGTAGTGCGGCTCCACCGCGACCCGGTCGCCGACGGCCAGGCCGGTCACGCCCGCGCCGAGACCGGTCACCGTGCCGCAGAACTCGTGGCCGAGCACGATCGGCGCGCGGACGCCGGACTCCGGGTGCGGCTCGCCCACGGGGATGGCGTGCGGGCCGTCGGCGTACTCGTGCAGGTCGCTGCCGCAGATCCCGCAGTACGCCACCGCGATCGCCGCCTCCCCCGGGCCGGGCTCGCGCACGGGGACGTCCTCGACCCGCACGTCCTTCGCCCCGTGCCAGACCGCGGCCCTCACGCGGCCGCCCTGCGCAGCGCGGCGGGGGCCGTCTCTTTCAGAGCGAAGGCGAGCCCCACCACGACCAGCGCGCCGCCGGCGGCGATGAACATCGCGGCCTGCAACCCCCACTGGTCGGACGCCCAACCGGCGACCATCGGGCCCAGGAAGCCGCCCGCCAGCTCGCCCACGCCCATGATCACGCCGAGCGCGGTGGCCAGCGCGCCGCGCGGCACGGTCTCGGCCGGGATGGTGGCCATGAACAGCGTGAAGCAGCCGAGCCCGGTGTAGGTGACGATCATGATCGCGCCGAGCAGCACGGGGCTCTCGACGTAGACCACGGCCAGCGGGCAGAACACCGCGAGCGCGGTGAAGCCGATCAGCGCGGGCTTGCGTCCCAGCCGGTCGGAGATGGCCGGGGTGGCGAAGCCCCAGAGCACCCAGGCCACGCCCAGGCAGGTCATGACGCCGCTCATCGTGCCGGGCCCGAAGCCCTTCACCTGGGTCAGGTACGTCGGCGTGAAGGTGATGATGGTGACGAACCAGGTGAGGTAGCAGCAGGCGATGAGCATGCACACGACGATGTTGCGCAGCTTCAGCACCTCGCCCAGCGGCACCCTCGGCTCCTTGGCGGGCGCCTCGGCCGCCGTCCGCGGCGACCGCTCGCGGACGAACTTCGCGATCAGCAGGGCCATCACCAGCCCCGGCACGATCGTGACGTAGAAGGCGACCCGCCAGTCGTAGGTCTCGGCGATCCACACCACCACCAGCGGCGCGAGGATGCCGCCGAGCAGTCCGGCCGACGAGCCCTGCAGCAGGCCCATGTTGAAGCCCCTGCGGCGTTCCCGGCTGGCCTCGACCATGAGCGACTGCGCCATCGGCAGCACGGCGCCCTCGGCCGTGCCCATCAGCGCGCGGGCGGCCAGCAGCCCGGCGAACCCGCCCATGAGCCCGGACGAGGCCGAGAACAGCGAGAACAGCACCACGGCCACGACCAGGATGGGCTTGCGCCTGCCGAGCGCGTCGGACAGGCGGCCGGCGAACATCCCGGCCAGCGCCCAGGTGAGCGCGAGCACGCCGGACAGCGTGCCCAGCTCGGCGTTGGACAGGCCGAAGTCCTGGTCCATGTACGGCGCCAGGAACGACAGCGCCTGCCGGTCGAAGAAGACGAAGCCGAAGGACAGGAAGAGGATGACGAGAAGGCGGTTCTCGTACCGGTCGGCGGCCCTGGTGTCCGGCGCGGCCGCGATGTCGGTCATGACGCTCTCATTTCGGGGGATGCGGCGGGGCGGCGGTCAGCGGAACAGGGAGTTGACGTAGTCGGCGCCGATGCCGACCTTCTCGTAGTGCTCGCGGCACATCTTGATGTAGTCGTGCACGTCGAAGAAGCCGTCGGGGTCGCCGTTCTCGTCCAGCCAGACCAGCGGGCCCTTGACGATGAAGAACGTCTTCATCGGCTCGCCGCTGTCGTAGGCGACCAGCGTGTGGCCCTCGCCCGGGGCCTCGTAGACGAAATCGCCGGCGGTGGCCGTCCAGGGGCGTTCCAGGTAGCCCCACTTGCCGGAGATCGTGTACGCGAACACCTCGTGCGGGTGGTAGTGCCGGTTGACCAGCCCGGCCTCCTTGGCCCGCAGGATGTCGGCCCAGCTGTTGTCCTTGACGTTGATCCACAGCGGCCGCGAGCCGACGGTCTCGGTGAACGGCACGTAGTACCGGTCGTCGTCCGTGGCCACCTTGGACAGGTACACCTCGGGCAGCGCGTCCGGCCGGAAGGAGTTCTCGATCGGCCGCAGGTCCTTCCAGAACTCGCCGGTGGGGTTGTCGGGCATCTGAACGGCCCCTTTCGTGTCGTGTTCCCGGCAGTGAATCCCGGCGGGACCGACACCGTCTTTCCCCAGGTGGACGTGGCGGCTTGCAGATTCAGGACATGCGGCCGCGACGCGGGCCGGCCGGCGATCAGGCGCCGAGGTCGCGCACCACGTTGTCCAGCCGCACGGCGAGGTCGTCGAGGGCCTGCCCGCTCGTCGCGGCGCCGTCGGGGAGCTGGGCCATGACGTCCTCGCGGCTGGCTATCACCAGCCCCCGGTGGGCGTCGTCGATCTCCGCGGCCCGCAGCACGACGCAGTCACCCCGGACGAACACGAGCGTCGCGTCGGCGTGCTCCGACTCCAGCAGCCTGCGTACACAGTCACGGTCGATGAGAGACATCACGGCTCCTCTTCCCCTCAGCGGGCGTGTACCCCCACAGAAGGACCGAAACCCCATCGCCCCGGGCGTCGCGCTAGCCGAAGGTGGGCGGGCCGCCGTCGTCGCGGGCGCGCCGCCGGGCGAACACCACCAGGTACGCGGCGGCGGCCACCGCCAGGATCGCCGGCGGCAGCGCCAGCGCCGGCCGTCCGGCCAGCACCGCGAGCACCGCCAGCACGACCCCGACGAGCAGCAGCAGCGCGGCGGCCAGCAGGCGCAGGCCGAGCGCGCTCGACGGCGGCGGCTTCTGCGGCCAGTGGCCCTCGCCGCCGCCGTGCACGCCGGGCACGCCGGTGTCGCTCACCACGCCTGAGCGGCTGATCTCGTCCGGGGGCGGCGGCTCGCGCAGCACCGGAGCGAAGAACTCGTCCTCGGGATCGTCGTCTCGCCGGTTCATGAGGGTGACCCCTACCCAGGATTCCGGCCGCTCCCACGAGTGAACGGCGGGGCACCGGGAAGGGCTGTTGCTGGCGGTAGCGAGCCGCTCACCTGCGTGAACGAGGACTGAGGACATGACGACGACGCCGCATCCAGCATCGGGGGACGAGCAGCGTGAGCACACCCTGCGCGATGCCGTGAGGACGGACATCGAAAGCGTCGAGGAGCCCGCCCGGCTGCTCCGCGTGAGCGCGATGGCCCGCAGCCTGCTGGAGGAGGCCAAGGGGGTGCACCTGGAGGAGCGCGCCAGGGAGCGCATGCACCGCATCTACGAGCAGGCCATCCAGGAGGTCGCCGGGGCGGTCGCCCCCGAGCTGCGCGACGAGCTGGAGCGCCTGCGGCCCACCCCGAACGGCGGGACGCCGACGGAGATGGAGATCCGGGTCATGCAGGGGCAGCTCGTGGGCTGGCTGGAGGGCGTGTTCCAGGGCATCCAGGCCGGGCTCCAGCTCCAGCAGGCCGCCGCCCGCCAGCAGCAGCTCGGCCTGCACGCCGGCCGCGCACTCCCCCGCCCTGACGGCGTCCGCGCCCAGGGCGAGGGCAACTACATGTAGACACGGGAGCCGGGAGCGGTCAGCGGGAGGGGCTCCATTCGGGCCGCCAGCCGGGGCGCAGGCGGTAGCCGTAGGCCAGGTGGCGCAGCGTCTGGCAGGGGGAGCCGGCGGCCCCGCCGCACAGCGGGCAGACGGCGTCCCCGGCGTCCCCGGCCGACAGCGGCGGGGTGTGCTCGTTCAGCAACGCCAGCTCGGCGCCGCAGCGGGCGATCGCGTCGGCCGGGTCGTGCAGGGCGATGTGGATCGCCTCGACCGGGTGGAGCAGGTCGTCGTCGTGGAAGCCGACGCGGGTGATCGTCCGCCCGCCGCCGAACTCCAGCCGCCGCGCGCCGCCCGCGCCCTGGCGTACCGGGGCGGCGGCCGAGCCGGCGGCCGTGAGGTAGCGCCAGGGGCCGGCGCCCGCCGCCTCCGCGGTGGCCTTGTCGGCCTCGATCTGCGTGCGCAGCCACTGGATCAGCGTGGCGCCGTCGGTGTCGAGGACGCCCTCGGCGCCGTCCAGCTCGCGCAGGAACGGGGTGACCGCCGCGTTCAGCTCGGCCACGAACGCCTCCAGCGACGCCTGGGCGTCGTCCAGGTTGGGCAGGCCCTCGGCGCGCGGCCGGGTGGGCGTCGGCAGCCGGTCCCCGGACAGGGGGATGCGCAGCTCCAGCGTGCTCAGCGCGGTCGGCGTGCCCTCAGCGCCGGCCGCGTAAGGCTGCTCGCCCTGGTGCCGCCAGCTCGACCAGCCGTCCGGCAGCGGGACTGGCGGCGGCGCGGCGAGCTCGACCACGGCCAGCGGATCGCGGCCGTCCTCGGCCCGGTGGCAGGTCGCGTCCAGGACCCGGGGATGGGTGCGCACGTACGGGGAGTCGGCGACCGGCCGGGTGGCGACCTCCCAGGCGGCCAGCGCGAAGTGCAGGGGGTCCAGCGTGACGCCGCTCGCGCCCGCCTCCCCGCCCGTGGCCGCGAACGCGTGCCGCCACCTGCGTAGCTGTTCGCCGTAGTGCTCCTGCGTCCCGCCGTGCCCGGCGTCGATCCAGAACGCCTGCGTCGCGGTGCGAACCGTGCTTCTCATGCCAGAACTCCCTTAAATCCCCTGCCGTCCCTCCTGCCCGGTATCGCGGGCGACCAACGCCTCCGGACGGCCCTCCGTTAGCGCTGTGACCTGCGGGGTAGGCCACGGCCAGCGGGAAGTGCGAGCGAGGGGGATTGTGGTCATGCGCACGACTGCTTTTCGGGGCATCAGCTCCATCAACGGGGGATCGCGGCCATCGGCTCCGCGGCGTATCCAGATCGTGCACACGGAGTCGCGAGGACGGTCGCATCCGTTCGTCGCGGCCGTGCTCGGCGCCTGCGCCGGGGCCGCGGTGACGTACCTGCTGGATCCGGACCGGGGCCGGACGCGCCGCGCCCGCGTGCGGGACAAGGGCTCGCACGCGACCCACGAGGTGCGCGACGGCCTGGGCGTGCTCGGCCGCGACCTGTCCAACAGGGGCCGCGGGTCGGCCGCGGCGGCCAGGTACCGCCTGACCGGCGGCTCCGCCGACGACCGCGTCCTGCACGAACGCGTACGCGCCGAACTGGGCCGCCACATCAGCCACCCGCACGCCGTCGAGGTCGACGTGCGCGAGCGCGTCGTGACGCTCTCCGGCGACGTGCTGGCGGGCGAGGACGAGCGCGCCCGCCAGAAGCTGCGCCGCATCCCGGGCGTCAAGCGGGTGGAGACCAACTGGCACGTGCACAGGGACGGCACCGACGTGCCCCGGTTGCAGGGCCAGGGCCGCCGCCGCAAGGCGGTGCCGGAGCTGTTCCAGCAGCGCTGGTCGCCCTCGACCAGGCTGGTCGCGGGCGGGGCGGCGGCCTCGATCTGGGCGATCACCGGCAAGCTGCCGAGGCCGCTGTCCTGGCTGACCCGCTGCGCCGCGTCCGCGCTGGCCGTGCGGGCGGCGACGAACCTGCCGCTGCGCCGCCTCACCGGCGTCAACGCCGGTCGCGAGGCGATCGACGTCAACGCGGCCGTCTCGATCGCGGCGCCGGTGGCGGCCGTGTGGCCGCTGGTGAGCGACTACTCGCTGTTCCCGCGCTTCATGCCGGACGTCGAGGAGGTGCGGCTGTCGGCCGACGAGCTGCGCTCCCACTGGGTGATCAGGGGCCCGGCCGGGACGCGCATCCGCTTCACGGCCACCGAGACCAAGCGCGAGGAGGGCGCGGAGATCGCCTGGAAGTCCGGCGACGGCGAGCTCATCGCCCACACCGGCGTGCTGCGCGTGGACGCCCAGGCCGACGGCAGGACGCGCGTCCAGGTGCACCTGTGCTACAACCCCATCGCGGGTGCGGCCGGGCATGCCATCGCCGGGCTGCTCGGCGCGCATCCCGCGCGCAAGCTGCGACAGGATCTGGTGCGTCTGAAGGAGCACGTCGAGAACCAGGTGCAGCCGGTCGCGCCGTCGCTGCTCTGACCGCCGGACGGCCACGCGCGAGGGGGGTTCGCGCGTGGCCCGTACGCTGGCGTGATATCGATCCCGATATCACCGGATGGCTGATATCGGTCTTGGACGCCGCCTTTCGTCCTGTGCTGTCATGTCCGGGCTTGTCCCTGTTTCCGCCCGGAGGTGCTCCCGCATGCCCCATCGCCTGTCGAACGTCGCCCGGCTCGCGGTCGCGGCGATGTCGGCCGGATTGCTGACGGCCGCGATCACGCTGCCCGCCGTCGGCGGCACCGGCACGCTGGTCGTCTCCGCCACCGAGCAGCTGAACCTCAAGCCGGTGGCGCTGGCCGAGCCGCCCCTCGCGCAGACCTCCACCGTGTACGACGCCCGCGGCAACGTGATCGCCCGCTTCTACGACCAGAACCGCGAGATCGTCCGCCTGGACCAGATCTCCGAGGTGATGCGGACGGCGGTCGTCGCCATCGAGGACGACCGGTTCTACGAGCACGGCGCGATCGACATGGAGGGCACGCTGCGCGCCCTGGTCAAGAACCTCAGCTCCGACCGGCTCAGCCAGGGCGGTTCGAGCATCACCCAGCAGTACGTCAAGCAGGTGCTGCTCAACGCGGCCGACACCGAGCAGGACAAGAACAAGGCTCTGGAGGCCAGCTACGCCCGCAAGCTCAAGGAGCTGCGCTACGCGATGGGCGTCGAGCAGAAGTACGGCAAGGACGAGATCCTGCGCCGCTACCTCAACATCGCCTACTTCGGCGCGGGGGCCAACGGCGTGCAGGCCGCGGCCAGGC
Organism: Nonomuraea sp. NPDC005692; assembly: GCF_040631115.1. NCBI lineage: Bacteria > Bacillati > Actinomycetota > Actinomycetes > Streptosporangiales > Streptosporangiaceae > Nonomuraea > Nonomuraea sp. NPDC005692. Next base: position 51,678 of record NZ_JBEXYU010000023.1, on the reverse strand, counting down.
GGTTCTTCGGCGTCCCGGCGTCCCGGCTCGACCTGGCCCAGGCCGCCACGCTGGCGGGCGCCGTGCAGGACCCGAACACGACCGACCCGAGCCGCGGCAGGAAGGCCCGCGCGCTGCTGCTCGCCCGGCGGAACGTGGTGCTCGACCGGATGGCCGAGCTCGGCAGGATCACGCCGGAGCAGGCGTCCGCGGCCAAGGCGAAGAAGCTGGGGTTCAAGGACGTCCGGCTGCCCAACGGCTGTGGCGACAGCGACCATCCGTACTTCTGCGAGTACGTCCGGCACGAGCTGCTGGCCAACCCGGCCTTCGGCGACACGCGGCGGGTCAGGGAACGCGCCTTCGCGCAGGGCGGCCTGAAGATCTACACCACGCTCGACCCGAAGGCCCAGGCCGCCGCCGACCGGGCGATCAGGAAGCACGTCAACGCCACCGACCACGCCCTGGCCGCCGAGGCGCTGGTCGAGCCCGGCACCGGCGCGATCAGGGCCATGGCCGCCAGCCGCGGCTACGGCTCCTCGGCCAGGAAGAAGCAGATCTCCTTCAACGCGGTGGCCGACGCGCGGCACGGCGGGCTGATCGGCTTCCAGGCGGGCTCGACGTTCAAGACGTTCACCCTGGTCGAGGCGCTCAAACAGGGCATGAAGGTGGACGACGGCATCACCGTGGGCAACGGCTACAACGCCCCCTCCACCGCCGCCTTCAGGAACTGCGACGGCGCCGGCGTCGGCGACCCGTCCTGGACGGTCACCAACGACGAGGGCTCCCCCGGTTTCAAGACGCTGCAGACCGGCACGTGGGGCTCGGTGAACACGTTCTTCATGGCGCTGGAGCAGCGGGTGGGGCTGTGCCGGACGGTGGAGACGGCCAAGTCGCTCGGGATCGCGCGGGCCGACGGGCGCAAGCTCCAGGAGTACGAGACGTTCACGCTCGGCATCAACGAGACCGACCCGGTGACGGTGGCCACCGCGTATGCCGCCATCGCCGCCCGGGGCAGGTACTGCGGGCCGATGGCCATCACCAGGATCACCGACGCCGCCACCGGCCGGCCGACCTCGTACCGGCCGTCGTGCCGGCAGGCGCTCGATCCGGGCGTCGCCGACGCGACCGCGCACATCCTGTCGGGCGTGTTCACCAAGGGCACGATGAGCCGCGTCGGCGGCATCGGCCGCCCGGCGGCGGGCAAGACCGGCACCACCGACGGGTACGCCTCGGCGTGGTTCGCCGGGTTCACCCCGGATCTGGCGGGCGCGGTCAGCATCGGCGACCCGCGCGGCTCGCAGCGGTACAAGCTGGTGAACACCACGATCGGCGGCCGGTACTTCGCCCTGGTGGCCGGGGCCTCGCTGCCGGGACCGATCTGGAACGACACGATGAGGGCGGCGCTGAAGGGCGTGCCCGCCACGCGGTTCACGCCGATCGACACCGGGCGCTTCGGCGGCTGCGGCGACGCCTGCGCGCCCGCCCGTCCCGACCGGGACGCGGGCCGTTCCGACGCGGGCGAGCCCGGACCGGGCCGGACGGACCTGGGAGAGACCGGCCTCGGGGAGCCGGCCCCCGACGACCGGACGGCCCCATAACCCCGACGGGTGACTCAAGAGCTATACGACAGGCGGCGCGGCACGACCGTACCCTCGATGAGTCCGCACATCTCCGCCTCACGAGGGACGGTTTCGCCATGCCCAAGGCACGGACGTTCGGCCGGACACATCTGGCGCTCTGCCTCGCGCTCGCCGCCGGGGTCGCCGCCATCGGCGTGAGCGCGGTGGCCGACGCCACCGCCTCGCGCCAGGGCGACCCGCGGCCCGTGGTCATCCGCGACACGCGCGGCGTCGCGGTCGGGCGGCTCAGCATCCTGCGCGAGGGGTTCGGGACGGCACGCGTCTCGGTCTCGGTCAAGGGCCTGACGCCCGGCTTCCACGGCTTCCACATCCACACGGCGGGCCTGTGCGACCCGAAGGCCGTCGATCCCGCGACCGGCCAGGTCTCCCCCTTCTTCACCGCCGGAGGCCACCTCGACCTGACCGGCGGCGTCCACGCCGGGCACTCGGGCGACCTGCCGCCGCTGCTGGTCGGCAAGGACGGGTCGGGCACCGCGTCGGTCGTCACCGACCGGTTCGGGCTGCGCGAGCTGACCGACGCCGACGGCAGCGCGGTCATCGTGCACGCGCTGCCCGACAACCTGGCCAACATCCCCGCCCGCTACGCCCCCGACGGCCCCGACGAGGCCACCCACAGGACGGGCGACGCGGGCGGCCGCACCGCCTGTGGCGTGATCAGGTGACGCGACGCGCGTGAGGCCCGCCGTGGCCGGGCGGCGGTGTGCGGCTAGTCTCGTGCCGTAACGCCGCCGACCTCGGGAGTTCCCGTCATGATCTTCATCACCGCGAAGTTCCGCGTCCTGCCGGAGCACGCCGGCCGCTGGCCGGAGATCTCGGCCGAGTTCACCGAGGCCACCCGCGCCGAGCCGGGCTGCCTGTGGTTCGACTGGTCGCGCAGCCTCGACGACCCGGCCGAGTACGTCCTCGTCGAGGCCTTCCGCGACGACGCGGCCGGGGCGGCGCACGTGACGTCGGCGCACTTCAAGCAGGCCCAGCAGGTGCTGCCCGGCTACCTGGCCGAGACGCCGCGCATCGTCAACGCGAACGTCCCGCAGGACGACTGGTCGCTGCTCGGCGAGATGGCCGTCCCCGAGCGCGGCTGACCCTCAGGGCCGCAGCACCAGCGCCGGGTCCAGCGCCAGGGTGGCGACCGCGAGCGCGAGGAACACGATCGCCAGGGAGAACTGCGGCGAGCGGTCGGCCACGCGCAGGTGGGTGTAGACGGCGCAGACGAAGTAGAGGACGAGCCCGGCCGCGGCCGCCGTCCCGGCCAGGGGCACGCCCAGCAGGCCGAGCGTCAGCCCCGCCGCGCCGGCCGCCTTCAGCGTGCCGATCGGCCAGACCAGCCACGACCGCGGCACCCCGGCCCGGTCGAGCGCAGGGCCGAGCGACCGCATGACCGGTTCGAGGCGGGTCATGGCGGCGAACCCGGAGAAGGCGTTGCAGGCGATCGTCAGCAGCGCGGTGACGACGTAGGCGGTGGAGTGCGGCACGGGATCCCCCGGTCGGTGTCGGCTGGTCAGCCATGAGGGCGGAGACCGGGCGCCTGACCTGCGGCCGGATGGTCCTGGGGGGCGAAGGCGGGGGCGTGGGCGGCGGCCCAGGCGGCGAAGGTGCCGGGCGGGCGGCCGAGCACCGCGGCCGCGTCCTCGGTGACCGGGTGCTGGGGGCGCGTGGCGTACCTGGCGTAGCGGGCCAGCAGGGCCCGGACGAACGGCTCCGGCAGGCCGCCCGCGACCAGGTGCCGCTCGGCGGCCTCCGGCGGGATCTCCTCGAAGCGCAGCGGCCGGCCGATCGCCTCGCCGAGCACGGCCACCATCGCGGCGTGGGTCAGCGACTCGGGCCCGGTCAGTTCGAGCCGGCGTCCGGCGTACCCGCCGAGCAGCGTCCTGGCGGCGATCTCGACCAGGTCCCGCTCATCGATCGGCACCTCCTGGAAGCCGGCGTGCACGTACCGGACGACGTCCCCGGCCCGGATCTGGGGGGCCCACGCCTGGAGGGCGTTCCCGGCGAAGGAGGCGGCGCGCAGGCTGGTCCACTCCAGGCCGCTGTCCACGGCGGCGGCCTCGGCCTCCTTGTTCCGGTCGCCGCGGAAGCGGGAGGGCTGCTCGTCGAGGGGCTCGTCGACGTTCATCGCGGACAGGGCCACCACCCGCCGCGCCCCGCGTTCGGCGGCGCGGGCGAGCAGGCCGGGCGCCCCGTCGCCGATGGCGCGCGGGTGCAGGAAGACGGCGGTGACGCCGTCCAGGTGGCCGGCGAGGGTCTCGGGGCGGGCCGGGTCGCCCTCGACGGCCTCGGCCCCGGCGGGCAGGCGCACCCCGGCCGCCGAGCGGGTGACGGCGCGTACCTTGACCCCTCGGGCGGTGAGCAGTTCGACCAGCGGGCGTCCGAAAGCGCCGGTGGCGCCGGTGACGAGAATCATGTCGTTCATGCCCTCTGAGAGGAACCCGGGACGGAAAGTGTGACATCGCCATGACCGGGTCCCGGGGACCCGCCGACAAGGGGTGCTTTATCCGGATCGGAGCGCTGGGCGGCTAATCTGCGGCCCATGCACACCCAGTCACTCGCACCCGCTCCGGCCCTCGGCCCCAGACTCATCAAAGCCGAGATCCTCGTCGTGCTGTCGGTCTCGCTCGGCGCCAGCGCGGTGCTGTCGCTGGTCCGGCTGATCGGCTCGCTGACCGCGCCCAAGGAGCTGAAGGGGCAGCAGGCCGTGCTGGTCGGCTCGCTGGCTCCCGGGCGGCCGTGGCTGGACCTGACGTTGCAGCTCGTGGACATCGCGATCTCGGTGGCGCCGGTCGCGCTGGTGGCGTACCTGCTGGTCCGGTCGGGCGAGTCGTTGCGGACGATCGGGGTGGACCTGCGCGAGCCGGGCCGCGACACGTTGCGCGGCGCGCTGCTCGCCGCCGCGATCGGCGGCACGGGGCTGGCCTTCTACCTGGTCGTCTACGCGCTGGGCGTCAACCTGACGGTGGTGCCGGGGCAGTTGCCGGAGGTGTGGTGGCGGGTGCCGGTGCTGCTGCTGGCCGCCACGCAGAACGGGGTGCTGGAGGAGGTGCTGGTCAGCGGCTACCTGCTGCACCGGCTGGACCAGGCGGGCTGGGGGCCGTGGCGGGCGGTGGTCGTGTCGTCGGTGTTGCGGGGGTCGTACCACCTGTATCAGGGGTTCGGGGGGTTCGTCGGGAACGTGGTGATGGGGCTGGTGTTCGGGCGGCTGTACCAGCGGTGGGGGCGCGCGATGCCGCTGGTGATCGCGCACACGCTGATCGACGTGGTGGCCTTCGTCGGGTACGCCGCCCTGCACGGCCGGGTGAGCTGGCTCCCCTGACGCAAGCCACTTGCGTGACTGTCGCAAAAAACTGATAAACGCTTGCACCTCGATAACAAGACTTCGGAACTTCCTCGCAGGAGTCTTGTGTCGCGGGGTCGTGGGGTCCTACTGTCACCTCACCCCCCGAGAGAATCGAGCTTCGGATGTCAGGCACGAGCACATCCCGGAGGGTCGTGGCGGTGCTCGCCGCGGCTCTCGGCCTCCCCCTCGCCTCGCTCGCCGTCCCCGCGCAGGCCGCCACTCAAGCCGCCGCTGAAGCCGCCGCTGCAGCCGTCGCGGCGCAGCGGCCCGTGGTCACCAGGGCCGCCCTCGACCCCGCCCTCGTCGCCGGCCGGGGCGCGCGCGTCGGCTTCGCCGAGCAGGAGGCCGAGAACGCCCCCACGGACGGCACGGTCATCGGCCCCGACCGCACCGCGTACACGCTGCCCGCCGAGGCGTCCGGGCGGCGGGCGGTCCGGCTGACGCCCGGCCGGCACGTCGAGTTCACCCTGCCGGCCGCGGCCAACGCGATCACCGTGCGCTACAGCATCCCCGACGCGCCAACGGGCGGCGGCATCACCGCGCCGCTCGACGTCGCGGTCAACGGCCGCCACCGGGCCACCATGACGCTGACGTCGCAGTACTCGTGGCTGTACAACCAGTACCCCTTCACCGACGACCCCGGCGCCGACCTGCTGCACCCGGACTGGTGGATCACCGAGTGCTCCTGCGTGCCCAGCGCCACCACCCCGGCCCCGGCGATCGCCAAGCCGTTCCGGCCCAGCCACTTCTACGACGAGCAGCGCCTGCTGCTCGGGCGCACCTACCGGGCGGGCGACCGGATCCGGCTGACGGCGGGCGCCGGAGCCGCCTGGACGGTCATCGACCTGCTCGACTCCGAACTCGTCGCCCCGCCGCGGATCGAGCCGGTCGCGGCGAACGTGCTGGCCTTCGGCGCCGACCCGGCCGGGCGCCGCGAGTCGTCGGCCGCCTTCGACCGGGCCATCGCCTTCGCCAGGCGCGCCCATCTGAAGGTCTACGTCCCGCCCGGCACGTACCAGGTCAACCGGCACATCGTCGTGGACGACGTGACGATCACCGGCGCCGGAAGCTGGTACACGATCATCAAGGGCCGCGAGGTCGCCCTGGACGCCCCCGCGCCCGACGGGTCCGTCCACACCGGCGTCGGCTTCTACGGCAAGGACGCCGCGGACGGCGGCAGCCGGAACGTGCGCCTGTCCGGGTTCGCCATCGAGGGCGACGTCCGCGAGCGCATCGACACCGACCAGGTCAACGGCGTCGGCGGCGCGATGAGCGACTCCGCCATCGAGGGCCTCTACATCCACCACACCAAGGTCGGCGTCTGGTTCGACGGCCCGATGAACGGCACCCGCGTCGTCGGCAACGTGATCGCCGACCAGATCGCCGACGGGCTCAACCTGCACACCGGCGTCACCGGCACGGTCGTGTCGGACAACTTCGTCCGCAACTCCGGCGACGACGGCCTGGCGATGTGGTCGGAGCGGACGGCGGACGCCCGCAACACCTTCGACCACAACACGGTCCAGACGCCGGTGCTGGCCAACGGCATCGCCGTCTACGGCGGCACGGACAACACGGTCTCGGCCAACCTGATCGCCGACCCCGTGCGCGAGGGCAGCGCCCTGCAGGTCGGCTCCCGCTTCGGCGCCGAGCCGTTCGCGGGCCGCCTGGACATCACCGGCAACACCACCGTGCGGGCCGGCACGTACGAGCTGAACTGGAAGATCGGCCTCGGCGCCATCTGGTTCTACGCCCTGGAGCGGAACATCGACGCCGACATCCGGGTGACCGGCGACCACTACCTGGACAGCACCTACAACGCCGTCATGCTGGTCGCCGACTGGCCCGTCAAGGACCTCTACTCCATCACCGGCCTGCGCTTCAAGGACGTCCGGGTGGACGGCACGGGCACCTCGGTGCTCAGCGCCCGCGCCGCCGGCTCGGCCGCCTTCGAGAACGTGGACGCCCGCAACGTGGGCGCGGTCCCCGTCAACAACTGCGGCACCTTCCACTTCACCCCGTCCGGCTCGGAGTTCTCGCTGACGGACGGCGGCGGCAACGACGGCTGGCTCGCCCCCTGGCTCCTGCCCAACACCCTCACCTGCGACGACCGTCCTCCGGTGGTCCCGCCGCCGGCCCCCGCCCCCTGGTGAGACGGCCGCGTTAGGCGCCGGGGTGCGGGGCAGGAGGGACGGCATGACCGACACCTACGACCGGGTCGCCGTCGTCACGGGCGCCGACTCCGGCATCGGCAGGGCCACCGCCGTGCTGCTGGCCGAGCACGGGTTCGACGTGGGGATCACGTACCACGAGGACGAGGACGGCGCACGGGAGACCGCCGCGCTGGTCCGGGACGCGGGCAAGGCGGCGGCCGTGCGCCGCCACGACCTGACCGACCCGGTCCGCGCCGCGCACGTCGTCGACGAGCTGGCCGGGGACCTGGGCGGGCTCGGGGTGCTGGTCAACAACGCCGGCACCGGGTCGTCGGAGCCGCTGCTCGACATGGACTACGAGCGCTGGCGTTCGGTGCTGGCGGTGGACCTGGACGGGCCGTTCCTGTGCGCGCAGCGGGCGGCCCGGCGGATGGTCGCCGAGGGGCGCGGCGGCCGGATCGTGAACGTCACCAGCGTGCACGAGGAGTACCCGAGGGTGGGGGCGGGGCCGTACTGCGCGGCCAAGGGCGGGTTGAAGCTGCTCAGCCGGGTGCTGGCGCTGGAACTGGCCGCGCACGGCATCACGGTCAACACGGTCGCGCCCGGCGAGATCGCCACCCCGATGACCGGGCAGGAGGACCGGCCGCCGCGGGCCGGGAGCCGTCCGGGGTACCCGATCCCGCGGCCGGGCGACGCCCGGGAGGTCGCCGCGGTCATCGCCTTCCTGGCCTCGCCGGCCGCCTCGTACATGACCGGCTCGTCGGTGTTCGTGGATGGCGGCCTGGTCACGATGGGACCGCAGGCGGCGGGGGCGCTCCAGTCCGGAGACTGGCGTTGACCCCGCACCCCCGCCCGCCCGCTCCCACGCGGCACCCCCGCCCTCAGACGGGTGGCACCGCACGCTCTCGGACGGCGGCCCGTCGCCCTTGAGGCGGCGGCCCGCCGTTCTTCAGACAGTGACCCTCGTCCTTCGGACAGTGACCCTCCGTCCTTCAGGCAGTGGTCCGCCGTCCTTCAGGCGGTGGCCGGATGGCCGACCGCGAGGGCGGCGGCCACCTGCGGCGCGACCCGCTCCGCCCAGCGGCCCAGGAGCTCCTCCAGCTCGGGCGGCCGCGGCTCCAGCACGGACAGCGGTGACTCCCGCACGGCCAGCTGCGACTCCAGCACGGCGAGCCCCGGCGTCGGCACGGTCGCGCCCAGCTCCACCAGCAGCGGCCGCAGGTGCACCTCGACCGCCAGCGCGTGCTTCGGATCCCCCATGACCAGCAGCGGCAACGCCACCACCCCGGCCAGCGCCTCCGGCCGCAACCGGTCGAGGAACGCCTTCAGCAGCCCGGTGTACGTGCCCTTGTAGGTGGGGCTGGCCACCACCAGCACCCGCGCCTCGGCGACCAGCTCCAGCGCCACCTCGACGCCGGGCGCGGGCCCGGGGGCGAGCAGGTGCGGCCCGAGCGCCGACAGGTCGATCACGTCGTGCGCGCCCGGGAGGCCGAGCCGCCGCGCGACGGCCTCGGCGGCCTCCACGGCCACGGTCCGCGTCCTGGAGCCCTCGCGGGGGTTGCCGACCAGCGCGACGACGCTCATCCGGCCACCGCCGCCGCCAGCCCGGCGTACCGGGAGACGGGCCGGGTCAGGCCGTAGTTGTCGCGGAGGGTACGGCCCTCGTACTCGTACCGGAACAGGCCCCTTACCTGCAACTCCGGCACGACGTGGTCCACGAAGTCGGACAGGCCCGACGGGAGCAGCGGCGGCATGATGTTGAAGCCGTCGGCGGCCCCGGTGAAGAACCACTCCTGGAGCTGGTCGGCGATCTGCTCGGGCGTCCCGGCGACCACGCGGTGGCCGCGGCCGCCGGCCAGCCGGTTGAGCAGTTGCCTGACCGTCAGGCGTTCCCGCCTGGCCAGGTCGATGACGAGCTTGCGCCGGCTCTGCGCGCCCTCGGTCTCGACGGGCACGTCCGGCAGCGGCCGGTCGAGGTCGTCCTCGGCCAGCTCGATGCCGGTCATGTGGGAGAGCTGGGCCAGGCCGTAGGCGGGGATGATCAGGTCTTCGAGCTCCTTCTCCAGGTGCAGCGCCTCCCGTTCGGTCGAGCCGATGATCGGCGAGATGCCGGGCAGGACGAGCACGTCGCCGGGCTGCCTGCCGTGGGCGGCCACCCGCCGCTTGAGGTCGCTGTAGAACTCCTGGCCCTCCTCCAGGGTCTGCTGGGCGGTGAAGACGGCCTCGGCGTGCCGGGCGGCGAACTCCTTGCCGTCCTCCGACGAGCCGGCCTGCACCAGCAGCGGGCGGCCCTGCGGGGAGCGGGAGGTGTTCAGCGGCCCCCGGACGGCGAAGTGGCGGCCGATGTGCTCGACGGGATGGATCTTGCCGGTGTCGGCGTAGCGGCCGCCGGTGCGGTCGCCCAGGATGGCGTCGTCCTCCCAGCTGTCCCAGAGCTTGCCGGCGACCTCCAGGAACTCGTCCGCCCTGGCGTAGCGGGCGGCGTGCGTGGGGCGTTCGACGCCGAAGTTGAGCGCCTCGGCCTCGCTGGCGGAGGTGACGATGTTCCAGCCGGCCCGGCCGCCGCTGATGTGGTCGAGGGAGGCGAACTTGCGCGCCACGTGGAAGGGCTCGTTGTACGTCGTGGAGACGGTCGCGATGAGCCCGATGTGGTCGGTCACCGCGGCGAGCGCGGCCAGCAGCGTGAGCGGCTCCAGCCCGCCGAGCGCGTTGTGCCGGACGTCGCCCTGCAGGGCCACGCCGTCGGCGAGGAAGAGCGAGTCGAGCTTGCCGCGCTCGGCGATCCTGGCCAGCTCCTGGTAGTGGCGGACGTCGGTCAGGCGGCTCGGCTCGGTGCGGGGGTGCCGCCAGGCGGCCTCGTGATGGCCGACGCCCATGAGGAAGGCGTTCAGGTGGAGCTTTCTCGTCACGTGGTCCTCCAGGTGGAGAAGCGGCGCTCGACGCCGATCAGGAGCAGGTTGAACAGCAGGCCGACCACGGAGATCGTGATGATGCCGGCGTACATGTCGGGGATGCGGAAGCTGGACTGGGCGTCGAGGATGAGGTAGCCGAGCCCGGCCTTGGCGCCGACCATCTCGGCGAACAGCAGCACGAGGATCGAGTACGCGCCCGCCAGGCGCACCCCCGTGAAGATGGTGGGCACGGCGGCCGGCAGGATCACCTTCTGGAACAGCCGCACCGGGCCGAGCCCCATCGACCGGGCCGACTTGATCAGCAGGGGTTCGACGGTCTTCACGCCGCTGACGGTGTTGAGCAGGATGGGCCAGGAGCAGGCGTACAGGACGAACGCCACCTTCGTCGTCTCGCCGATGCCGAGGATGAGCGTGAAGACCGGCAGCAGCGCGACCGCCGAGGTGTTGCGGAACACCTCCAGCAGCGGGGTGAGGAAGTCGGCGACGGGCTTGTACCAGCCGATCAGCAGCCCGAGCGGGATGGCCAGCACGATCGCCAGCCCGAACCCGGACAGCGAACGCGCCAGCGACGCCTCCAGGTGCTCGGGGAGCCGGCCCGTGAGCAGCAGGTCCGCGCCGGCGGCCAGGCTCTCCGACAGCGGCGGCACGAACACGGGGTCCACCACGCCGAGGCGGGGCAGCACCTCCCAGGCGGCCAGGAGCAGCAGGATCGCGGCCGAGTTCCGCCCCGCCCGCCGCGCCAGCCTCCACGTCGCCGCGGGGGACGCCGCCGTCCGGCTCACCCCCGCCGGGGCCGGGTTCCGGCTCTCCCCCTCGGTGGGCCGGATCGGGGCGGCGGGCTCTTTCCCGTTGGTGCGCTCGTCCCCGGCGGCGGGGTCGGGCTCGTCGTCGGGGAGGTCGTACCAGTGGACGTCGCCCTCGGGCCGCGTCCGTTCGTCGGCGCGGGCGTCAGTCATGCCGGATCGCCGCCTTCCGCTCCTGCACCTGCGCCGCGGCGACCTCGTCGCGCAGCAGCCCCCACACGTGGTGCCGGTACTCGCCGAAGCGCGGGTCGGCCCGCAGGTCGCCCTCGCGCGAGTCGAACTCCACCTCGATGATCTCCTTGATCCGGCCGGGCCTGGAGGTCATCACGGCGACGCGCTGCCCCAGGTAGACGGCCTCGTCGATGCCGTGCGTGATGAAGACGACGGTCTTGCGGGTGTGCTGCCAGATGCGCAGCAGCTCCTCCTGGAGCGACTCGCGGGTCTGCGCGTCGAGCGCGGCGAACGGCTCGTCCATCAGCAGGACGTCGGGGTCGAAGGCCAGGCTGCGGGCGATGGCGACGCGCTGGCGCATGCCGCCCGACAGTTCGTGCGGGTAGCGGTCCTCGAAGCCGGACAGGCCGACCAGTTCCAGGTGCCGCCGCGCCCGTTCCGTACGCTCGGCCCTGGGCACGCCCTTGGCCTCCAGCCCGAAGGCCACGTTGGCCAGCGCGGTCCGCCAGGGGAACAGCGCGTACTGCTGGAAGACGATCCCCCGGTCGAGGCCGGGCCCGGTGACGGGCGCGCCGTTGACCACGATCTGGCCCGACGTCGGCTCGGTGAGCCCCGCGACCAGGTCGAGGAGGGTGGACTTGCCGCAGCCGCTCGGCCCGACGAGCGTGAAGAACTCCCCTTCGCGGACGTCGAGGTCGATCCCGGACAGGGCGGTGAACGGCTCGCCCGCGTCCCTGACCGTGAACTCCTTGGAGACGTTCCGGATGCCGATCTTCGTCTGGACGCCGGTCTCGCTGATCGTGGCGGTCATGAGCCGCTCCCGTTCGCGTAGGGGTTGAACTCGTTGGTGTAGAGGTCGGTGGCCTTGACCTGCCCAGGACGGATCTCGCCCTCGCGCTGGAGCCAGTCGATCCACCGCTGGAACTCCCGGCTGTCGATGACGCCGCCCTTGCCCGCGATGCCGGTGCTCTTCCAGAGCTTCACGACGTCGGTGGTCTCGTTGCGCCCGCGCCTGGCGATGATCTGCTCGAACTTGGCGACGACCTCCTCGCGCGGGTGGGTCTGCGCCCAGGCGATGGCCTTGGCGAAGCCGGCGACGAAGGTCCGGACGGTGCCGGGGTTCCTGGCGATGAAGTCCTCGCGCAGCACGACGGCCCCGGCCGTGAACGGCCCGAACAGCTCGACGTCGGTGAACAGCGGACGCAGCCCGCCGCGTTCGAGCGCCTTGTCCTTGAGCACGCCGCCGAGCGTGCCGACGTCGAGCTGCCCCTGCCGCAGCGCCTGCTCGGTGTTGACCGGCGGGATGACCACGAGCTGGACCTGCTCGATCTCGGCCGGGGTCAGCCCCTGACGCTTGAGGAACTCCTTGATGACGGCCTCGTGGTGGGCGCCGAGGGTGTTGACGCCGATCTTCTTGCCGATGAGGTCGCGGGCGGTCCTGATCGGGCTGTCGTCCTTGACGTAGTAGCCGTTGAACGACTTCTCGTCCGAGCCGTAGTAGCCGATCACCGCCTTGATCGGGGCCTTGGCCGCCTTGAGCTTGATGACGGCGCCGTCGAACGCGCCGCCGAAGTCGGTCTGGCCGGTGGCCGCGGACTGGATGTCCTGCGGCCCGGAGGTGGTGTTGCCCACCCACTTGAGCTTGACGTCGCCGAGGTAGCCGAGCTCCGCGGCCAGTTCGGGGAAGGTGACGTTGCCCGCGCTGCCCTGGTAGCGAAGCTCCTTCACCTCCGGTTCGCCGGGTTTCGCCGAGCCCTCGGCCGCACCGCAGCCGACGGTCACGGTGGCGAGCAGCACGGCGAGGAGTGCACGTCTGATGTTGATCACGATGAGTTCCTCTGGGGAGAACTGCGCAGGGGGGAGGGAGGTCTGCCGGAGGTGCGTGATCAGCGACACTGCGCGCTGGCGACGTGGCCGTGGTCCACGTGCGGGCGCCGGGTCAGGTAGAGGCCCTGGCTCATGCGTACGAAGCTACGGAACCCGGAACGCTAAGTCAACATTTCCTACTGGATTTACATGAATTACTGTTCGGGAACGGCCCGCTTCCGGAAACGACGGTCCCCAGTTGCCCGGTTTGATGATCTACTCTGGCGGGAATCCGGTCCGGGGATGAACGAGCTCGGACACCGAGCTTCGTCGCAGCCCCGGGAGCTGATCAGCGTGGGCGAAGCCGAATGGCCCGCAGATCTCGATGTGCGAAGACTGCTGGAGTCGGGGTGGCGGCCCACCCCGTTCAGGCAGTTCATACTCAAGCTCCACAGCCGCTGCAACCTGGCGTGCGACTACTGCTACATGTACGAGATGGCCGACCAGAGCTGGCGCCGCCAGCCGCGCCGCATGTCCGGCCCGACCATCGACCGCGTGGCCGCCCGCATCGCCGAGCACGCCGAGGCCAACGGCCTGGACAGCGTCGAGGTGATCCTGCACGGCGGCGAGCCCCTGCTGGTCGGCGTCGACCACATGCGCTACGCGCTGACCGCCCTGCGCTCGGCGCTGGCGCCCGGCGTCGAGCTGGTGGCCCGCGTGCAGACCAACGGCGTCCAGCTCAACGAGGGCTTCCTGAGCCTGTTCGCCGACCTCAACGTCTACGTGGGCGTCAGCCTCGACGGCGACAAGGAGGGGCACGACCGCCACCGCCGCAACGCCTCCGGCCGGGGCAGCTACGAGCAGGTGCGGGCCGGCATCGAACGCCTGACCGCGCCCGCCTACCGCCACCTGTTCGGCGGCCTGCTGTGCACCCTCGACCTGGCCAACGACCCGGTCACGACCTACGAGGCGCTGCTCCGGTTCCGCCCGCCGGTGCTGGACTTCCTGCTGCCGCACGGCAACTGGACGACTCCCCCGCCCGGCTGGTCGTCCACCGGCTCGCCGTACGGCGACTGGCTGGTGGCCGTCTTCGACCGCTGGTACCGGGCGCCCGAGCGGGAGACCCAGATCCGCATGTTCAGCCAGATCATCCGGCTGGTGTGCGGCCGGCCGTCCAGGAGCGAGGGGATCGGCCTGTCGCCGGTGGCGGTCGTGGTCATCGAGACCGACGGCAGCATCGAACAGGTCGACACGCTCAAGTCCGCCTACGACGGAGCGGCCGGCACGCTGCTGCACACCTTCCGCGACTCCTTCGACGCGGCGCTGCTGCTGCCCTCCATCGCGGCCCGGCAGATCGGCGCGCGGGCGTTGTCGGACGAGTGCGCCGCCTGCGAGCTGGCCAGGATCTGCGGCGGCGGTCTCTACCCCCACCGGTACCGTCCGGGCAGCGGGTTCCGCAACCCGTCGATCTACTGCCGCGACCTGTACCGGCTGATCGGCCACATCCGGCGGACCGTGACCGACGACGTGGCCGACCTGACCAGAGCCGACCCGCGCACCCCCGAGCTCCTCGCGCCCGGGGGGTGAGCGGGGCCCGGCCCGGTCAGACCGGCGGCGGGTCGAAGTCGCAGTCGAGGTGGCGCCGTTCGCCGGCCACCCGGGTGTCGGGGTGTTCGGGGCCCAGCGTCTCCAGGTAGGACCGCATGGTCTCGTCGAAGAGCGCCCTGCCCTCCGCCCGCTGCCCGGCGGCCTCCAGGTCGGCCGACAGGTTGGCCGCCGCCGCCAGGGTCGTCGGGTGACGCGCGCCCACCAGGGCGCTGAGGCGCTGGTGGGCCTCCGCGCCGATCTCGCAGGCGTTCTTGAGGTCGCCCAGGACGGCCAGGTCGCTGGCGTAGTTGACGGCGATGAGCAGGTAGTAGTGGTGGTCGCGGCCCAGCCTGCGCTCGATGCCGTCGAGCGCCTTCTTGTTCAGCTCGCGCGCCGCCTGCGGGTCGCCGAGCACGCGGTGCAGCAGGGCCACGTTGCTGGCGCAGCCGTGGTTGTACGGATGGTCGGCGCCGTAGATCCGCGGGTAGCGGTTCATGGTGTCGAAGGCCAGCTCGTAGGCCTGCTCCACGTTGCCGTTGGCGCGGTTGCAGTTGGACAGGCAGGTGGCGGCGGCGAGCGTGCTGGGGTGGTCGACCCCGTACAGCCGCACGTAGCGCTCGTGCACGTCGATGGCCTGCAGGAGGGCGTCCTCGGTCTCGCCGGACCGCAGCAGGGCGATGGCCAGGTCTTTCTGGGCCAGCAGGATGCGCGGGTGGTTGGCGTCGAAGAACTCGCGGCCGAAGATCAGCGCGTCGTCGCAGACGTCGACCGCCTGGCGGTAGTCGCCGCACAGCCGCACCACGCGGCCGAGGCCGGTGCGCAGGTTGAGCTCGGTGCCGCGGGTGACCGCGGTCTCCCCGCCCTGGGCCGTGCGCAGCGCCTCCAGGAGCAGCTCCTTGGCGCGGACGTAGTCGGAGGTGAGGCCGTAGTCGAGGGCCAGGCTGTTGATCGCCCTGACCGTGATGACGTCGTCGGGCCCCAGCACCTTCCTGTGCAGGCGCAGCGACTCCTCGTCGTGCTCCCTGGCGTCGATGAAGCGGCCCTGCGCGCGCAGGTCGGAGCCGATGCCGTTGAGCAGGATGAGGGTGTCGCGCTCCTCCTCGCCGAGCGCGGCGCGCATGGAGATCAGGGTGGACTGGTTGAGCTGGTAGGCCTCGGCGTAGCGGCCCTGCTCGCGGTAGAGGTCTCCCTGCAGGCGCTTGGCCTGGAGCACGTGCCGGTTGTCGGCGCCGGAGTCGTGCGTCCAGCGCTCCAGGAACGTCGCCACGTGGCTGCCGGTCGCGGCGAAGTTGCCGGAGGAGCTGAGGTAGGTCAGCATCTTGATCGCGAAGTCGCGGACCTCGTCCCTGCGGCTCTCGGCCACCCTCGCCGGCCGGACGTGGGCCAGCAGCGCGTCGTAGCGCGGCCAGTTGGCCGGGTCGTCGGGGGCCTGCGGCACCGCGCCGACGAGCAGCGAGTGGACCTCCGCCCGGATCTCCTCCTGGACCTCCGGTTCGAGCTCCTCCCGCAGCAGGGCCTGGATCAGGCGGTGGACCTGGAGGGTGGCCGGTCGCCCTGGGCCGCGCTGGCCGCCGGCCTGACCGCTCGCCTCGGCCTCGACCCGTACCAGGGCGTATTTGGCCAGCGTGCCGATGGCCCCGCTCAGCTTGATGGGATCGGCGAGCAGCTCGGCGATCACCGGGCGCACCGCCCCCTTGACCGGGACGAGCACCGAGCGCGGGATGGGCTCCGGCCCGAAGAAGGCACAGCAGCGCAGCAGCTCCATGGCCTCGGGCAGGTTCTCCTTGAGCTTGTTCACCGACAGCCCCCACGCGGCCGTCATGGAGACCGGGTACTCCGAGGGCTTGCCCCTGCTCAGCAGCTGACTGGTGTGCTCCTGGAGCAGCTTGAGGTACTCCTCCGGCGCCATGCCGGTCTCGCTCTGCAGCGCGGCCGCCTGCTCCAGCGCCAGCGGCAGGTCGCCGAGCGCCTCGGCCAGCTCGACGGCGACGGACTCGCTGATCGCCCTGCGCAGGCGCTTCTGGAAGAACTCGACGCTCTCCCGCCGCGGGAAGACGTCCACCGGGACGGTGTCGACGACGCTCTCCCAGCGGTGGTTGCGCGAGGTGATCAGGACGTGCCCCGGGCCGGGACGCACGATCTCCCTGATGTCGTCCGGCTCGTCGGCGTTGTCGAAGATCAGCAGCCACCGGCGGGTCGGCTCACCGCGGCGCAGCGCCTGCAGGACGGCGTTGGCCGCCTCGTCGATGCCCGTCGCGGTCGGGCCCGGCAGGCCGAGCTGGGGCGCGAGCTGGGCCAGCGTCGAGCGCACCAGGCCGGGCTGGTCGGAGGGGATCCACCAGACGAGGTCGTACTCCTCGCGGAACCGATAGGCGTATTCGATCGCGGCCTGCGTCTTGCCGACACCGCCGTAGCCCTGCAGGGCGTTCGGCACGACCGCGGTGGGCTGCTGGAGAATGCTGTCGCGCAGCCTGGACAGCAGTTCCTCCCGGCCGGTGAAGTTCTTGTTCCGGGGTGGAACCTTCCAGACATTGGGAAAGTCGCTCACTGCGCGCAGTGCGGCGGACGGCTCTGGAATCGTCACGTGCCCGCCCTTCTGCCCGTGCCTTCACGGGGGCTGGTGCAGGAATGGAAAGTCGTTCTCGAGAATAGGGCAAGATAAAAACGACAGACTGTCATGGTAGCGGCCCGGCGGGTCCCGTACTACCCGGCCGATAACGGCGACCGCCAACAGCCGATTCAGGACGGCACTAATTCACCGCCTATTGGCGGGCACGCCGAATTCGGCCACCCTGGGATCAGCCTGTTGAGCACTTCGCTCCGGACGGGCCGGTCATCCGGACGGGGAACGCTGCGGGCAGGCCAGAGCCGACGAGGGAGCGCCCATGGCACCGCAGGTCGTCACGCAACACAAGGATCTTCTTGATTTGTCCGCACTCTCACCTGCCCGTCTCGAGGGGCTGGGGAACTCCGTGATCGCACTGGAGTTACTCGAGCTGCTCGAGTCGGGCCCGGGGGAAGACGAGGTGTTCGCCGCGTTCGACAACAGCACGCCGGTGCCGTACCGGCCGGGCAATCCGTAATCACGAACCGATTCGCCGAGACCCGGCGGGAGATGTTTCCCCGGGTTTCGGCGAACCCGAAAACGGGGCGCCGGCCACGGCGATGCCATACCATGGGGAGCCATCGAGAATCGTGCAGCGGTGACAGCCGGACGTTGAGCTCGAAACCGGACGGAATTATTCAGGAGTCTCGCCGCCACACGCGTCTTGCGGCATTGACCGGGGCGGGCGCCTCCGCAGTCCGGTCCCGGGCCACAAAGGAATACGACGTCGTCCTCGGTGAGTGAGGTCTGGTCCCATGACTGCTTCCGGCCCCCGACGCGGTCCCTTCGTCGGAGCTCGTCCCTTCGACGAAGGCGACGGGGCCCTGTTCTTCGGACGGTCCGCGGAGACCGCGGAGCTGGCCGGCATGTGGCGGCGCAACCGGCTGACGATCCTGCACGGCGCGGCCGGCGCCGGCAAGACCTCGCTGCTGCGGGCCGCCGTGATCCCCTCGCTGCGGGACGAGCGGGCGCGCGTGCTGCCGGTGGGCCTGGCCCGCTCCACCCGCGTCTGGCCCGCCGCCGCGCTGCCCGAGCACAACCCGTACGTGATCGCGCTGCTCTCGTCGTGGTCGGACGGCGGCTCGCTGGCCAGTTTCGCGGGCCTGTCGGTGAGCGACTTCCTGCGCAGGCTCCAGCGCAACGACGGCGTCGCCGGGCCGACGCTGGCCGCCGTCGACCAGGTGGAGACGTTCCTGCGACTGCCCGACCCGTACGAGCACCTCAGGGAGAGCTTCTTCGACGAGCTGCTGGGGTCGTTGGCCCAGCGGCCCGACCTGCGCCTGCTGCTGTCGGTCCGCACCGACCACCTCGACGAGCTGCGGCACGTGCTCAGGCGCTACGCGGTCCGGGAGCCGCAGGAGCTGGCGCTGCCGCCGTTCACCCGGGCGCACGCCGTCGAGGCGATGCGGCTGTCGGCCGAGTCCACCGGCGACGGCGCCGCCGCGGACAAGGTCGAGGAGCTGGTCGACGAGATCCGCACGGTCCGCGACGACACCGGCCGGCCCTGGCCCGCCGCCGACGAGGTCGACCCGCTGCTCCTGCAGGCCGCCGGCGCCCGACTGTGGGGCGATCCGCCCGACCGCGAGCGGTTCCTGCTGACGGAGCTGGACACCGCGGCCGACCGGGCGCTGCGCGAGTTCTGCGCCGCGACGCTGGCCGAGGTCGCCGCCGACTACCTGTTACCCCCCGGCCGGCTCATGTCCTGGTTCCGCCGGGACATCCTGCACGAGTACGGCAGGCTGTCCGACCCGGTCGCGGACGTGGGCGCGGTCGTGCTCAACGCCCTGGAGGACCGCCACCTGGTCAGCTCGCCCAAATGCAACGGCCTGCCCATGCACGGCCCCCGCCACCCCCGGATGCTGGCCCCGCTCAGGCAGCTCGACGCCGCCATGTGGCCGCAGTCCCCGCCCGACCCGGCGGCCCGGTTGCGCGCCGCGAAACGCGCCGGTGACGAGGGTGAGCCCGAGCGCGCCCGCCGGCTCGTCCACGAGGCCGCCCAGACCTGCCCGCCGCAGGCGTTGCGGCTGCGCGCCGAGATCGACACGCTCTCCGGCAACATCGACTACGACCAGGGGCTGCTGGAGGAGAGCATCGAGCACTACCGTGCCGCGGCCCGGCTCTTCGAGGCCGTCGGCGACAACGCGGCCGTCGGCTGGCTGATGACGGCGGTCGGGCGCGTCGTCCTGGCCCAGGGCAGGCCGGGTCTGGCCGTCGAGCAGCTGCGCGCCGCCGTCGGCCGGGTGCCGGACGACCTCATCGTGCAGACCGCGCTCGGCCAGGCCCTGTGGGAGGCCGGGCAGCCGGACGCCGCCCTCGCCGTGCTGAGCGACGTGCTCAACCGCGAGGCGGACACGCCCGAGGCCCGGCGCTCGCGCGGGGAGTTCCTGGCCGATCTCGGCGACGCGGAGTCGGCCCTGCGGGACATGCGGCAGCTGCGCGGCGGCCGGCCCGCGCCCTCCACCAAGGCGGCCCGCGCGCTGGCGATGGCCAGCCTGACCCGCCCCGAGGTCGCCCATGACCTCGGTGACGCCCTCGACGAGGCCGAGGAGGCGCTGAAGGAGGCCGAGGAGAGCGGGCCCGTGCTGCTGCGCGCCGCCCGCGTCCACAAGCTCACCGGCGACGTCACCAGGGCGACGGAGCTGGCCGACCGCGCCATGACGGCGCGGCGCCCGCCGCTCCCCGAGCACCAGCGGCGTACGGCCAGGAAGCTGCTCGCGGGCTCGTGATGCCGGACACCGCCCTGGTGGCCCTCATCACCGGCGCATCGGCCGTGCTGGCCGCGCTGTCGGGCGCCGGATGGGCGATGGTGACCGAGCGGCTGAAGGCCAAGCAGGCCACCAGGGCCGCCGCCGAGCAGCGCCGGGCCGACCGGGAGGACGCGCGGGCCGAGACCCTGCGCACGGCGTTCGCCGACGCGCAGTCGGCGGTGCTGCGATTCGGGCTGACCGTGAGCATCTCGCTCGACATGCGCACCGACCGGGACGCCCGCCTCGACGGCGAGGACCTGCCCGGCCAGTTCCGCCAGGCGCGGGTGGAGTACCTGGCGGCGGCGGTGGCGGTCGAGCGGTTGTGGCCGCTGTGCCCGGAGGGCGCGCGCGAGCGCCTCGAACAGCTCAGCGCGGCCGTCACCAGGGCGTTCGGGCACGCCCGTTCGGTATCAAGTCCTGTTGTGGCCGGGGAGGAGGTCGAGGTGGCCCTGCAGCGGGCGCTGCGCGCTCTGAGCGCGGAGGTCTTCCCGCCCGCGCCGCCCCCTTCCGAGCTCGCCGTCCCCTCCGGCTGACGGCCGCGCGCCACAGGCGGCCCAGGTCGTGCCCGAGCGAGGTCACCATGAGCGTCAGGACGACGGCCAGCAGGCCGATGGCCACCGCCACCGCGACGAGTGCGCCCCTGGTGCCCCAGACGGCGATCAGGTAGCCGGCCGACAGCGCCCCCAGCGGGACGGCGCCGCCGGAGAGGAACCGCCCGGCGCCCGTGACCCTGCCCAGCAGCTCCTTCGGCACCTCGTCGGCCTGGTAGACCGCGAGCGCGACGTTGATGTGCGCGCCGGTGAACCCGATGCCGCCCCAGGCCAGCGGCAGCACGACGGCGACGAACACGACGCTGTCGTGGTCGACCAGCGCCACGAACCCGGTGAGCATCAGCCACGACCACACGCAGGTCACGATCACGCCCCGGGTGCGCCCCTTGCTCTGCAGCCGCGACGCGGTGAACGAGCCCAGGACGCCGCCGAACCCGGTGGCCGCGATCAGGCAGCCGATGAGCAGGCTCGGCAGCCGCTGCTGGTGCGCCAGCAGGATGAGGACGAGCGCGAGCGTCTGGAAGAAGAAGTTGGCCAGCGCGCAGACGACCAGCACCGGCACCAGGAACCGTTCCCTGCGCAGGTAGGCGAAGCCGTCGCCCAGGTCGGCCACCAGCGCCCTGACCCGCGGTCGCGGCGGGACGCCGTGCGGGGTGAGCCGGTCCTTGGCCATGCGCAGCAGCGCGAACACCGACAGGAACGAGGTCAGCGCGTCGACGGCGAAGGCCAGCGCCCGGTGCAGGTCGAACAGCAGGCCGCCGAGCGGGCGGCCGAGCAGCGCCGCCGCGTGCACGCGCGCCTCGTTCTTCGCCATCGCGCCCGGCAGGTGCTCGCGCGGGACGAGCCGCGGCACCACCGTCGCCTCCGCGGTGCTGAAGAACACCAGGCAGACGCCCTGCGCCGCGGCGACCAGCGGCAGCACGACGTGCTCCGGCATGGTCGCGAACGCGCCGGCCGTCAGCAGCACGGCGAGCACGCCGCGGGCCAGCAGGCTGACGATCATGACCCGCCGCCGGTCCATGTAGTCGACCAGCGCGCCCACCGGCAGGGCCAGCAGGATCCGGGGCAGCGTGCCGGCCGCCGTCACCCAGCCGGCGAACACCGGCGAACCGGTCAGCGACAGGGCGAGCAGGGGGACGGCGAGCATCGCGTTCGTCGAGCCGAGCTGGTTGGCCGCCGAGGCACTCCACAGGAGGTTGAAGTCGCGCCGCCACGGGGCGCGTCTCCCGTCGGCCGGGCCCTCGCCCGCGGTGCTGTCGGTCACCTCTGTCGCTCCCAAGGCGCCCGGACGCTGGGCAAGCCAGGTGCGGTGTCGTCCCAGAGCCGGGCTTCGTGTCACAGGTTGAAGACCGGCCTTCGGACGGTGATCGTACCCGTAACGGGGGCCTGTTACAGGCAAACGGTCACCTCGACGTACCCAAGGTCCCTTGACCTCGGCGGGGCGGTGGGCCGGGTTGACAGGGGCGTCCGGGTGGTTTTCTCTGCAACCAGGCGTGGGGGCGGAGGGGAGCGTTCATGCGTGGTCTCCGGCGGTGCTTCGTCGCCCTGGTCCTGTGCGTGCCGCCGGTCGTCCTGCCGGTCGCGCCCGCCGTCGCCGCCGGGCCCGCGCCCGCCGGGCCCGGGGCCGCCGCGCACTTCGGGCAGGCGCGCAAAGACTGCGTGGGGACGGCGGCGGGCCGGGCGTCCAAGGTCTGGTACACGGTGGCGGGCGGCGTGTTGTCCGACGTCTACGAGCCCACGATCGACAACACGAACGTCGAGACGATGCAGTTCGTCGTCACCGACGGCCGCACGTTCACCGAGGCGCAGGCCCGCGACACCAGCTACCGGGTGGAGACCGGGCGTTCGGGGCTGAGCTGCACCGTCACCTCCACCAGCAGCGCCGGCCGCTACCGGCTGACCACCACCTACGTCACCGACCCGGGGAGCGACGCGGTCGTCGTACGGACCCGGCTGCAGCCCCCCGGCCTGCGGCTGTACGTCCGGCTGGACGCGAGCGTGAACGGCAACGGCGGCGGCGGCCCGGCCGACGGCGGGGCCGACACCGGCGCGGTGGACGCCGCCACCGGCGCGCCCGTGATCTCCGACACCGGCACCGAGACCTCGGCGCCGGAGCGCGACTACGCGGTGCCCACCCACCTGGCGCTGCGGGCCGAACGGCGGCTGCCGCTGGCGAGCGTCGGCTACGCGGGCACGTCCGGCGACGGGCTGGCGCAGCTGGACGCCGACCACGAGCTGACCCCCTACGACAGCGCGCCGCGCGGCAACGTCGTGGCCACCGCCCGGCTGCCGATCGACGCCTCGGGCGCGGTGACGTTCGCGCTGGGCTTCGGGCGCACCGCCGAGGCCGCGCTGCGGACGGCGGGCGCGGCGGCGGCGCGGCCGTTCGAGTCCACCCGCGCCGCGTTCGAGGCGGGCTGGGCGGCCTACGACGCCGGGCTGCGCCGGCCGCCCGCCGCCGTCGCCGACGTCTACCGGCTGTCGGCGAACGTGCTGAAGGCGAGTGAGGACAAGACCTTCCCCGGCGCGGTCGTCGCCTCACTGGCGAGCCCGTGGGGCCAGGCGGTCGACGCGGGCGCGCTGCCCGGCGGCAAGCCGGTCTACTTCGGCTCCTATCGCGAGGTGTTCGCCCGCGACCTGTACGAGGCGTTCACCGGCTTCCTCACCGCCGGCGACCTGGTCACGGCCCGCGCCACCACCCGCTTCCTGCTGGAACGCCAGCAGCTCCCCGACGGCAGGCTGCCGCGCAACTCGCTGCTCAACGGCCGGCTCGCGCCCGACTCCGGCGGCGACCAGCTCGACGAGACGGCCTACCCGATCCTCATGGCCCACCAGTCCGGGCTGGGCGGCGAGGCGGGGCTGTGGCCGCGCGTACGGGCGGCGGCCGACTTCCTGCTGGCGCGCGGGCCCGCGTACGGCGTGGAGCGGTGGGAGGAGCAGGCGGGCCACTCGCCGTCCACGATCGCGGCCGAGATCGCCGGGCTGGTCGCGGCGGGCGAGATCGCCGACCGGCAGGGCGACCGGGCCCGCGCCCGGCTCTACCGGGCCGCCGCCGACCACTTCGCACGCTCGGTCAAGGGCTGGACGGTGACCACCACCGGCCCGTACGCCCCCCGCTACTTCCTGCGCCTGTCGCGCGGCGGCGCCCCCGACGCGGCGCTCTCCTACGACCTGGGCAACGGCGGCCCCACCGAGGACCAGCGCCGGGTGGTGGACGCCGGTTTCCTGGAGCTGACCAGGCTCGGCGTCCTGCCCGCGGACGACCCGGACGTGCTGGCCTCCCTGCCGGTCGTGGACCGGGTGCTGCGGCGGACGACCGCGAGCGGCCCCGGCTGGTACCGGTACGGCTCGGACACGCCGGGCACCGAGGACGGCTACGGCGACTGCCACGAGCCCGACCCGACCTCGTGCGCGCCGTCCGGCAGGCCGTGGCCGACCGGGAACACCGGATCGGGCCACGTGTGGCCGGTGCTCGCCGGGGAGCGGGCCGAGCAGGCGCTCCAGAGCGGCGACCAGGCCGCGGCGGCGGCGCTGCTGGCGGCCATGCGGGCGATGTCGTCGGGCACGGGGCTGGTGCCCGAGCAGGCGTGGGAGAACCCGGGCCTGGCCGCCGCGCCGTACGGGAGCGACCCGGCGACCGCCTCGATCGGGTTCCGCGACGGCGGTCCGGCGGGCTCGGCGTCCCCGCTGACCTGGGCGCAGGCGCAGCTGGTACGGCTCGTCCTGTCGCTGGGCGCCCGCCGCCCTGCCGAGCAGCCCGAGGCCGTCCGCGAGCGGTACGCCGCGCACGGCATGCCGGGCACCACCCCGCTCACCGTCACCGCCCCCTCCGACGGCGCGACCGCCGAAGGCGCCTCGGTCGCCGTCGCGGGGACGGCCGCGCCGGGCGCGCTCGTGGACGTCGAGGCCGCGCCCGTCGACCTCGGGACGCCGGCGCGGGTCGTCTCGGTGCGCGCCGGGCCCGACGGGGCGTTCACCGCGCGGGCGCCGGTCGCGTTCGGCGAGGTGGTGCTCACCGTCACCGCGACCGCGGGCGGCCGCACCGCCCACGCCCGGCGCTCGGTCGTCGGCGACGTCGTCGGGGGCACCACCGTGCTCGACGTGGCCGACCCCGAGGGCGACGACGACGGCCCGGGGACCTATGCCTACCCGACGGCGGCCGACTTCCGTCCCGGCGCGTTCGACCTGCGGCGGTTCCAGGTGATCACCGACGCGACCACCGTCTACCTGCGGGCCGGTCTGCGCGACCTGACCCCCACGTTCGGCAGCCCGATGGGCGCGCAACTGCTCGACGTCTACGTGCGCGACCCGGCCGCCGCCGGGTGGTCGGCGCAGGCGGCGTTCCCGCAGCGCAACTACCGCATCGCCGAGGAGGACGCCTGGTCGCAGCGCGTCGAGGCGCAGGGTTTCGCCGCTCCGGTGCTGGTCGGCGCGGACGGGCGCGGGCGTGGCGGCGCGGCGGTCCGCGTGTCCGGCGCCACCAGGACGATCACCGTCGCGCTGCCCCGGTCGACGTTCGGCACGCCGGGGCCCGGCTGGCGGTTCGCGGTCGTCCTGACCGGCCAGGACGGCTACGCCGCCGACCAGGCCAGGGGGTTCGCGGCGACGCCGGAGCCGTACCGGTTCGGGGTGTGCCCCGAGGGCGGCGGCGCGCCCCTGTGCGCGGCCGACCCCGGCACGGTGCCCAAGGCTCTGGACGTGCTCACCCCCGACGGGGTCTCCCAGGCCGACGAGCTGAACCCGCTGCTCGGCCCGGTCACGCTCCGCGCGGTCACCGTGCCCTGACCGGCTGCGCCCGCCCGGCCCGGCCGCGATGGGGCGGCCGGGTGGTCAGGCGAAGCGTTCGATGGTGACCGGGATCAGGCCCTGCCCGCGGATCGCCTGCCGGTGGTGGTGGAGCAGCGCGCCGATGGCGGCCAGCGGGCCGGCGCTCAGGCGTACGGTGACGTCCAGGCACCAGGCGATGCCGGGGCCGATGCGCCGCAGCTCCCAGGTGAAGGTGTGTCCGTCGGCGGTCGCCGTGGCGGTGCCGGCGATCCTGGCCCGCGGGTTCTCCCGCGGCGGCTCCAGGCGCAGGACCGTGCTCACGTTCGCCAGGCCGCGCTCGCCGAGCTCGCCCGCGAACAGGATGCGGTAGCGCCGGGTCTGCGCCGAACGGGAGCCGCCCAGGTCGAGCGGGGCGGCGGCGGGGAGCGCCTGGCGGTACTGGAAGAAGGCCCGCAGCTCGGCCTCCTCCGGCAGCGCGCCGCCGCCGAGCATCGAGTAGGTCTCGCGGGCGTCGCGCCTGGTCACGGGCAGCACCCGCTCGCGCAGCGCGGGGTCGGCGCGGATGGCCCGGCTTGATCCGGGCGACTCGCGCCACTCGCCGCACTCGGCGGTCCATTCCGCGCAGTCGATGCCCGCGGCGGTGTAGTCGTCGCAGAGCACGAACTCCTCGACCAGGATGCCCAGGGGAAGTGTTCCGCGGCCACGGTCGGCGGCGTAGATCAGGTAGTAGTCCAGGGGTACGTCGGCGTCCATTGGCGACATGATCGTGGTGCGGGCCCCCGCGGGCAAGGCGACATTCTGATGTTCTCGCAGGTCCTGCCGTCAGATGACGGTCTAGCCGGTTACGGGCTTGCCCGTGGCGCTGCCGGCGAGCCATTCCGCCCACGACTTGGCCCACGGGGTCGGGCCGTTGCCGAACCGGAGCTTGCGCGAGGTGCCCTTGACCTGGATGACGTCGCCGCGCTGGGTGAAGTCGTAGAACCAGCGGGCGTCCGCGGGACCGGCGTTGACGCAGCCGTGGCTGACGTTGGAGTTGCCCTGTGCGCCCGTCGACCAGGGCGCGGCGTGGAAGAAGGTGCCGCTGTAGGTCATCCGGACGTTCCACTTGGTCTTGATCCGGTACTCGCCCGGCTCCCCGATGGTGGCCGAGTCCATGACGGTCTCCGCGGCCTTCTCCTGGGCGATCATGGTGCCGGAGTAGCTGTCGTCGCCGGGTTTGCCCAGGCTGACGGGGATCGTCCGGACGACCTTGCCGTCCGCGGTGACGACGGCCCGGTGGCGGTCGGCGTCGACCTTGGTGACGTGCCGGGGACCGACGGTGAAGGACAGGCTGCGGTCCCTGGTCCCCCACAGGTCCTCGCCCGCGCGCAGCCCGGCCAGGTGGGCGACGACCTTGACCCGCTCCCCCACCGGCCAGTACTCGCGCGGCCTGAACTGCACCTCGCGGTCGCTCACCCAGCTCCACGCGCCCTCGACCGGCTCGGACATCTCCACCACCAGCGAGCGCTCGACCGCCGCGCGGGCCTGCCGGGAGGTGACCGGGTGGGACAGCAGGAGCTGGACCGGCATCCCGACGCCGACCTTCTCGCCGTCCAGCGGCGACATGCCGCTCTGCAGGGCCCGCCTGGGCTTGAGCGTGGTGAAGGACGACCGGCCGGTGACGGCCTTGCCGTCGGTGCCCGTGGCCTGCGCGCTCACCGTGTACGACGTCGCCGGCCGCAGCGGCCACCGTGGCCGCCAGGTGCCGTCGGCCGCCGTCGAGCCGGTCACCTGACGGCCCTTGGCGTCGGCGACGGTCACCTTGGTGACCTTGCCGCCGGTGACCCGCACGCTGATCCCGGTGTCGGGGGCGACCTTCCTGGTGCCGGCCGCCGGGGTGATCGCGAGCTTGGCCACCGGGCCCTCGGCCTGCCGCGGGCCGCCCGCCGGCTGGGCGCCGCCGCCGCCGGAGGCACATCCGGCGAGGAGGAGCCCCGCGAGGGCGAGCGTCGTGCTGGTCCGGCCGTTCCGCATCGTCGATGCCTCCCGTGCCTGACAAGGCGTCATTTTCTTCATTGAACGGTCTGTGCTGTCACGTGCGGACACCTCTGCCCATTGAGCATGGGAGAAACCTTCATCCACGGATGAACGCTCTTGCGAACCTTGCGGGCGAATCTGGTGTCCAACTCTCTGGAACGGTCCTTCTGGGCCGGTCTCAGGGGATGACGCACCGGGGGCGGTGCATGAGGGGGAACGTCATGAACGGCGGCATGAAGCGATACCTGTCCGGTATCGGGATGACCGCGGCGACACTGGCCGTCACGACCGCGCTCACGGGGGCCACCCCCGCCCGCCCCACGCCCTCCCCCACCCACCCGGCGCCGTCGGCCTCCCCCGAGCCGAAGCCCGACCACAGGCCCGACCACAAGCCCGACCGCAACGGCGTCCACAGGCCCGACGGGACCGAGCCCGGCGAGCCCGCCGTGGGCTCGGACAAGCCCGACTGCCGCAAGGTCAAGTGCGTGGCGCTCACGTTCGACGACGGCCCGGGGCCCTACACCGGGACGCTGCTGCGCCACCTGGCGAAGTACCGGGCCCACGCCACGTTCTTCGTCGTCGGCCGGAACGTCGGCGCCCACCCCGACGTGGTGCGCCGCACGGTCGAGGCGGGGCACGAGCTCGGCAACCACACCTGGTCCCACCCCGACCTGACCAGGCTGTCGCCGGCCGCGATCAGGTCCCAGCTCGCCCGCACCGACCGGGCCGTGAAGTCGGCCGCGGGCGTCGTGCCCGGCCTGGTGCGCCCCCCGTACGGCGCGACGGACCGCGACGTGCGGCGGCAGGCGCACCGGCCGCTGGTCCTGTGGAGCGTGGACACCCTCGACTGGCGTTACCGCGACAGCGCCAGGGTGGCCCGCGTCTCGCTCAAGCGGGTCCGCCCCGGCAGCGTCATCCTGTTCCACGACATCCACCCGACCACGGTCAAGGCCGTCCCGCGGGTGCTGAAGGGCCTGTCCGCCCGCGGCTACCGCTTCGTCACGGTCAGCGAGCTGTTCGGCGGCGAGCCGCCGAAGGTCGTCTACAACGCCCGGCGGCTCTCCGGCGGTCCCAGGTAGCTGGGCAGGCGCCCGCCGGTGTCCACCACGAGCCGCTGCAGGACGATGGTCGGGTCCACCATCCAGAACTTCAGCACGTGCCTGCCCGGAGCCGTGACCGTGTGCACGGTCGTGGTCTCGTTGACGTTGTCGGAGGTGTCGCGCTCCCACTGGCGGTTCATGGTCGTGTCGTTCGCCCCGCCCGGCACGACCCTCCCGGCCGTCGGGATCACTCCTCGGCGGTCTCCTCGTAGCCGATCGCGGCGTCCGCCGCGTCGCCGCCCGACTCGCGAGCCCGGTAGCTGTCGCCGCCGTAGAACCTGAAGGCGCCGTTGTCGGCCCGTTCGCCGACGGGCGGCACGCGGCCGTCGATGGCGACGTAGTACCAGCCGTAGCCGCCCTGCCGGTCCTCGCAGAAGTTGTTGACCACGCGCTGCCGGGAGGGCTTCCTGACGCACACCTCGACCCACTCCGAGGGCGTCTCGATGGCGGCCTCCGCGCCGGGGCCGCCCTGCGGCGACGCCTTGGTGAGCTCGTCGCCCCCGGGGTCCTCGTACGTGCCGCCGTCGGCCCGCTCGCCCACCGCGGGGACGGTGTCGTCGCCGGCGTAGAAGTACCAGTCGTAGCCCCGGCGCTCGTCCTCGCACGGGCGGTAGTCGGCCCTGGTCTGCGTACCGGTGTCCACGCAGACGGCGATCCGGGCGGACTCGTCCTGCGCCGCGGCGTCGGACCCGCCGTCGGGCTCGTCGTCGATGACCTCTTCGGTCTCCTCCGGCGCCACCGGCTGACCGGTGTCGGCGACCGCGCATC
Source organism: Nonomuraea sp. NPDC005692 (assembly GCF_040631115.1). Classification (NCBI taxonomy): domain Bacteria; kingdom Bacillati; phylum Actinomycetota; class Actinomycetes; order Streptosporangiales; family Streptosporangiaceae; genus Nonomuraea; species Nonomuraea sp. NPDC005692. The sequence goes on along the minus strand of NZ_JBEXYU010000023.1, from coordinate 22,742 downwards.
CGGCGGTCAGGACGGCGACGAGCGCGAGGCAGGCGAGTCGTAACAAGGATCCTCCACGGAGTCGGGGTGACGACCGGCCAACGAGCGGGCCGCCGGGCCCGGTTCCCGGCCCGGGGCGACAGGCCATTGACTGCCGATCGTTTGGGACCGTACATTTTCGAAGCACCCGTCCGCGACAGAAGGGCCGACGATGCCGGTCAACGGCGACATGCCGACGCTCGTCCAGACGTTCGCCACCGAACAACAGGTGACCGCCTGCGAGCGAGGCGCGTCGTGACCCACGAGGAATGGCTGAGCCGGGCCGCGGCGGTCGCGCCGCCGTCCGGGCACCACATCGACGGCGCCGACGAGCCCGGCGGCGCGTCCTTCACCGTGCGCTCGCCACGCGACGGCCGGGTGCTGGCCGAGGTGGCCGACGGCGGCGAGGCGGAGGTCGGGCTCGCCGTGTCGGCCGCGCGCCGGGCGTTCGACTCCGGCCCGTGGCCGCGGATGGCGCCCGCCGAGCGCGGGCGGGCGCTGGTGCGGCTGGCGTCCCTGATCGAGGAGCGGCGCGCGCACCTGGCGCTGCTCGTCAGCCTGGAGATGGGCAAGCCGATCACCGACGCGCACGACATCGAGCTGCGCGCCGCGATCACCACCTTCCGCTGGTACGGCGAGCTGGCCGGCAAGCTGGCCGACGAGGCCCCGCCCGTGCCCCCCGACGCCCTCGCCCTGGTCACCCGCGAGCCCGCCGGGGTCGTCGGCGCGGTCGTGCCGTGGAACTTCCCGCTCACGCTGGCCTCGTGGAAGGTGGCCCCCGCCCTGGCCGCGGGGTGCACTGTCGTGCTGAAGCCGTCGGAGCTGTCGCCGCTGTCGGCCCTGGAGCTGGGGCGGCTGGCCACCGAGGCCGGGCTGCCGCCGGGCGTGCTCAACGTGGTCGCCGGCGACGGCCCCACCGCCGGGCGGGCGCTCGGCCTGCACCCCGGCGTGGACGTGCTGGCCTTCACCGGCTCCACCGCCGTCGGGCGGCACTTCCTGCGCTACTCGGCCGACTCCAACCTCAAGCGGGTGTGGCTGGAGCTGGGCGGCAAGTCGCCCAACATCATCCTTCCCGACGCCCCCGACCTGGAGGCCGCCGCGGCCACCGCCGCCTGGGGCATCTTCTTCAACCAGGGCGAGATGTGCACGGCGCCGTCCCGCCTGCTGGTCCACCGGTCGGTCGCCGAACGGGTGACGGAGGCCGTGGTCGCCCGCGCCCGCGCGCTGCGCGTCGGCGACCCGCTCGACCCGGCCACGGAGATGGGCGCCCTGGTCGGCGAGGCGCACCTGGACCGGGTGCGCGGCCACGTCGAGGCCGGTCTCGCCGAGGGCGCGCGGCTGCGTACGGGCGGCGGCCGGATCCTGGCCGGCACCGGCGGCTCCTACCTCGAACCCACCGTCTTCGACCGGGTGGACCCCGGCTCCCGGCTGGCCAGGGAGGAGATCTTCGGCCCGGTGCTGTCCGTGCTGGCCTTCGACGACGTCGAGGAGGCCGTCCGCCTGGCCAACGACACCGAGTACGGTCTCGCGGCCGGCCTGTGGACCTCCGACCTGGGCACCGCGCACCGCGTCGCCCGCGCGCTGAGGGCGGGCACCGTCTGGGTCAACTGCTACGAGGAGGGCGACCTGACCGTGCCCTTCGGCGGCATGCGGCAGTCGGGCAACGGCCGCGACAAGTCGGCGCACGCGCTGGAGAAGTACACCGAGCTCAAGACCACCTGGATCCGGCTGTGAGACCCCTGATCGCGATCCCCGCCCGCTTCTCCGCCACCGCCTCGGCCCTGCGCCACGCCGCCGAGGTGAGCGCCCGCGCCCTGGTGGAGGCCGTGTGGCGGGCGGGCGGCGAGCCGGCCACGATCCACCCGGCGGGCACGGACGGCCCGCACGACGTGGCGGGCCGGATGGCCAGGTTCGACGGCCTGCTCCTGCCCGGCGGCGGCGACGTGGCCCCCCACCGCTACGGCGCCCCCGACACCCACGAGGACGTCTACGACGTGGACGACGACCAGGACGCCTTCGACCTGGCCCTGGCCCGCCACGCCCTGGCCGCCGGGCTGCCCACGCTGGCGATCTGCCGCGGTCTCCAGGTCGTCAACGTGGCCCTCGGCGGCACGCTGGAGCAGGACATGGGCGGCCCGGAGGGCGGCCACCGGCACGTCGTGCACCCGGTGTCGCTGCGCCCCGGCACCCTGCTGGAACGCTCGGCCGGGACGGCGAAGGTGGAGGCGTCCTGCTTCCACCACCAGCGCGTCGAGCGGCTCGGCGACGGCCTGTCCCCCGCCGCCCACGCCGCCGACGGCACGGTGGAGGCCCTCGAGCACGACGGCGCGCCCGGCTGGTTCACCGCCGTGCAGTGGCATCCCGAGGACACCGCCCATCGCGACCCGGCCCAGCAGGCCCTGTTCGACGCGCTCGTCCGCGAGTCGGGGCATCATGGCTGTCATGATCCGCGCCGCCGTCCCTGACGACCTGCCCGCACTCCACGACCTCGCCGTCGCCTTCTACGCCGAGGACGGCTTCACCACCCCGGCGCGGACGCTGAAGGCCAACCTCGCCAGGCTGATCGCCGCGCCCGACGTCCGGGTCGCGGTGAGCGAGAGCGAGGGCCGGCTGGTCGCGTTCGGCATCACCACGACCACGTTCGGGCTGGAGCAGGGGCTGTACGCCGAGCTGGAGGACCTGTTCGTCGTGCCGGAGGCGCGGCGGCGGGGCGAGGCGGAGCGGCTGATCGAGGACAGCCGCCGGTGGGCCGCCGGCCGGGGCTGCACGACCCTGGAGATCGTGATCGCCCCGAACGGCGCCGACGTGAGCCACCTGTTCGCCTACTACGGCAAGCGCGGCTTCCGCGACGAGGGCCGCCGCATACTCAACCACCCCCTGTGAGCGTCCGGGGCGGCGGGCCGCCGCCCCCGCGGCTCACGGGCGGCGCGGCGGGCGGACGCCCCGGAACTCCCAGTCGCCGCCGAGCGCGGTCGAGCGCACCTCCTCCGACTCCGTCGGCTGCGCGCCGACGTCGGAGCGGATCGGCACCGGCCCGGTCACGACGTGGTTGGTCAGCCGGCCGAGCCCTTCTGCCTCGACCTCGACCACGTCCCCCGGCCGGACGGGCCGCGAGCCCGCCGGGGTGCCCGACAGCAGCACGTCGCCGGGGAAGAGGGTGATCGTCCGGGCGATGTCGGCGACCAGGTAGTGCATGTCCCACGTCATCTCGTCGGTGTTGCCGTCCTGGACGACCTCGCCGTTGACGTACGTGCGCAGGCGTTTGCCGCGGAAGTCCCAGCCGGTCACCAGGCCGGGGCCGAGCGGGCAGAGGGTGTCGGAGCCCTTGACGCGCAGCATCGATCCGGCGTCGGTGTCGCGGAAGTCGTGCAGCCCGAAGTCGTTGGCCACGGTGTAGCCCGCGATGTGCGCGCCGGCCTCGGAGGGGGCGATGTTGCGGCAGGTCCGGCCGATGACGATGGCGATCTCGCCCTCGTAGTTGAGCCACTTGCAGCCCTCGGGCCGCACGACCGCGCCCCGGTGGGAGTTGAGCGAGGAGGTGGGCTTGTGGAAGTAGGTCGGCGCGTCCGGCAGCCGGGTCCGGAACTCCTCGACCCGGCTGCGGTGGTTGAGGTGCACTGCGATGATCTTCGTGGGGACGACCGGCGGCAGGTGCGCGGCCTCGTCGGCGCGGATCCGGCGGCCGTCCGCGGCGACGAGCTCGTCCCCGTCGCGGACGGTCTCGGTGACGGCGCCGTCCAGCAGGACGCGGCGGTACTCAGGCATGGGCGTTCTCCTGTCGGAGGGCGGTCCAGCCGCCGGACGGGCGGTCGAACCAGAGCAGGGCCTGGCCGGTGCCGACGGAGTTCTCGTACTCGCCGTACTGGCGGGCGGGGGCCGTGCAGCGCTCCTCGCCGAGGGCGCCGGCCAGCATGACGTAGTGGTGGAAGCGGGCCTCGGGCTTGTACGTCCGGAACTCCGGCATCGTGCGCAGGACCTCGTCGTGCCGGCCCTGCCGGAACCATTCGATGCGCCGCAGGTCGGCGGCGCGGGCCTCGGGGGTGAAGACGTGGCGCGGGTCGCTGGACTCGTGGTCGCGCAGCTCGCGCAGCGGCCAGAAGGTGTGCGACAGCGCGCCGGAGGCGATCACCAGCACCCGGCGGTCGGTGGCCGCGACGCCGTCGGCCAGCGCGCGGCCGAGCCGCAGGTGGTCCTCCATGTCGCCGGTCTGGCAGACGCCGATGCTCACCCAGCGCTTGCCGGGCAGGCCCTCGCCGAGGTACTTCCACAGGTTGGTGGTGGCGTAGTAGATCGGCAGGTGGTCGTCGTCGATGGGGGTGATCCAGGTGCCGTGCCGGTCGGCGAAGGAGGCCACGTTGCGGGCCAGCTCGGGGTCGCCGGGGAAGTCGTACGGCATCCGGCACATGCCGCGCGGCAGCTCCTCGGAGGTGTACAGCCCGGCCCGGCGCGCCTGGGCGGTGACCACGAACTCGACCGTGGTGGCCCAGTGGGAGTCCAGCACCACGACGGTGTCGTAGTCGTCGCGCTCGAAGACGTCCCGGCGCAGCTCGCGCAGGCCGGTGACCAGGGTGATCTCCTTGCCCTCGTTCAGCTCCAGCCGGGTGCGTTCGGGCAGCACGATGGTGGGGACGTGCGCGAGCAGGCCCGCCCCGACGATCTCACCCATGGTCGCTCCAGCCCTTCGGCGCGGTGACGGTGTTCTTCAGGTCGCAGTAGAAGTCGAAGCTCCAGGTGCCGCCCTCGCGGCCGACGCCGGACTCGCGGGAGCCGCCGAAGGGCGCGCGCAGGTCGCGCACGAAGAAGCAGTTGACCCAGACCGTGCCCGCGACCAGCCGCTCGGTGACCCGGCGGGCGCGCTCGCGGTCGCCGGTCGCGACGGTGGCGGCCAGGCCGAAGCGGGTGTCGTTGGCCAGCCGGACGGCCTCCTCCTCGGTGTCGAACGTCTGCAGCGTGAGCACCGGGCCGAAGACCTCCTCCTGGACGATCTCGCTGTCCTGGGCCACGTCGGTGAGCAGGGTGGGCCGGTAGTACAGGCCGTCCCCGCGCTCGCCGCCGAGGACGGCGCGCGCCCCGGCCGCGAGGGCCCGCCGGACGAACCCGTCGATCTTCTCCACCTGGCGCGGGTGGATGTTGGGGCCGACGTCGGTGGCCTCGTCCCGCGGGTCGCCCTGGACCAGGGCCGCGGCCCGCTCGGTGAAGCGGCGGGTGAACTCCTCGGCGATCGGCGCCTCGACCAGCAGCCGGGTGGCGGCCAGGCACACCTGCCCGGCGTTGTCGTACTGCTCGACGGCCAGGTCCACGGCGAGGTCGAGGTCGGCGTCGGCGAAGACCAGCAGCGGCGACTTGCCGCCCAGCTCCAGGCTGAGCGGGGTGAGGTTGGCGGCGGCCGAACGGGCGATGCGCCGCGCGGTCGGCACCGAGCCGGTGAAGCTGACGCGACGCACGCCGTGGTGCTCGACCAGGGCCTGCCCGGCCTCCTCGCCGAACCCCTGGACGACGTTGAGCACGCCGTCCGGCAGCCCGGCCGCGGCGGCGACGTCGGCCAGCAGGGAGGCGGTGAGCGGCGACCACTCGGCGGGCTTGAGCACCACCGTGTTCCCGGCGGCGAGCGCCGGGGCGATCTTCCAGGTGGCCAGCATGAGGGGCGCGTTCCACGGCGTGATCAGGGCGCAGGGGCCGGCCGGGTCCCAGGAGACGTGGTTGGCGTGGCCGCGGGTGTCGAAGTCGTCGTGGCCGAGGCCCTCCAGCCAGTCGGCGAAGAACCGGAAGTTGTGCGCGACGCGGGGCATGACGCCACGGCGGTGTGAGCGCAGCAGGGCGCCGTTGTCGCGGGTCTCGACGGCGGCCAGCTCCTCCAGCCGCTTCTCGACGCCGTCGGCGATCGCCCGCAGCACGGCGGCCCGGCCGGCGCGCGGGGTGGCGGCCCAGCCGGGGAAGGCGTCCTGGGCGGCGGTGACGGCGGCGTGCACCTCGGCGGGGCCGCCGCGGGCGATCTCCCCGAGCGCGGTGCCGTCGATGGGCGAGAGGTCGGTGAACGTGCGCGCGGAGGCGACGCGCCGGCCGCCGATCCAGTGGCGGGTGTCGACGGTGACCCCGGCGACGGTGATCTGTTCGGACATGTCGGGTGCTTCCAATCTCAAGGGGCTAGTGCGCGCCGGAGGTGCCGGATTCCAGCAGCGTGCCGCCGTCCCACACCACGCCGACCTGGCGGAAGTAGGCGCCGATGGGCTCGCGGACGGCCAGCCGGGACAGCTCCTCGGTGGGGGCGTCGAACAGCTCCAGCTCGGCGTCGCCGGCCCACGCCTGGCCGGCCTCGAAGGCGGCGGCGCCGGACTCGACCAGCTCGTCGAGCGCCAGCCCGCCGCCCTTGCCGATGGCCGGCAGCCAGCGGTGGTGGGCCATGAGATGGCCGTTGACGAACCCGTTGTGCGGCGACGGCTCGCGCAGGGTCACCACGGCCTGGGCCAGGCGGCGGTCGGCGGCGGCCAGCGTCGCGCCGAACCGGGCGCCCGCCTCGATGCGGGGCGCGGGGCCGTACGGGTGCGGCCTGGTCTGGTGGATCGACCCCAGCTTCTTCGGATAGCCCTGGTGCAACCCCCTGGCGACGGCGAAGTCCTTGTCCACCCAGATGTAGACGCACCTGGAGTAGGTCCGCCCCCGGTAGGAGCACCGGACGACGGCGAACGCCTCCTTGTACTGCGAGCGCACCGGGTCCAGCAGCTCCTCGCGGGAACCGGCGCAGGACTGCCAGTCGGCCCAGATGAGCGCGACCGCGCCCGGGTCCTCCGCGGCGAGCTCCAGCGGCTCGGGCAGCAGCTCACGCACCCGGGCGGGGTCGGTGCGGTACTCGATCGTGAGCAGGTCGCCGGAGTAGTGCCACGGCGGCTCCGGGACGAGGGACGAGCGGCCCGTGGCCGTCTTGGGGTGGAAGTAGCCGCGGACGCCGGCCAAGATGGTCCTCCTGGAACTCGTTTGGTTCCAAATAAAATATGAACATCCAGGCCGATCGGTCAACAGCCCTTGCGGCAGCCAATACGGGCCCGTTACGTTTGGCGTCAAACGACCCTAGGAGAGACCGGTGCAGCAGCACATCGACCGCCTGACCGAGCGGGGCGTCGACGTGGTCCGCGTGACCTACCCCGACCTGACCGGGACCGACCGCGCCCGCGACGTCCTGCTGGAGGCGCTGCCCGACGCCCTCGGTCACGGCCTCGCCTTCTGCCGCGCCGTCTACCACTCCACCCCGCGCGGCGGCACCGCCGACATCAGCGGCGGCCTGGACGCGGGGCTGCCCGACATCGCCGTCATACCCGACCTGGCCACGCTCGCCCCGCTGCCGTGGGAGCCCGGCGTCGCCTGGTGCCACGGCGATGTCGTCGACCCCGCCACCGGCGCCCCGGCCCCCGAGTCGCCCCGCGACCTGCTGCGCGCCGTCCTGGCCCGGTGCGCCGAGCAGGGCCTGCGCCCGGTCGTCGGGCCCGAGCTGGAGTACTTCCTGTGCGACCCGGCCCCGGCGGGCGGCTGGCAGCGCTACGCCGAGGCCACCGGCAACGTCTACACCGCCGGCCGCCGCGGCGACCCCGACGGCCACCTCACCCGCACGCTGCGGCACCTGCGCGACCTCGGCCTGCGCGTCTCGGCGGGCAACCACGAGTTCAGCAGCGGCCAGTTCGAGATCAACCTGCGGCACTCCGAGGCGCTCGACGCGGCCGACCGCGCCTTCTGGTTCAAGGCCGCGGTCAAGGAGCTGGCGCGGGTGGAGGGCAGGCTGGCGACGTTCATGGCCAAGCCGTTCAACGACGAGGGCGGGTCGGGCTTCCACCTGCACCTGTCGTGCCTGGGCGAGGACGGCGGCAACGCCTTCGACGACCCGGCCGCGCCGTACGGGCTGTCGGCGACCGCGCGGCACGCCATCGCGGGCGTGCTGGCCCACGCCCCCGCGCTGGCGGCGCTGGCCAACCCGACGGTCAACTCCTACAAGCGGTTCGGCCCCGACACGCTGGCCCCCTGGCTCGTCGACTGGGGGCTCGACAACCGCAGCGCGATGCTCCGCGTCCCGCCGGAGCGCGGCGCGGGCGCCCGCTTCGAGCTGCGGCTCGGTGACGCCAGCGCCAACCCGTACCTGCTGGTCGCCGGGACCGCGGCCGCCGCGCTGCTGGGGGTGCGGGCGGCCGAGGAGCCACCCGCGCCGCTCGTCGGGTACGGCTACGACGCCTCCAAGGCCCCGGTGCTGCCGATGACCCTGCCCGAGGCCCTGGACGCCCTGGAGGCCGACGGCGAGCTCACCGAGCTGCTCGGCAAGGACTTCACCGCCGCCTTCCTGGCCTACAAGCGCGACGAGGTCGCCCGCTTCCAGCGGCACGTCACCGACTGGGAGTTCGGCGAGTACGCCTACCACCTGTGACCCGTCATTCGATCGCGCGCTGCGCCAGGTCCTCGGCCAGCGCGATGATCTCCGGGTTGTAGGGCGCCTTCTCCCCCGGGACGTACCGCACCCGGTCCAGGCCGCGCCGGTAGCGGAACACGCCCCTGCGCTCGTGCAGCTCCCAGTCCACCGGGCCGCCGTAGTCGAAGCCGACGCTGATGCCGGTGAAGGGGGCCATGCCGAGCAGCTGCGGGACCCGCTCGACGGCCAGTACCGGCTTGTCGTCCACCAGCACCTCGATGTCCCAGCGCACCTCCGGCAGCGCCGTGAAGCGGGCCGTGACGGTCACCGGCCCCGCCGCCGGGAGCGGGCCGGCCGCCCGCACCGGCACGCCGTAGGCGTTGTACGTCAGCCGCAGCTCGCCGTCCTCGACGTACAGGACGTAGCCGCCGCCCTGGTCGCCGTGGGCCACGATCACGCCCTCGTCGCCCGGCCGCCGCTCCAGCCACGCCTCGATCGTGAACGACCGCATGGAGGTGAGCCTGCTCGACCGGAACCGTTCCAGCACCGGCGTGCCCGGGTGGATCGTGACCGGCTCCGACAGCGCCAGCTCGGCCGGCGGCCGGGTGTTGAGCATGTCCGGCGTGTCGGCCAGTGGGAAGACCGTGTTGAGCCAGGCCGCCGCCCGCCACTTCGCGGCCAGGTCGGCCACCCGTTCCGGCTGCTCGGCGGCCAGGTCGGTGGTCTCGGCCGGGTCGCGGGCGATGTCGTACAGCTCCCAGCCGTCGTCGGTGAACGGCGTGCCGGGCAGGTGCGGGGCGATGAGCTTGTAGTGGTCCTCGAAGTAGCCGCGCTGCCCGCCGCTCTCGACGTACTGCGAGCGGTGCCGGCTCGACCGGTCGCGCTCGCGCAGGAAGTGGTCGAACGGCACGCCGTCCACGTCCTGCGGATGGTCCAGGCCGGCCAGCGTGAGGAGCGTGGGCGCGACGTCGGTGACGTAGGCGTACTGGTCGCGCACGCCCGGGTCGCCGGCCTCCCTGGGCAGCCCGGCCGGCCACGACAACACGAACGGCACGTGGATGCCGCCCGCGTAGGCGTGGCCCTTGTAGCGGCGGAACGGGGTGTTGGAGACGTTCCCCCAGCCGCGCGGGTAGTGGCCGTGGACCTGGGGGCCGCCGACGAGGCCGAGGTCGCGCGGCACGTCGTGGCACCAGTCGTCGGGCAGGCCGGCCAGGTGCACGAAGCGGCTGAGGTAGCTGCGGGTGCCCTCGGGGCCGCCCTCGGCGGTCGCGCCGTTGTCGCTGGTGACGACGATGACGGTGTTGTCGTACTCGCCGATGCGCCTGAGGTGCTCGACCAGCCGGCCGAGGCTCTGGTCCACGGCGTCCACGGCGGCGGCGTAGACCTCCATGTGGCGGGCGTACAGCTCGGTGCGCTCCTCCCACGGCGCGAGGTCAGGGTCCGACGGCCGGGTGCCCTCGGGGAAGAGGCCGTCGCGGAGCTGGCGGGCGAAGCGCTCCTCGCGGATCCTGGCCCAGCCCGCGTCGTAGCGGCCGCGGTACTTGGCGACGTCGGCCGGCTTGGCCTGCACCGGGCCGTGCACGGCCTGGTGGGCGAAGTAGAGGAAGAACGGCTTGTCGGCGTCGTTGGCGCGCAGGCCGTTGATCATGCCGATGGCGCGGTCGGTGAGGGCGTCGGTCAGGTAGAAGTCGTCCGGGAAGCCATCGTCGGGGATCGGGCCGTTGTCGCTGATCAGGCGGTGCGGGTGGAACAGGGACGTGAAGCCGTCCATGGAGCCGTAGTAGCGGTCGAAGCCGCGCTGGAGCGGCCAGGAGCTCTTGTCGGCGCCGTCGTGCAGCTTCGACTCGATGGTCAGGTGCCACTTGCCGACCATGAACGTCGCGTACCCGCCGGCCCGGAACGACTCGGCCAGCGTGGGCACCTCCGGCGGGATCTCCATCCGGTAGCCGGGATAGCCCGGGTCCACGTGGGCCACCATCGCGAACCCGGCCCGATGGGGGTTGAGCCCGGTCATCAGGGCGGCCCTGGAGGGCGAGCAGAGCGGGGTGCTGTGGTAGTTGGTGAACCGGTAGCCCGACTCGGCCAGCGCCTGCACGTGCGGCGTGTCGATCTCCGACCCGAACGGCGACAGGTCGCTGAACCCCAGGTCGTCCACCAGCACGACCACCACGTTGGGCGCCCCGGGACGCGCCCGCCGCGGCTGCGGCCACCAGGGCGTGGACTGCGAGGCCAGCTCGCCGGCCGTGCCGCCGAAGCCCTCGTACCCCCTGCTCGGCGGCGTGCTCACGGGCCCTCGGGATCGACGGCGTCCTTGTCGGCCCACAGCGGCGCCACCCGGGCCCGCAGCTCCTCGGCGCCGACCCGCTCGACCAGCTCCACGGCCGCCAGGTTGTCGCGCAGCTGGTCCAGGCCGGTCGCGCCGAACAGCGTCGTGGTGTTGGCCGGGTGGGTGAGCGTGAAGGCCACGCACACCTGCGCCGGGGTGGCGCCCAGGTCGGCGGCGATCGCGGCCAGCTCGGCCGCCGAGGCCGCGATGCGCTCCCTGATGCCGCCGGGGTCGCGGCCGACCTGCCGGTCCACGCCCTTGCCCAGCAGCACGCCGCCCTCCAGCACGTCGGAGGACTGCAGCGTGACGCCCTGGGCGAAGATGCGGCCGAACGGCGCGCCGTCGGGGATCGAGCGGCGCGAGACGCTGTACTTCAGCTGCGCGATGGCCGGGCCCTCGACGCCCTCGCCGGCGGCGGCGTCGATGAGCGTCTGCACGTTCGCCGCCGACCAGTTGTTGACGCCCCAGCTCCGGATCAGCCCTTCCTGCGCCAGGCCGGCCAGGTCGACGACGAGCCGGTGCAGGTCCACGCCGTCGTGCCGCAGGTCGCCCAGCACCACGAGGTCGGCGTGCTCGGCGCCGGCCCGGAACAGGGCGTTGATCAGCTGGTCGCGCAGGCTGTGCTCCGGGTAGCCCTCCAGCCACAGCTTGGAGGAGAGCAGGTAGTCCTCCCGGCGCAGGCCGGCCGCGCGCACCAGGGCCGAGAAGATCACGTCGGTGAACACGGGCGGCATGCCGGGGAAGCCGTACACGCCGACGTCGAACAGGTCGATGCCGTGGTCCACGGCCTCGCGGATCATGGCGACCGCGTCGTGGAAGTCCATGCGGTCGTAGGTGTGCCAGGAGCCGAGCGCGAGCACGCCCGTCTCCGGTCCGGTGCGCCCGATGCGGCGGCGGGGGATGGTCTGCACGGCAGGTCTCCTAGGGCAGGCGGGGGTCGATGACGGCCTTGATCTGGCCGAGCCCGGACATCGACTCGACGCAGGCGGTGGCCCGCGCCAGGCCGACGGGCTCGCTGAACAGCTCGTCCCACGGCATGCGGGCGGCGAACGTCTGGAAGAACTCGATCGAGCGGTGATAGTCGGCGATGTCGCCGTTGAGCGAGCCGACGACGGTCAGCTCCTTGCCCATGACCGCGCCGAGCGGCACGGGCGCGAGCTCGAACCCGGTGGAGCCGACGATCACCACGGTGCCGCGCTGGGCGGCCACCGCGACGGCCTCCTCGGCCACGGTCGGCGCTCCGGCCAGGTCGAACACGTAGTCCGCGCCGCGCTCCCCGGCCAGCTCCCTGATCCGGGCGACGCGCTCGTCCTTGCCCAGGTCGGTCGAGACGGTCGCGTCGGCGCCGAAGCGCCGGGCGGCGGCCAGCCGGTCGTCCGGGCCGCCCACGGTGATGACGGTGCCCGCGCCGGCGATCCTGGCGACGGCCGTGGCGAAGATGCCGAGCGCGCCCGCGCCCTGCACCACCACGGTGGAGCCGGTCCTGATGCCGCCGGCCCGGTCCACGGCGCGCAGCACGGTCTTGGCCGCGCAGCCCGACATCGAGGCCCAGGTGTCCTTGACGTCGGCGGGCAGCAGCAGCTTGGCCGCGCCGGGGGTCACGTAGCAGTACTCGACCAGGCCGCCCGTGGCGTACGGGGGGCGGTCGGCGCGCTGCGTGAAGCCGTAGCCGCGGTTGGCGCAGGCGACCGGCTGGCGCAGCACGGCGCAGCCGTAGCAGTGGCCGCAGGTGGACTCCGACCAGCCGATGCGGTCGCCCGCGCCGATCGGGCGGCCGAGGGCGTCGGTGGTGCCCGGCCCGGCCTCGACGACCTCGCCGACCATCTCGTGGCCGAGGATCATCGGCAGCATCCCGGGGAACGTCATCTGGCCGGCCCACAGGTGCACGTCGGTTCCGCACAGGGTGGTGCACGTGATGCGCACCAGGGCGGCGCCGGGCTCGACGGCGTCGGGCAGCGGGACGTCCTGAAGACTGAGGGGCTTGCCGTGCTCGGTGAGGACGGCGGCGGCGGTTCTCGTAGGCATGGTCACCTTCGTGGCTTTCGACCGTTAAGTGTGGTTAATCTACACTCGTTGACAAACAATTACAGCCCCTCAGGAGGAACCCGGTGTCAGCGGACGAGTACGCGGACCTCGTGGCGGTCGGCGGCAACGTGCTCACCTTCGACGCCCGCGACGGACGGGCGAGCGGCCTGGCGGCGCGCGCCGGCCGCCTGGTGGCGGTCGGGACGGACGAGGAGGCCCTGGCGCACGCCGGGCCCGGCACCCGGGTGCTCTCCCTGGCCGGCCGGACGGTCCTGCCCGGCATCAACGACTCGCACCTGCACGCCGCCTGGCTCGGAGCGGTCTGGCCGGACACGCTGATCAGCGAGAACGGCCTGTCCGCCCACCAGTGCCGGCTGCTGGCCGACGAGGAGTCCAGGCGGGCCGCCATCCTGCGCGCCGGGCGGATCTGCGCCTCGCTCGGCATCACCAGCTACACCGAGCCCGGCCTCGGCCCCGGCGAGGACGACGGCGAGACCGGCTGCTTCTCGCAGGCCGTCCTGGACACCTACGCGACGCTGGCGAAGGAGGGCGAGCTGCGGGCGCGGGTGACCGCGTTGCGGCTGTTCGGCACCCTCGACGGCCCCAGCACCCTGGAGGACGTCGCCGCCGGCCTGGACGCGCCCCTCCCCCGCACCGACCCCGCCTGGCTCAACGTGACCGGGCTCAAGATCTTCGCCGACGGCATCCCGCCCATGGGCTCGGCCTGGACCTGCCACCACTACACCTCGGGCGGCCACGGATCCCTGCTGGTGGCGGGGGCGGACGACACCACGCGCGAGCACAACCTGCGCACGATGATCCGGCTGGCGCACCGCGCGGGCCTCCAGGTGGGCGTGCACGCCACCGGCGACCGGTCCATCGACGCGTTCGTGGACACCGTGGCCGAGCTGGCGGGAGAGCCGACCCCGGACGGGCCGGGGCGAGGGGCCGCGAGGCGGCACTACGTCATCCACGGCGACCTGGTGAACCCCGCCCAGATCGCCCGCATGGCCGGGCTCGGCATGGGTCTCACCACGCAGCCGGTGATCGCGACCGCCACCGCCGACTGGGTGGCCGACGCGCTCGGCCCGGAGGTCGCCGGGGCGGCCTGGCCGCTGCAGGAGCTGCTGGCCAGTGGGATGACGTTCACCCTGAGCAGCGACGGGCCGGTGACCACGCCGGACTGGCGGGCGCAGGTGGCGGCGGCGTGCGGGCTGCTGGGCGAACGGGCGCCCCGCCCCCGGCTGATGGCCCGCCTGCTGCGCTGCTACACCACCGCGCCCGCCGTCCAGGACGGCGCGGAGACGTGGAAGGGGTCGCTGGAGTGGGGCAAGGCCGCCGACTTCTGCGTGCTGGACCGCGACCCCCTGGAGGTCGCGCCGGCGGACCTGCCGGAGGTGGCGGTCGACGCCACCGTGACCGCGGGCCGGATCGTCCACCTGCGTGACGGGGTGTCCCTGGACTGACCGGCCGGGCCGGGGTGGCGGCCCGGCCCCGCCGGCGGCGGGTCAGACCAGGAGCTGGCCGCCGTCCACCTGGAGGCTGACGCCCGTGATGTGGCGGGCGCCGTCGGAGGCCAGGAAGAGCACGGCGGGCACGATGTCGGCCACCTGGGCGATCGAGCCCAGCGGGATCCGGGCCTCCCACGCCTTCCTGGCCGCGTCGTCGGTGGCGAACATGGCCGTCATCGGGGTGAGCACCGGGCCGGGGGCGACGCCGTTCACGCGGATGCCGTGGGGGGCCAGCTCGATGCCGGCCGAGCGGGTCAGGGCGTCGATGGCGGCCTTGGTGGCCTCGTAGTGGCCGAGGCCGGGCGTGGGCTGGCGGGCGCCGATGGAGGAGATGTTGACCATGCAGCCGCGTACGCCCCGCTCCACCATGTGCGCCCCGACGGCCCGGGTCATCAGGAACGTGCCGCGGAAGTTGACCCGGGCGCAGGCGTCGAAGACGTCCACGTCGAGCCCGATGAGCGGGCCGCCGCCCGCGGTGTGCCCGGCGTTGTTCACCAGCACGCCGATGTCGCCGTGCTCGGCGGCGACGGCCGCGACGGCGGACTCGACGGAGGCGGCGTCCCCGACGTCCACCTGGACGTGGTGGGCGCCGAGCTCGGCGGCGACCGTCCTGGCCCGCGCCTCGTCGAGGTCGGCGATGACGACCCGATCGCCCGCCGCGGCGAAGGCTTCGGCGACGCCGCGGCCGATGCCGCTCGCGCCGCCGGTGACGAGGACGGTCCTGGGAACGACAGGTTCGCTCATGTGGGGGTTCCTGTTCGGTACGGGCCTTCGCAGACGGGGCTGCGGGGGCGTCCTGGGTTTATTATTATACAAGCGTAGACAAAAAGACCTCGTCCGGCAGGGAGTGGATCGACGTGAGCGACACACAGCGGGTTCCGGTACGGCGCCTCGGACCGGGCGGCACCACGACGTCCCTGTTCGGGCTGGGCTCCTGGAACACCTGGGACCGCATGGACTTCGGCGACGCGGTGTCCCTGATCAGGGCGGCACTCGACGCCGGGGTGACCCTCTTCGACGTCGCCCACTACAACATGGGCCCGCACGCCGAGCAGGCCCGTACGGACCTCATCTTCGGCCGGGCGGTGCGCGAGGCGGGCGCGAGCCGGGACGACTGGCAGCTCTGCGGCAAGCTGTGGTTGTGGGAGTACCCGCGCACGGGCTTCCGCGAGCAGCTCGACGTCAGCTTCGACCGCGTCGGCGTCGAGAGCGCCGAGACCGTCGTGGTCGGCGACTACCTGCAGCGGCCCGACATCCGGCAGATCGTGACCGACGTCGCCGAGCAGATCGCGGCCGGCCGCTTCACGAGCTGGGGCGTCAACAACTGGATCGCCGAGGACGTCGACCTCGCGCTGAGCTTCGCCGCCGAGGAGGGGCTGACGCCGCCGAGCTTCGCCCAGCTCAAGTACAGCATCGCCCGCCGTTCGATGGCCGAGGGCGACTTCTACGGCAGGCACTTCGCGTCCGGGGCGCTGGCGCTCCAGGCCAGCGACGTCTTCGAGGGCGGCATCCTGGTGGGCAGGAAGTTCCCCGAACGGAAGATCGGCGCGGACCCGGGCGGCATCCGGGAGGCCGTCAGGCAGGCCGCGGACGCCGTCGCGCGGGTCGCGGGCGAGTTCGGCGCGACGCCCGCCCAGGTGGCGATCGTGTTCTGCCTGGAGCATCCGGCGGTGGCCAACGTGCTGTTCGGGGTGAGCAGGATGGCCCAGCTGGAGGACAACCTGGGCGCGTTGCGGCTGTGGCGCGAGCACGGCCCGCAGGTGCGCGCGGCCCTGGCCGACCTGTGGCTGGACCGCGAGGTCCGCCCCGACGGCGTCTGGGCCCCCTGACCCGGCCGCGGGGACGCCCGGCGACGATCGCCGGGAGTCCCCGCGCGCGCCCGCCGTCACCGGGCCGTCACCGGGCCATCACCGGGCCGTCACCGGGCCGGACGGCGGGTGCGCAGCTTCGCCAGCTCGCTCATCGACCGGGCACGCGCGTCCACCACGTTGCGCATGCTCGACCCGATGAGGTTCAGCAGCAGCACGCAGGACATGATCGCCGCACCCGGCAGCACGATCAGCCACGGCGCCTGCGTCAGGTACGACCGCCCCTCGGCGATCATGTTGCCCCACGTCGGCGTGGGCGGCGCGATGCCCAGCCCGAGGAAGCTCATCGCCCCGTCCACCAGCATCGCCGAGGCCGACAGGATCACGACCTGCACCAGCGCCAGCGGCAGCACGTTGGGCAGCACATGCACGAACAGGATCTTCGCCGGCCGCATGCCGGACACCCGCGCGGCCCCGATGTACTGCCGCGCCGCCACGCCGAGCACCCGGCTGCGGATCACCCGGGCCGTGAACGGCGTGAAGATGACCGTCAGCGCGATCAGCTCGGTCCAGATGCTGGCGCCGAGCCCGATGGCCAGCGCCATGGCCAGGATGATCGCCGGGAACGACATCCAGGCGTCCATGATCCGCATGACGATCGCGTCCACGGTCCGGTAGAAGCCGCTGACCAGGCCGATCACCATGCCGGTGAACGCCGCGCAGAGCGTGATGAGCGCCGAGAGGCCGAGCGAGGCCCGGCCGCCGGAGACCAGGCGGCTCAGCACGTCCCGGCCGTAGGAGTCGGTGCCGAGCAGGTGGTCGGCCGAGGGCGGCAGCAGCCGGTGCACCGGGTCGGTCGCGTTCGCGTCCGGCAGGAACACCGGCAGCAGCACGACGGCCAGCACGACGAGGACGAGCAGCGTGGTGGCGGTGATCAGCACCCGGTTGCGGCGCCAGACGCGGGAGGCCGCGGAGGGCCGCCCGGCCGTCCCGACGCGCCCGGCGACGGCCTCGGAAGTCACGAAACACGCACCTTGGGGTCGAGGAGGGCGTAGGACAGGTCGACGACCAGGTTGACGACCACGAACATCAGCGCGACGAACAGCGTCACGCCCTGGACGAGCGGGAAGTCCCGGGTCGAGACCGCGCCCATGAGCAACGAGCCCAGTCCGGGGATGACGAAGATCGACTCGATGATCACGATGCCGCCGACCATCATCGCGAAGTTGCTGCCGAGCTGGGTGATCAGCGGCATGAGCGCGTTCGGCAGCACGTGCCTGAGCATGACCTGCCGCTCCGACAGGCCCTTGACCCGCGCGGTGCGCAGGTACGTCTGCGGCAACTCGCCGAGCACGCTCTCCCGCAGGGTCAGGGTGAACAGCGCCGACTGCCCGATGACCAGGCACACCACCGGCAGCACCAGCATCGGCACCCCGGCGACCGGATCGGCGAAGAGGTCGGCGTACCCGCTGGAGGGGAACCAGCGCAGCGACACGGCGAACACCAGCACCAGGATCAGCGCGATCCAGAAGTCGGGGATCGCCATGCCGAGCGAGGAGAGCAGGTTGAGCGCGCGGGCCACGGGGTTGCGCGGCGAGACCGCGTTCCACGAGGCGACCAGCACCGCGACGACGAAGCTGAGGACGGTGCTGATCACCGCCAGGGTCAGCGTCGGGACGAAGTGCTCGGCCACGACCCCCACCACCGGCGCGTGGTAGGTGATCGACGAGCCGAAGTCGCCGCCCGCCACGTTGCCGAGCCAGCTCAGGTACTGCTCCCACAGCGAGCCCGTCAGGCCCATGCTCTGCCGGAGCGCCTCGACGTCCTGCGGCCTGGCCGTCGGGCCGAGGATGGCGATGGCCGGGTCGCCCGGGATCAGGCGGATGACGAAGAACATCATCGTGCCCACGATCAGCAGGATGACGACCAGGTCACGCAGCCGCCGGAGCAGGAGTCCCGCCATGTTCCCCCCTCACTTCTGCAGCCAGGAGTTCCAGAACACGCGGTAGAACGTGTCGTACCCCTTGAGATTGGGCGAGTAGGCGGCGTACAGCTTCGACTGGCTGATCGTGATGACCGGGAACTGCTGCCACACGAACGACTGGAGCTGGTCCATCAGCGTCCTGGCCGTCTCGGGGGAGGTCGCGGCGTTGTAGTCCTCGATCAGCTTGGCCATCTCGGGCGAGCCGGAACCGTTGAACGCCCCGAGGGTCAGCGCGGGCATCTGCGAGGGCGAGGTGAGCGCGGCGTTGAAGAACAGGGTGGTGATGTCCCAGCCGCCGGGGTCCTTGGTGATCGTGCCGAGCATCGTCGGGAAGTCGTAGGTGTCGATCTTCGTCTTGATGCCGATCTTGGAGAGCTGGTCCTGCAGCAGCACCGCCCACTGGCTGAACTGCGGGTAGCTGCTGGAGGTCAGGATGCGCACGGTGTCACCGGCGTTGACGCCGGCCTGCGCGAACAGCTCCTTGGCCTGGTTCGGGTCGTGCTGCTTGTAGACGTCGTCGCCGGCGGTGGAGTACAGGCCCTTGTTGTCCTGCGAGACCAGCGCGCCCACCTCGACGGTGAGATCGGGGCCGCCGCCGGTGGCGGCGTTCAGCGCGGGCTTGTCCATCAGCAGGTTGAGCGCCTGCCGGGCGCGCACGTCGGAGAACTTGGAGCCCTTGTTGAAGTTGGGGATCAGCACGTTCTGGTTGGCGCCCGCCAGGTTCGACACGACCACGGCGGGGTTGTTCTTCAGCGGGGTGTACTGGTCGTCGCCGGGCATGGCGTGCGCCCACTGGCCGGTCTGCAGGCCGTTGACCACGGCGTCCTGGTCGGCGACGACCTTGTAGGTGACCGTGTCGAGGTAGGCGTGCTTGGCGCCGGCCTGGCCGCCCCAGTCCTCCTCGGCGCGCGACTTGTAGCCGTCGTAGCGCTCCAGCACGACCTGCTGCCCGATGTCCCAGCTCTTCAGCTTGTACGGCCCGGTGCCGACCGCGCCCTCCTTGGCGAAGCCGGTGGCCGGCACGTCCTTGAGGTTCCTGGCCTCGTAGATCTCCGCGCCGGGGCTGGCCAGCTCGTCGATCAGCGGGTAGCGCGGCTTCTTCAGCTCCAGCGTGACCGTGCGGTCGCCGGTGGCCTTGAGGCTCTTGACGTCGGCGGCGACCTGCTGGCCGGTGACGTGGCTCTTCAGCCAGCGCTCCAGGCTGGCGACCACGTCGGCGGCGGTGAGCGGGGCGCCGTCTTGGAACGTGACACCGGCGCGCAGCTCGAAGGTGTAGGTGAGCCGGTCGTCGCTGCGCTTGTAGGTGTCGACCAGCATCGGCCTGGCCGCGAAGGTCTTGTCGACCTCGAAGAGCTTCTCGTACAGCATGTTGCCGATGTGGGCGGTGACCTGGCCCGGGTTGGCGACCATGTCCAGCGACTGCGGGTCGGTCGGCACCGCGACCACGAGGTCGCCGCCGCGTACGGGGGTGCCGGCGTCGGCGGAGGAGGACGAGGAGGACGACGTCGCGCCGCCCGCGCAGCCGGAGAGCAGCAGGGCGCTCGCCGCGGCGGCGGAGACGACCCCGGCCCTCAGGCTCTTGAGCACGTTCATGGTGGGTTCTCGCTCTTGCTCTAAAAGGGGGGACAGAAGGAGAAGGTCGGCCCGGGGCTATCCCACGTATGCCGACAAGTCGGGGTTCGCGGCGAGGAGCCGTCGCGTGTACTCGTGGGTGGAGGAGGAGGCGATGGTTTCCGGGGCGCCGACCTCGATGAGGTCGCCCTTGTACATCACGCCGACGCGGTCGGCCACCGACAGCACCAGGCTGAGGTTGTGGGTGATGAACAGGAAGCTGATGCCGTGCGAGCGGCGCAGCTGCAGGAGGAGGTTCATGACCTGGCCCTGGACGGAGACGTCGAGGGCGGAGGTGGGCTCGTCGGCGACGATGAGCCTGGGCTCGGCGGCGACCGCGCGCGCGATGGACACGCGCTGGCGCATGCCGCCGGACAGTTGTGAGGGCAGCTTGCGGGCGCAGTCGGCGGGCAGGCCGACCTCGTCGATCAGCTCGGCCACCCGCCGGTCGAGGTCCGCGCCGCGCAGCGGGGTCAGCTCGCGCAGCGGCTCGGCGATGATGCGGGCCACGGTGTGCCGGGGGTCGAGCGAGCTCTGCGGGTCCTGGAAGATCAGCTGGGTGGCGCGGCGGAAGGCGCGCTCGTCGCCGCGCAGCCCCGCTTCGGTGATGCGGTGCTCGCCGAAGGAGATGCTGCCCGAGGTCGGCCGTTCCAGGGCGCTGACCATGCGGCCTAGCGTCGTCTTGCCCGAGCCGGACTCGCCGACCAGGCCGAAGAACTCACCGGGCGCGATCTCCAGCGAGACGCCGCCGACCGCGCGCACGCTCGCTCTGCGACCGGTCCGGTAGACCTTGGTGACGTTCTCGATGACCAGGGGCGGGGTGCCGGTCACCGGCGCCGGCTCGTCGCCGAGCGCCGGCGTCTCGGTCACGGTCCCGCCGGAGCCCCCTGAGGTGGCCTCGGTGGCGGCCCGCAGCTTCGCCTCCGAGATCGTCGGGAATCCCGTACGGCGGCTGACGCCGAGCTGGGGCACGCATTCCAGCAGCGCCTTGGTGTACGGATGCGTAGGCTTGAGGAGGATGTCCATCTTGTCGCCGACCTCCACCAGCCTGCCCCGGTACATGACGGCGATCCGGTCGGCGATCTCGGCGGCGACGCCCATGTCATGGGTGATGAAGACGCAGGCGGTCCGATGCTCACGCTGCACGCGGCGGAACAGCGCCAGGATCTCGGCCTGCGTCGTCACGTCGAGCGCGGTGGTCGGCTCGTCGGCGATGAGGACGTCGGGGTCGGACATCAACGCCATGGCGATCATCACGCGCTGCTGCATGCCGCCGGACATCTGGTGCGGATAGAGCGCCATGATCCGGTCGGTGTCGGCCAGCCCTACCTCGGTGAGCAGGCTTCTGGCCTTGGCCTCGGCCTCGCGGCGCAGCCGGCTGCCCCGGCGCAGCGCCTGCCGGGGCAGCGCGCCCTCGGGCCGGTAGCCCTCGATGAGCTGCACGCCGACGCGCTGGGCGGGGTTGAGCGAGTCCAGGGCCTCCTGGAAGATCATCCCGATCCGGGCGCCCCGGTAGGCGCGCATGCCCTCGGCGCTCAGTCGCGTGACGTCCACGCCGCCGACCTCGATCGTGCCCTCGGTGTAGGCCGGGGCGACGAACTCCAGCAGGCGGATGATCGACAGCGCCGTCACGGTCTTGCCGCTGCCCGACTCCCCCACCACGCAGAGCGTCTGCCCGGAGGCGACGTCGAGGGTGAGCCGGTGGACGAGTTCCTGGGGCTCGGCGTCCTCCCGGGTGACGCCGATGGTCAGATCCGTCAGGTTGAGCAGCGACATGCGCGAGAGCTCCATTCCAGGCACCGGTCCCGTGCTCGAAGTGGGGCACGCAAACCCACACTGAGCTGCCGAAAAGCCATGTTCGAGCCAGATAGTTCTACAAAGGTTGACAGAGGGTCCCCCTACTGTCAACGGTTATTCCACGTTCGTAGACAGAGGGTCTATGGTGAACGTCTACATTCGTAGACAATACAGAAAGGGCAGGGCCTTGACCATGTCCACGCCTTCCCCCACGCCGGATCCGATCGTCGCCATCGCCACCGGTTACATGGGCGCCAAGCAGCTCTTCGCGGCCAGCCGCATCGGGCTGTTCGAGGCGCTCGCGGACGGCGAGCGCAGCGCCGGGGAGATCGCGGCGGCCACCGGCGTCACCCCCCGCATGGCCCGCATCCTGGCCGACAGCATGGCCGGGCTCGGCCTGCTGACCAGGACCGACGGCCGGTACGCCCTCGGCGCCGACGCGGCCGGCTACCTGGCCGGGCAGAAGTCGTCCGAGCTCGACCTCGGGCCGTTCCTCACCTTCCTCAACCAGATCAGCTACGGCCACTGGCTGCAGTTCGACACGACCGTGGACACCACCGAGCCGGGCGTCCTGGACACCTCCGGCGACCGGTGGGGCACGTTCATGGCCGGGGTGATGACGTACAACAGCCTGCACGCCAGGATGCTGGGCGGCGCGTTCGACTTCTCCGGCTTCCGCAGCCTGCTGGACCTGGGCGGCCTGTCCAGCGCCTTCGCCTTCGAGGCCCTGCGCGCCAACCCGGGGCTGCGGGCCTCCTTCGTGTACGACCCGACCTTCGCCGACTCCATCACCGCGCAGGTGGCCGAGGCCGGGTTCGCCGACCGCGCGGAGGTCACCGGCGTCCCGACCGACACGGCCACGCCCGCCGGCCCGTACGACCTGGTCATGGTCAACCACGTCATCCACCGCTTCGGCGTCGAGCAGAACCGGGCCATCCTGCGCAACGCCCGCGCGGCGGCGGCGCCGGGGGCGCGGCTGCTGCTGCTCGACTTCTTCCTCGACGACGACGCCGAGCAGCGGGCCATCGACGCGCTGCACGCCGGGGAGTACCTGGTGATCGACGGGACCGTCGTCTACGAGGAGTCGCAGGTGCGCGCCTGGCTCGACGAGGCCGCCTGGAAGCCGGTGGACAAGCTGGCCCTGCCGGGCAGCCCGCGCGTCATCGTGGCAGAAGCGGTCTGAGCACGACGCGGCCACGGACGAGCGACGCGACGGCGGACGAGCGGCCACTCGCGGGCGTCCGCGTGGCGATGCTCAACTTCCGCGAACCCCACC